>DATLQW010000169.1:0-30256 GCA_035535035.1 Acetobacteraceae bacterium
CGCCTGGATGTGCCAGCGCCGCGGCATCGGGCCGGGCCACCCGGACTGGCCGTACCTGGCCCGCACCATCGTGGCGTTTGGCGGCAGTGTGAAGGGGTTCCGCGCCGGCGCCAGGCCGTGCGGGCTGCAATGGTGGGAAAACCCGGCCATCTTGCCGGGGATAATCGGAGAGACCGTGGCCACTCCGGCAGCCGCGGCAATGGCCTTGCTGCTGTCGCCGCAGGCGGCGGCCGCCGCTCCCTCGCCCGCACCCAGGAACATTGTGCGTTCCGCAGCCGAGCCTGCACGGCCGCCTGCGTTCCGCCGGCAGGTCCTTGCCCGTACCGCCACAGGTCCACCGACCGGGCCGCCCGCGATCCGGGCGCACCATGTCTGCTATGCCTGAACGACCGGGGCCAGAGCATGGCTGGCCCCGCCGTCCTGATTCGTGCCGACCGCAAATTCCCGTTGCCAGAGCCTGACACGGCAGTCCGATCGACCGCTCCGGCTGGTCCCCGCAATATCAGCGACTCGGCGCACTAGGCACGAAGCACGCGTGCCCGTAGAGGTTAACAACGTAGCCGTGCCGGGAGGTGCATGCCTGATCGCTGGGAGCATACGTTGCCCTATAGTCGGAGTTGGCCGTGCCAGAGCCATGCAAACAGAAGGGAATTATCCCCGCAGTGGGGGAGTTGAACCACGCGACTCTCCCATACTTGAGGCACGTCGCGTGTGTTACCCAGCAACCGGCAGAATTGCCGGCAAGATGGCTCTCGTTTCGAACCACTCCTGGTGGACAAAGCTTGTGCGGCAAGAAGGCCAGTTTTTGCCCTGGCATGAGGGCATGCGGGGGCGTCTGCGCGCAGACGCTGATAGCGGCGGTGGTCGCAATCAGGATTGTCGCCGCAAGCAAGGCTCGGAGGAGCCGGAACATGGAGGCATGCTTTCGGATGGGCAGGGATTGCCTGCCGAACGCCACGGCCGGCAGTCGAGCGGACCCGAGAATGCACCGCAAGTCCCCGCCAATGCTCCCCGCCAATGCTCCCCGCCAATGCTCATCGCCGCGCGGCAATGCGCTCGACCTGATCGGATATGTCGGCTTGCGCCAGCAACCGGACCAGCGATTCCACTGTCCTTCGCTCGGACTCAGGCATCATCCTGGTGTGGTCGAGCTCTGGGGTGACCGCGACCACGACGGGCGCGAACCGCGCGCCCACCAGGCTGGTCCAGGCGAGGCGCGCGCGCATCGCCAACCCGCCCGTTGCCGGCTTGCCGTCCACCCAGATGGCCACGGCGATCATCGGCCCCGGCTGCGTGAGCCGCGTCAGCCGCCACAACCGCCGCGGGCCCGCCGGCATCGGCAGCCAGGCGCTCTCGATGGTGAATTCCTCCTCATTGGTGGGATTGGGGATGGTGGCGAGCCAGCGCGCCGCAGCCAGCACCGGCGCGGCGGTGCTGCGCCTCCCGAATACGTCCAGCCGCACGTCGAACACCTGCCCATCGCAGGCGACGCGCTGCGTGACGACACTGCCGGGGATGTCCAGCGGGGCGGGCGCGTCTGCTGGCAAATCGGCGCAGTCCGGTCCGAAGGCTAGCAGGGGGATGGATGCGGTGGCCGGCTGCCCGATGCGATCGAGTTGCATCGCCAGAACCGGACTGACCGCCGCGACCGCGACAACGACTCCGCCGGCCAGTGCGGCGGCGCGCCAATGGCCGTTGCCGGTGGCCGGCAGGTCCGGCCGCGGCGCCGGCGACGCGCCAGGGGCTTCGATGTCCTCGCGGAACGGCAGCCCGAGCGCGATCAGCAGCAGGATCACCAGCGAGAAGAATATCCAGCCATACAATATGTGATCGGTGGCGGCCGCCTGGGCACTGCCAAGCACGTGGCCGAGCGCGACGATGCCGACGGCGCGGATGCCGTTGGCGATCACCGGCACGACCATGGAGGCGGCGATGAACAGCACGCGGCGCCACGGACTGCGGTACATCAGCAAGGCATACAGGCAGCCGAAGGCGATCGAGGCGATCAGGAACCGCAACCCTGCGCAGGCCTCGGCGATATAAAACGTGCCTTCCGGAATCTCGATCGTGTATCCGGTGATATACGCCGGGATGTGCAGTACTTCGAGGCCGTAGCGGACAAAGGCGGTGGTGAAATCCTGCAGCTTCGGCGTTAGAAATGCGCCGAACGGCACCAGGAAATACAGATAGAGCAGCGGCCCGCAGAGCACCCACCACAGGCGCCAGCCGAGGACCGCAAGCGCCAGCAGCTCGACGAAGCTCATCGCCATGAGCTGGCGACCCTCCATGATGCCTAGGCGTTCTGCCAGCAACCAGACCAGTGCGAGCGGGATTCCGGCAAGCGCCGCCAGAGGCATAGGCACCGCGGCGAAGCCGCGCAATTTGCTGCGCCGGTCCCAGACGAGATAGGCGGCGATCGGAATGACCAGGAAGCTGTGGTTGTAGGCCGTGGAGTCAATCCAGGTGCGGACCGCGGCGGCGACCTCCTCATTGAACAGCAGGCCGAGCGCCACGACGCCGAGACCAAGCGTGATCGCCACGCCGCGCTGGCCGCGCCAGGTGGCGGAAAGATTCGGGTGAACCAGGGCGCGCTCGCTCATGCTGCCTGTCCTGCTGGAGTGCGCTCGAGCGTGTCCGCGGTGTCGCCGAACAGGCGATCGAGCGGGCGCAGCGTCACCGGCCACTGATGCGCCGCTTCAACCGCGCGCCGCCCTGCCGCGCCGAGCGTGGCATGCCGTCCGTCGAGCACGTCAATGATGTTCCTCACCGTGTCATCCACTCCGCTGGCCAGCAGAATATCCCGTCCGGGCGTCGCCCGCACGCCCGCAAATGCTTCCGGTGTAGCAACCACTGGCCGGCCCATTGCCATCGCCTCCAATATCTTGTTCTGGATGCCGCGGGCGATCCGCAGCGGCGCCACCACGACGTCGGCCGCGGCGATATACGGCCGTGTGTCGGGCACCCGGCCGGTGACCTGCACCCCGGGCAAGGCGGCGAGTTGTCGCACCTCCGGCGTCGGCGCGGCGCCGACGATCCAGAACCGCGCCGCCGGACGCCGCGCGCGCAGCACCGGCAGCACCGACCCAGCGAACCACGCCGCGGCATCGATGTTCGGCCGGTAGTCCATGCGCGCGGTGAACACCAGGTCCGCGCCGGATGGCTCGAATGGCGGGGCGAAGGTGAGATCGGGGGAGAAGAACGCCAAATCGACACCGTTCGACACCCAACCGCTGCGGCCGGCCGCTTCCGGTGCGAGTGCCACGAAATGCTGCCACTCATGCTCGGAGACGAACATCGAATAGTCGTAGGACGCCGCGGCCCGGCGCTCGAAGGCGAGCAAGGTGCGGCCTTCGCGCGCCCAGACGGCGCGCATCGGTTGGCGAGCCTGGGCGGCATAGGTGGTCCATTTCGCGGAATCGACGTCCACGAAATCCAGCACGCGCCTGGCTGTCGCGGCGTGCATCGCATAGGCGGCTACGGCCGAGGAGTACACGAACACCCGTTCGATCGCCGGATCGGCGAGTTTCGCATCCACCCAGCGTTGCAGCCGGCGGTCGTGGAAATAGCCGAGCGACAGCGGCTGGCCGGGGCGCAGCCGCAGCAGCGCCTTCAGCTGGGCACGGCGCGGGTGCAGCGGAAAACAGGCAAGGTCGGCGCACATCGCCCGCAGCGCCGGCAGATGTTCCCAGTCGGCCGGGTCGTCGATGAAGCAGCCGAGATGCATGCGGTGGGTCTGCGCGAGATGGCGGAACATGTGCCAGGCGCGGATCTTGTCCCCCTTGTCGGGCGGATACGGCACGCGATGCGCCAGGAACAGAAGGTCACGCATCGGCGTGTTGTCCACATTTCCCGCTACGCGAGGCTGAGCCGCGCAGCGGATCGGCGCGGGACGCGATAGCCGCGAGAGTAAGGGTGACCGGGTCGGCACGCGGCACCCTCACCCTGTGCTTCGCTTCGCGTCGATCCGCTTCCCGGCGCAACCCCGGTGCGTGGGCGACGTACACTGTCATCCCAATCCCCGCACGATGGGCGGTCCGAGCAGATTGGCGACCGGCAACGGCAGGCGCTTCCAGGCGGCGATGAACAGCCGGTATTTCGGATTGAGCGGGTTGTGATCCGGAATGGCGGCGCCGGGCGCGAGCTTGTAGCGATAGGGCAGCGGCGCCGGCATGAATCCCCAGTTCTGCTTGAAGGCGTGCGCGCCTGTGCCGACCTTGCTTCGGCCGAAATCGAACAACCGAGAGCCGCGGTCCGCTGCCCGTCGCATCACTTCCCAGTACATGAAGTCGTTTCCCGCGCGGTGCCGGGCCTGTGCCGTGCCGCCACCGTAATAGGGCAGCACCTCGTCGCGAAAGTAGAAATTCATCACCGCGGCGATCGGCCGCCCGTCGTCCAGCACCGTCACGACGTCGGCGGCGTCGCCGAATGCCGCCAGCAGAACGTCGAAATACCGGCGCGAGAACACCGGCGTGCCGAGATTGCGCACGCTCTCGGCGTAGGTGCGGTGCAGCACCGCGGTGTCGCGATGGCAGACCGAGGTGAGGCCGAACTGGATGCCCTTGCGCACCATGGCCCGCTGCTTGCGGGGAATCGCTTTCATGTTGCGGTCGTGGTCGGACTCGATCGGCTTACGAAATGTGACGTAGAGGTCCGGGCGACCCACCCAGTCGCTGCCTGCCGCCGCCGCGGTGCGATCGCGGAGCTCGACCGCGCTGGCGCCCGTGTTGCGCAGCAATGCGGCGGCGTGTGCCTCCAGCGCGGCGGCGCTGTCGGCGTCCGACGCGAGCACGCCGCCATAGACGCAGAACGGGCTGGACACCAGCGTGTTGCCGAACAGCAGAGTCTTCACCTGCGCCAGGGGCAGAACGCCGGTGATGGCGCCGTCGCGTTCGGCAAAGGCGAAGAACGTGCGATGGCCGAAGGCCGCCTGGATTACCCGGGCCCATGCGGCACGATGAAAGAACGTGGCATCCGGCATGGCGTCCACGAACGCGTCCCAGGCGGGCGCGCTGGCATCGTCAAGCGTTCGGATGGCAATCGGCATGGATATGGCTCAGGCGGACGCTGTCTGGCTCCCCCTCCCCTTGAGGGAGGGGGAGTCACTACGGCTTCAGCTCCAACCCCAACTCCGGGCAGCAGCGCACCGAACACCCGGTCCATCCGGTCCCACGCGAATTCCCGCAGGACCCGCTCAAGCTTGCCCTGCATGCGCGCGAGATTGGTGTAGTGCCGCACGCGCGACTTCCAACCGCAACCGGGGACGTGCGGCTGGCCGGGATCGATCTCCCACGGATGGAAATAGAATATGCCGGCCATCCGCTCGCGCCGGTTCACCGCGGCGAGGCCGCGCCGGTAGAGCTCATACGGCAACAGGCGGAAGAAGCCGCCCCCGGCGCAGGGCCAGTTGCGGCCAAGAGCCGCGACGGTCGTCATCGGGAGTTCCCACAGCGCGCCGCCGTCCGGCCGGAACGGCACCCGCGGCGCGTCCGGCATGCCGTACAGATCGTGGCGGATCGGATTGATGCTGGAGCTGTATGCGTAGCCCGCTTCCTCCAGCACGCGGAACGCCCACTGGTTGCGGGCACCGATCGAGAACGTCGCCGCGCGATATCCGGCGACCGGCACACCACCGATATCCTCCAGCGTCAGGCGGGTGCGCTCCACGTCGGCACGGAAACTTGCCTTGTCCTGGGTGTCGGCTCGGATGTGCTCCCAGCCGTGGCTTGCCAGCTCGTGCCCCGCCGCGACGATGCGGCGGACCGTCGCGGGATGGCGCTCGGCGATCCAGCCCAAGGTGAAGAACGTCGCCCGCACACTCGCCGCATCGAACAGCGCCAGGATGCGATCGACATTCGCCTCCACCCGCCGCACGCTGCCGTCCCAGTCGGCGCGGGCGATGCAGTGGGCGAAGGCCTGCACCTGGAACCAGTCCTCGACATCGACCGTCATCGCGTTGACCACCGGCGGATCGGCCGCGCCTGGCGCCCGGCTCATCGGTGCGGTTCCTTGATGGCGCCGAACAGATCGAGCATGCGGCGAAACACCCGCTCCTGCCGCGCGGCGCTGACCTCCAGCGCCTCGATCCGCCGCAGCACCGCGTCAGGCTCGCCGGCGCCGCCATTGACCGGGCTCGGCGGCGATGGCGCCGGCGCCAGGCCGGCCCCGAGGTCCTGATTCAACTCGCCCGCCGTCATCTCGACCATCGGCGCGGTGATGACGTGCGCATCCTCCAGCGAGCCGTACAGCAGTACGCGAGAGCAAAGGGTGTTGATGCGGCGCGGAATGCCGCCGGTTTGACGATGCACCATGGCATAGGCGGCGTCGTCCCAGCGCGGATCGGCTTCCCAGCCCACCATCTTCAGCCGGTGGTCGATATAGCTTCGCGTCTCGGCCTCGGTGAGCGGACCAAGGTGATACGACGCGAGCACGCGCTGGCGGAGTTGCTCTGCGTCGCGGCTGGCCAGAATAGGCCGGAACTGTGGCTGGCCGAGCAGGATCGTCTGTAGCGAGGCACGGCCGTCCACCGTGATGTTGGACAGCATGCGCAGTTCCTCCAGCGCGGCGAACGGCAGGTTCTGCACTTCGTCCACCACCAGCAGGCACCGCCTGCCGGCCCGGCGCTGCTCCTGCACCATGAACTCGAAGCGGCGCAGCAGCGTCGCCTTGTCCAGGCCGGGTGTGTCGCCGATGCCGAAATTGTCCATCACCAGGCGCAGCAGGTCATCCGCCGACACCTGGGTGGTGACAATGCGGGCCATGAAATAAGTATGACGATCGAGCTGCGACCAGAGCTGCTCCACCAGCGTGGTCTTGCCCGCTCCGACCTCGCCGGTGATGACGATGAAGCCCTCCTCCTGCGCCAACCCGTAAACCAGGTGCGCGATCGCCCGGCTGTGGCCGCTGGAGCCGAAGAAGAACCGGCTGTCCGGCGTCAGCAGGAAGGGAATGCCAGAGAAGTGGTAGAATTTCTCGTACACGGCAACCGGTCAGAATTGCTTGGTGATGCCGACGACGACGAGATTCTGGTACATCCGGTTGGTCACCGATGAAGCGTTGCGGTCGTTGAAGATATATCGCAGATGGGCCGTCAAGGTGTCGGTCAGAATATAGTTCAGGGTCGCCCCGATAACGAGCGACTGAAGGAAGCCTCCGCCGCCGGATTGCGACTGTGTCGTATAGGCCGCATACGAGGTGAGCGACAGGTCGGGCCGCAGGTCACGCTGCCACTGGAGCGTCGCCGATTTCGTATCGAGCGCACTTTGCGTGCCGCGGCCCACCGAAGTTTGCTCCGATACGACCGCGCCCAGACTGATGATGTCCCGGTCCAGGATCGTCTGCACGTTCAGGTCGAACGTGCGGTAGTGGAACACGCTGGGCGCCAATGACGGCTGGTACGCGCTGAACAGCAGCGGGGCGCCGTTCGCGCCGTCGATGAACTGGCCATTGGGGCCGATCACGCCGAATTGGACCAGGGAGTTGACCTGTTCGAGCTGGGTGCCAAGCGTTTCGCTGTAGCTGCCGATGACGGTGGTCCTGGCCGACAAGGCGTAGCGGCCGGATGCCTGGAGCGAGTCGAACCCATTCTGGTGCCCGTAGCTCACGGTAAGGTCGCTGTTCGGATCGGGCTGCAAGTCAGTGCCGGCGCTCCAGGTGAAATCGTCGATGCTGCGAAAGCCGGCTGTCGTATAGCTGATATTCTCATGGCCGAACGTCGCGAAGATCGTGGCCCAGTGCGTGGCGGCATAGCTGAGCTTGTCGGAGATGATCTGGCGGCTCGAGCCGATCGTGGTGCGCGGAATCGCCGACACCGTGCCGGTCGCACTGACCTGTTGATCGGTCTTTGTCGTCGTCTGGGTCAGGTCCACGTCGAGGGCGTTCTGCCACTCGCTCAGGACATCGCCGCTGGTGAACTCCGCGATTTGCTCGGTCGTCACCAGGCTGGTTCCCTGCGTGTTGCTGCTTGGATACGGCGAAGGCGCGAAGCCGGACGTGGTGTCGCTGGTGGTCAGCGACATCGAATAGCCGAGCTTGGCGGTGCCGTAGTCGCCGAACGTGTGCAACAGGTATGGCGAAATCCCGAAATTGTCCGTCTGCGTGCGGTTATTCTTGGCGATGCCAAGCGTGTTGCTGGCCGCGCCGGCCAGCGTCCCGGCACCAGCCTCACCCAGGCTGCCGCCCGGGCCGATGCCGCCGATCAGGCCATTGGCCGCCTCCGCGCCGGCAAACGCCCGCAGGTCGATGAAGGCGAGATCGGGTACCACGGTCACCAGGCCGGTCCCGTTGAGTTGCTGGATCAACGAATTCTGTGGTCCGTCGCGGGCGAACATCTCCACGGTCGGCGCGTAGTCCAGCCTCACTTGCAACCGCGGCAGGTCGCCGATGACACTGACCCCTGGGGTGACAAGCGTCTCCAGGTCCCAGCGCCGCGGCGCATTCACCTGCAGCACGTTGTCGTTGAACGCCTCATTGATCTCGATGCGCGGCAGGATGGTCCAGCCGCCGCCGGCCGCCCCCCCGGCGAACCCGTTGGCCAGTTGCATCTGGTGGCGCAGATCCTGCGCATCCGGCGTCGCGAGGTCCGCCGCGGCGCCCGGCAGGGTCGTGTCGTTGGTGGGGTCCACGAGCGGAAATGCCACAGCGAGCCCGGGGTGCGCCATAAGCACCGCAACGGTGGCACCCGCCAATCGGACGGCAGTTCGGAACGGCGCTGCCTCGGCTGCCATATTCTCGGGTCGCTACGCCGTCGCGTCAGGACGAGTAGTAAGAAGAGTACGCGCCGAACGTGTAGCGCGAGGAGATCTGCTGCTTGTTCAGCACCAGCGCGATGGTCGGACAGGCCTGGATCAGGTCGAGCGATGCCTCGATCTCATCCCGCTGGGTCCGTTCGGCTTCGACGACAAACAGGATCTGCCCCACCACCGGGGCGAGCACCGCGGGGTCGCTGGTGGACAGGCAGGGCGGCGCGTCCAGCACCAGCAGGCGGTCGGCATAGCGCCGGCCAAGACTCTGGATCAGCCGGATCATCTCCTGCGAGGAGAACAGCACCGGGCTGCGCTCGCGCTCCCGCCCGATCGGCAGGATCGACAATTGCTCGATCGGTGTCCGGACGATCATCGGGCCGGGATCGAGCTTTGGGTTGGCAGCGAGGTCGAGCAAGCCCGGAGCGTCCGCCAGCCCCATCGGGTAGCAGATGGAGTCGCGCTTGGAGTCCGCGTCCACCAGCAGCACGTGGTTGTTGCCCTGGCGAGCGATGCTGCCGGCAAGGTTGATTGCGGTGAAGCTCTTGCCCTCGCCTGGCCGCGCACTGGTCACCATGAGCAGGTTGGTAAAGCCGGGCTCGGCGCCCGGTGGCGCGAAGGCGTTGCGCAGGATTTGCCGCTGCACGAGCCGGAATTCTTCGGAGACGCGGCTGCGCGTGCGCGACCAGTCCACCATGCCGGCGCGCTCCAGCGCCACCGCATCGACCGAACCCGGGCCGGGTGGCAGTTCCGGGCTGCGCAGGATGGCGGGTGCAGCCAGGGCAGGCGCGGCTTCGTCCGGTTCACTCCGCCGGTCCAGCAGGTTGATCCCGGCGCCGATCTCACTGGCAAGCCCAAGGGAAGGGGCGATGGCAAAGCCATTGGCAGATGGCGGGCCGGTTTCAGGTCCGCCGTTCCGGCCGATGGTTTTCTTCGCCGACAGCGAGTCGGCCGCCGCCCGGTCGGACCCCAGCAGATGGGCCGCCGATTCTTCCAACGCGCCGGACTGCAGCAGCCGCTCGGCGACGCGTTCAACCAGATGCGATTTTGGAGTGGCCATTCAGATCAATGCCGACGAACGGAGGATGTGGACGATCAGGCCGCCATAGATGCCGACCAGCAGCACGACCGCGACGCCGAACCGCGCCACGGTGGTTAGCCGCTGCCGCAACGAGGCCAAGCCAAGGATGGAAATGCCGCCCAGGACCGGCATTCCGAGAGCACGCAGATCGTCCGCGGTGGCAAACGAACGGTCGAGCTGGCCGAACAACACGGTGACGCCCAGGCCAGCGGCGCAACCGGCCAGCAACACGCCGGTCACCAGCAGCATCCGGTTGGGCGCCGCCGGCAACCGCGGCATCTCCGGCGGGTCAACGATCTGCAGCTTCACCTTGTCGGCCTGGGTGTCGGCCGCCTGGGCGATGTTGGCGGACTGCAGGCGGGAGAGCAGCTCCTCGTAGCTCGTGCGCAGCGCGGTATAGTCGCGGTCGGTATTTTCGTATTCCGCGATCAGGCCCGGCTGTTCGCGTTGAATCTTCTCAAGCTTGTCGCGGTATGCCATGGCTGCGTGATGCTGGCGTTGCAGTGCGGCCACCTGGGTATCGGCGTCGATGAGCTTCACCTTGAGTTGGTCATAGACCGGATTGGGCACCGACCGCTTCAGCGTATCCGGCAGCGCGGCCGCCGCGGCGCCCGGCGCCCTCGGCCTGTCCGCCGGCGCCGTCTTCAGCGATTCGATCAGCTTGCGCTGCGCGATGACGTCCGGGTGGTCGTTGGTGTCCTTCAGCAGCAGCATGCGGAGCTGATCTTCCGCCTCCGCCAGCCGCGTCTTGGCCGTGGACTGCATGCCTATTGCCTGGGCCAATTGCTGCCGCGTGGTTTCCACGACCAGCATCGGCGGCGTGCTTTCGACTTCCTGCTTCAGCGCGTCTCGCGCCATGACCTTGTCCTGCAGCTTGCCTTCGAGGCTCGCCACGTTGTTGCGCGCCGCATCCAGGGCAGGAACGCCCGGCGTGGCCGCGTTCGGCAGGATGTCGATATAGCGCTCCCGGAAATCGGCCCGGCGCTTCTCGGCGGCACGGAGCTGCTGCTGGTACGAGGCGATCTGGTGCTCGAGGAACCGCCGGGCATTGTCCATGTCCGACCGGTTGTTCCCGGTGGCGCTCTCGATGAAGATCGTCAGCAGGGTTTGCACCACGTCGTGCGCCATCTTAGGACTCGGGTCCCGGTAGGTGATGGTGAACAGGTTCTTGGTCTGCGGCACCACTCGGATCGCGTTGCCCAGCCGGGTGATCAACCGCTCCCGGTCGGCCGGCGAGTTGATGGTGAGGTCGAGGTCGGTCTTGGAAATCAGCTTCTCAAGGTTGGGCCGGCTCAACAGGGTTCGCTGCAGGATTTCGAGCTGGGTGGTCGGCGACGATTCCGCGGCGATGCCGCGCAGCAGAGGCGTGAGGACCGCGTCGGCGTCCACATACAACCGCGCGCTCGATTCGAACTCGTTAGGGATCATATAGACCCCAACCCAGCCCAGGCCGCATACCAGCCAGGCGACAATGACGCCCATCCAGCGCCGCCGCCATGCGGCCCTGAGATACTGCTGGACGAGAATGCGGACGTTATCCACGACGAAACTCCTATCGGCGCCGGGTACTCAGAACCACGATTGCGGGATAATCAGGGTATCGCCCGGCTGCATGGCCACGTTCTGGTTGATGTCGCCGTCCTTCAGCAGATCACCGAGGTGCACATGGATCGTCTGCTGCTTGCCTCCAGCATCACGCCGGATGATTACTGCCCGGTTTCCGGCGGCGTATTTTGTCAGGCCCTTGGTCGCGATCATCACGTCAAGCAATGTCATGCCGTCGCGGTAGGGGATGGCCTCGGGGTCGGTGGCCTCGCCGATGACCTTGACCTGCCGGTCGGACGGACCGACGAACGAGCGGACGATCACCGTCACGATCGGGTCCTGGATGTATTTTTTCAGCCGGTCCTGGAGCTCGTGGGCGAGTTGGGTGGGGGTCTTGCCGGCAGCGATGATGTCGTTGATCAGCGGCGTGGAGATGCGGCCGTCCGGACGCACGGCGACCCCGGGTTCGCTGAGGTCGGGGTTGTGATAGACGAACACGCTGAGCGAGTCGCCGGCACCGATCACGTACTCGTCGTTCTTCGCGGCGGCGGCATCCGTTGCGGCGGCGATCTTGCCGACGGGCGGGCCGGCCGTCGGCCCCCCGCAGGCGGCCAGCGGCGCGCAGGCGAGAACCGAGACAATGGCCATAAGGGAGACGGGGATCGACAGGGCACGTCGGGAGGGAGTCACGCGGACCTCGGAATATTGTTAAACAGGAATGGCAGGGGCGGTAGGCGCGGAAGGAATCGAACCCCCTCATCTGCCACGTAAAGGCAGCGCTCTGCCAATGAGCTACACGCCTCCAGTTCGCCCCTGCAACCGGTAAATGGCGGTAGCAGTTGGTCGCCCATTCGTAGTATGGTTCCTACCATCAGATCCGGGTCATTGCAACCAAACTGTGCGAGGAACACTGCGCGTGCGGGGGGTGTCCCGTTCCCGTCTTCTGTACCATAGGTTGTAAATCTTCGCCAGTCCGCCCCTCATGCGGCCCCGTTTGTGCGATTATTTTTCAGCCCCGGCCAAAATTGAAGGGTGCCTGAAAGACGAACGTTCAAATAATCGCCCTCGCCTACAAGAAAGATTGCATTTGCTGGACGGTCGCGCTAAATTTCTGGACAGGACGATCGATCGCCGGTCAATGCATGAGGAACCCGGCATGGCGTGCAGGCCGGACCCTCAGGAGTGCGTGAACAAGGTCGGCTCGGGCTTGGCGTGCGCGCCGGCCCCGCAGCGTTAGGGGGGTGAATGACGCGTATCCTTGCGCAATACGTGTCGCTCGAAACGGCCGCGCTCGGCCTGATCGAGCTGATATTTTCGTTCCTCATCATCGAAGCCTTCCTCAATGTGCCAGGCGGACCCGCCGCACTCAACCTCGTGTCTTCCGGCCTCGACACCCATTTTACCAACCTCGCGGCCATGTTCGCGGTCGTCACCGCCAGCATCGCCGTCACGATCGGACTCTACCGGCCCGAGGTCTGCCTGGAGCGGCGGCGCCTCGTGGTGACCGCCGCGGCTGCCGGAATCGTCGCGTTTCCCATCCTGTTGCTGGTGAGCGGTGGCTTCCACATCAGCCTGACCGGCCGGGTCATATTCTGGCTGGTCCTGGTGCTGCTGGTCTGGCAAGCCAGCATCCTGGCCACCCATCTCGCCTTCAGCGCCATGGTTCGGCGCGACGGCATGGTGCGCCGCGTCCTCATCCTCGGCTCCGAGCGCCGCACCGCCCGCCTCGTCGAATTGATCCGCAGCCGCCAGGTGCGTTTGTTCGAGCCGGTCGTTGCAGCCGCAATCCCCTCCCTCTCACCCGGCCACCTGCGCCAGCAGCGCATCTGGGGCGTCATCGTCGCCGATCAGGCCGACGCGGCACCCAATGCCGCGGCGCTGCTGGATAGCAAGCTGCGCGGCGCGCGGGTGTTGAGCGTCACCGCCTTCTGCGAGCAGCACCTGGGGCGCATCGATCTCGAGACGGTCGATGCCCATTGGCTGCTATGCGCCGAGGGGTTCGCCCAGGGGCGAGTGACCAATGCCCTGAAGCGCACCCTGGACGTCGCGGTCAGCCTGTCCCTGCTGGTGCTGACCCTGCCGGTGATGCTGGTGACCGCACTGGCGATCAAGCTCGACAGCCCTGGGCCGGTCCTCTACCGCCAGCAGCGCCTCGGGCTGCATGACAAGCCGTTCACGTTGTGCAAGTTCCGCAGCATGCGGGTGGATGCCGAGGCCGGTGGCGACCCCCGTTGGGCGCAACAGCAGGATCCCCGCGTCACCCGTGTCGGCCGCCTGATCCGCGCCATGCGCATCGACGAACTGCCGCAACTCATCAACGTGCTGGCTGGCGAGATGAGCATGATCGGCCCAAGGCCGGAGCGGCCGCATTTCGTCGAGCAACTCACCCGGGTGATTCCGCTGTATCGTCAGCGAGCCTACGTCAAGCCGGGGATCACTGGCTGGGCGCAGGTGAATTACCCCTACGGCGCCTCGGTCGAGGACGCCCGCGAGAAGCTGGCATACGACCTGTATTACGTGAAGAACCGCAGCCTGCTCCTCGACCTGCTGATCCTGATGGCCACAGTGCGGGTCATCCTGTTCCGTGAAGGCGCGCGATAAACCTCGCGCACGAAATGCGGTTGAGCCGCGGCGAGGCTCAACATCGAGGCGCGGCAGCGCCGTGGAGGGGTGATCGGGTCGCCTCGCCGAACCGTCATCCGGCGCGTCGCGCCGCGACGGTCCGTTTCGCGGTGCAACCCCACTGCACGGGAACGATTAACCAGGTATAACGTCGCCCCATGATCCTCGACGCTCCCGCGATGACCCTGCTGCATGGCGGTTGTGCGCTGCTGTATGGGCTCCTCGCCGCCCTCATCCTCGTGCGTCGGCAGCGGAGCCGCACCGGGCTCTGGCTGGCCACCGCTTGCCTTGTCACCGCCGTCTGGGCCGCTGCCGTCGTCGTATCGCCCACCCCATACGACGGATTGCCCGCGGCCCTCGACCTGGCGCGCTCCGCCGCCTGGTTCGGCTTCATCCTGCACCTCTACCGCCGCACCGTGACCGTGCGACGCCAGCTCACGCAGACTTTCGTCACGATGGGCCTGCTGGCGCTGCTGCTGGTCGGTGGCCTGCCGGTGATCGACGCCCTCGCCAATCAGCCCGCGACCGCCATGTGGTCGGCCGGCGCCGCGATCCGGCTGGGATTTGCCGTGGGCAATATCCTGTTGCTGGAGAACCTTTACTTCAACACCCCTGCCGAGATGCGCTGGCATATCAATCTGCTCTGCGTCGCGCTGGGCGGATTGTTCCTCTATGATCTCCTCCTCTACTCGGACGCGTTGCTGTTCCACCGCATCTCGCACGCCCTGTTCGCGGCGCGCGCGCCGGTAACCATGATCGCCGCACCGCTGATCGCCATCGCCGCGGCGCGCAACCGGCGCTGGGCCATCGACATCCATGTCTCGCGCGACGTGGTGTTCCACAGCGCGACCCTCGTCCTGTCCGGCATCTTTCTGCTGGGTCTGGCGGTGACGGGCGAGATCTTCCGGCGCGGCGGCGCCGAATGGGGCATGGTCGCCGAAGTCTCGCTGATGTTCGGCGGCGTGCTGGCCGTCGGGGTCGCAGTCACCTCCGCCTCCGCCCGCTCGCGCCTCCGGGCGACGCTGGTGGAGCATTTCTTCAGCAACCGATATGATTACCGGAAGGAGTGGATGCGCTGCATCGAGACCCTGACGGCACCGGTGGCGCATACCGGATTGCCGACCCGGGCGATCCATGCGGTAGCGGAAGTGGTGGACAGCCCGGCCGGGGCACTGTTCGTGCGCGCCCCCGACGAGGTGGCGTTCCAATGGGCCGGCTCCTGGAACATGCCGGCGGTTACCCTGCCGATCCCGCCGGGCCACGCCCTGGTCCCGGAATTCCGCGATGGCGACTGGATCGCCGAACTGGACCGGATCGCCTCCGCCGCCGGCTGGTTCGCAGAACTGCCGCGCGCCTGGCTCGCCGTGCCGCTCAATCATCTCGGCACGCTTATCGGCTTCGTCGTGCTGGCCCGCTCGCGCGCGCAATTCAGGCTGGACCGCGAGGCGTTCGACCTGCTACGTGTGGTTGGACGTGAAGTCGCAAGCCGGGTGGCGGAGCAACGCGCGGCCCAGGTTCTGGCGCAGACCCGGCAGTTGCGTGAATACAGCCAGCGATTTGCCTTCGTTCTGCACGACATAAAGAATGTGTCCGGCCAGCTTTCAATGCTGCTCACCAACGCCGAGATCCACGCCGACAACCCCGCGTTTCAGCGCGACATGCTGGCCACGGTGCGCGCCTCCGTGGCCAAGATCAGCCGTTTGCTCACTCGCCTCCAGGCTGAGCGCCAGGAGCGCAGCCATGCGCTGATTACCCCCGGCGATCGGCTGCGGCAGGTGGCCGAGGCATGCCGACTGACTCGGCATGCCGACATCGTGCTGGAACTTGACGATGACAGCGCCGGCGCGGCGATCCATCCGGAATCCTTCGACGCGGTCGTGACCCATCTGCTGAACAACGCAATCGACGCCGGCGGCAACGCGCCGGTGGTCGTGCGGATGCGCCATGAGCCGCTGTCGCTGACCATCGACATCGTTGACCAGGGCTCGGGCATGTCGCCGGAATTCATCCGCGACGCATTGTTTCAGCCGTTCTCCAGCACCAAAGACGGTGGCCACGGCATCGGCGCCTTTCAGGCACGCGAACTGCTGCGTGAAGCAGGGGGCGACCTGCTCGTGCTGAGCCGACCCCAGGCCGGCACCACGATGCGGCTGCTGCTGCCGGCGGTTCGCGCCGCTCTGCCCGAAGCCGTGCCGCTCAGGGCCTGAACGGATATCCCGGATGGCCAAGCCCAAACTGTTGATCGTCGAAGATGATGAGGGCCTCTGCTCTCAATACCGCTGGGCCTTTCCCGCGTGCGACGTGCTGCTGGCACATTCGCGGTCGCAGGCGGTCGCTCTGGTCAAAAAGGAACGGCCGCCGGTCGCCATCATGGATCTCGGCCTTCCGCCTGATCCGGATGGAGTGAGCGAAGGCTTCGCCACGCTGGGTGAAGTGCAGCGCATCGCCCCGGAAACCAAGGTCATCATCGTCACCGGCAACGGCGAACGCAAGAACGCGCTCAAGGCGGTTGCCGCCGGTGCCTACGATTTTTGCGAGAAGCCGGTGGAAATCGAGGTACTGCGCACGATCATCGAGCGCGGGCTGAACCTGCACCGGCTCGAAGCGGAGAACCGGCGCCTCGCGTCGATGCCCGCACGCTCGCCGATCGACCGCATCGTGACCGCGCATCAGTCCATGCTGAAGATCTGCCGCGATGTCGAACGGCTCGCCACCACCAACGTCCCGGTGCTGCTGCTGGGCGAGAGCGGTACAGGGAAGGAGGCACTGGCGCAGGCCCTGCACGAACTCGGCCCACGTGCCAAGCAGCCGTTCGTCGCCATCAATTGCGGGGCAATTCCGGAAAACCTGCTGGAATCCGAGCTGTTCGGCCATGAGCGCGGTGCCTTCACCGGCGCGGTGAAGCAGACCATCGGCAAGATCGAGAGTGCCAACAAGGGCACGCTGTTCCTCGACGAAATCGGCGACCTGCCGCATCCGCTGCAGGTGAAGCTGTTGCGCTTTCTGCAGGACCAGATCGTCGAACGCATTGGCAGCCGGCAAAAGATTCAGGTCGATGTGCGGATCGTTTCGGCAACCAACCAGCAACTCGAAGGCCGCATCCGGGAAGGTGCGTTCCGCAGCGACCTGTTCTATCGCATGAACGCGGTCACCGTGCGGATCCCGGCCCTGCGCGAGCGCGGCGGCGACGCGGTGCTGCTGGCCAGCTTCTTCCTCAATCGCTTCAACCAGGAATTCGGCCGCAACATCCGCGGCTTCACCGAGGCCGCCTCGGCGGCGCTGTCGGCGCATGACTGGCCGGGCAATGTGCGGGAACTGGAGAACCGGTTGAAGCGCGCCGTGGTGATGTCGGATCGCCGCCTGATCGACGCCGCCGACCTGGAACTGGCGCCCTCCGGCGACAAGCTGCCCGACCTCGACCTGCGGGCGGCGCGGCTGCGGGCGGAACGGGAAGTCCTGCATGCCGCATTGGCGCGCAGCAATAATACGCTGTCCGTCGCCGCGCGGCTGCTCGGCGTCAGCCGGCCCACGCTCTATAGCCTGATGCAGGCGCACGCGATAGAAGTCGATCTCGGCAAGGTTGGCGATGTCGCCGAGGAAATCGCCGCCGGACCAGCGCCGGGTCGCGCCTCGCGGCCGGTCGAAGCCGACGACATAGTGGATAGCGATTGAGGTTGAACGTCATGCGGTACCGGTCTCTTGGTTGGCTTCTGCTGGGTGCCTGGATCGGCGTCTGGCCGCTGGCTGCCCATGCCAGTTATCTCTCCGATGCGCACGCGGCGCTCAAGAAGGGCGATCTTCGTTCCGCGCAAATCGACCTGCGCAACGCGGTCCGCTCCGACCCGCAAAACGGCGAGGCGCACTACTGGCTCGGCCGCGTGGCGTTCGAACTCGGCGATCCGGTCGCCGCCGAACGCGAAGCCGGCGCCGCCGCCGACCGGGGCTTCGACCGGCAACTTGCCACCCGCCTGCTCGGCGAGGCGTTGCTCGCGCAAAGCAAATTCAATGATATTTTGAAACGAATGCAGCCCGGCGGCAAGGACGCCAATCTCGACGCCACCATCCTGGTGTTCCGCGGTTACGCGCAAATCGGCCTGAAGAAGCCGGACGACGCGCAGAAATCCTTCAACCAGGCGGAGCAGCAGGCGCCGAATGCGGTGGAGCCGCTGTTGGCCGAAGCGCGGCTGCTGACGTCGCGCGGCGACATCAACGGAGCCCAGGCGAAGATCGACCACGCGATCTCGGTGCAGCCGAAATCAGCCGAGGCGCTGCTCGCCAAGTCGCAGCTTCTGCGCGCGAAGGGAGACCTGGCCGGCGCCTTGGCGGTGCTCGACGACCTGGTCAGCGACCAGCCGAGCATCATGCAGGCCCGGCTCGACCGCGCCAGCCTGGAGATCGCACTGAACAAGACCGAACCGGCGACGCAGGATCTCGCCATCGTGCTGAAGGCGACGCCGGGCAATGTGCAGGCGATCTACCTTGAGGCGGTGATGGCCGCCCAGGCAAAGGACTACAAGACGGCCGACGCCGATCTGGCCCGGATATCCGCCTACATTGCGCGCATCCCGCGCGCCTATCTTCTGCTGGCCGTGGTCAAGCAGCAGTTGGGCCAGATCGCGCAGGCCGAAGATGCGGCACAACGGTATCTGGCCCGGGCGCCGAACGACCTGGCTGCCTACAAGGTCCTCGCCCGCATCCAGTTCGCCAAGCGCCGCCCGGATGAGGTGATCGACACGCTGGCCAAAATCGCCGAATCCGGCAAGGCGGATGCCGAGACCTATGATATGCTCGGCCGCGCCTACGCGGCGACCGGCCGCGGCGACGACGCGGTGAAGGCGTTCCAGAAGGCGCAAACCCTGGCGCCCAACGATGTCGGCGTGCAGACCCGGCTTGCCACCGTACGGATGGGCATGGGCCAGCCTGGTGCGGCCATGGACGACCTGGAGCATACGCTGGAGATTGCGCCCAAGGTGCCGGCGGTCGGCGAGGCGCTGTTCTTCGCCGCGCTGGCGACCGGTGACATGGATAAAGCCGCCAATGCCCTGGCCAAGGTCAAAGCCGCCGAGGGCAACACGCCCGTCGTCGCCAACCTGGACGGACTGCTGCAACTTTCCAGGCTTGATGCCGCCGGCGCGCGGAAGACCTTCACCGCCATCACGCAGGAACACCCTGACTTCCTGCCGGCGCAGATCAACCTTGCGCGGGTGATGGCGATGCAGGGCGACGGCCCTGGCGCGGAGAAAATCCTGGCCACTATCCTCGCCAAGCGACCCGCCTCCGAGCCGGCATTGACCATGCTGGCCTCGGACTACGCCCAGAGCAATCGCCTGCCGGACGCGATCGTGCTGCTGGAGCATGCCCATGCGGCCGCGCCGGACGATCTCAGGATCACCGACAGCCTGGGCGATCTCTACATCCGATCGGGCAGTGCGCAGAAGGCGCTGGATCTTGGGACAAAGACCAAGGGGCCGGCCGCGACGTCCGACGCGATCCTCAGCCTGGAGGCGTCAGCCCATCTCGCGCTCGGCCAAAAGGACCAGGCGCGCGACACCTACGGCCTGATTCTCAAGCAGGACCCGGCGCAGATCGCCGTGCGGCGGCGGCTCGTCGGCCTGTTGGTCGATCGAGGCGATTTCGAGAGCGCGCGCGACCTGGTGAAGGCCGGCATCGCCACGACGCCGCGCAATTACCAGCTCCTGCTGGATTACGTGATGATCGACCTGAAGGCGAGCGGCGTGGACGCGGCGCTGGCGGCCGCAAAGAACCTGATATCGCAGGATCGCGACTTCACGGCGGCGCAGGCACTCCCGGGCGACGTTTACCTGGCGGCCAATCGACCCGACGATGCGGCCAAGGCCTATGCGGATGCTTTGGCAAAGGCTCCCTCGACCATGTTGCTGTCGCGCCTTGTCGGCGCCCAATTGCGCGGCGGGCACGCCGATGTGGCCCACGCCACATTGACCGATTGGCTTGCCAAGCATCCCAACGACCTGGTTGCCCTGGAACAGGCGGCGGAGCTGGACATCGCGGCGGGGCGATTGGATGACGCTGCCAAGCATTTGCAGAGTATTCTTGCCGAGAAACCGCATGATCCGGTCGCGTTGAACAACCTGGCCTGGGTCTATCAGCAGCAGCATGATCCCCGCGCGATGAACCTGGCGCGGCAGGCCTACGTGCTGGCGCCCGGCGCACAGACGGCTGACACGCTCGGGTGGATCCTCACCACTTCGGGCAAGGCGGATACCGGCGTGCTGCTGTTGCGCCAGGCCAGTGCCGAAGCCGCCAACGATCCGCAGGTCCAATACCACTATGCCGTGGCGTTGAAAGATACCGGCGACAAGGCCACCGCCATCAAACTTCTCACCGCCGTGGTCGCGGTCAAGGCCAACTTCACCGAGAAGGCGCAGGCGCAGCAGTTGCTTGACCAGTTGAACAAGAAATCGTGACAACGTCTTGCCGCTGAGCGCACCGGGGCATTCCGCGGTGGCCCCGATCCGCCTGCTGACCTTTTCGACGCTGTTTCCCAGTGCGGCACGGCCAAACCACGGGGTTTTCGTGGAAAATCGCCTGCGGCACTTCGTCGCCAGTGGCGCGGCCACCAGCACCGTCGTCGCGCCGGTGCCGTGGTTTCCCAGCACCGCGCCATGGTTCGGCGACTGGGCGCGACATGCGCGCGTGCCGCGCATGGAGCAACGTAACGGGCTCGCGGTGCTGCACCCGCGTTATCCCGTATTGCCGCGCGTCGGCATGTCGCCGGCACCCTGGCTGTTGTTTCGGGCGCTGCTGCCGGTCCTGCGCGCGATGCACGCGCGGGAAGCGTTCGATGCGATCGACGCGCACTACCTCTACCCCGATGGGGTCGCGGCGGTGTGGCTCGGCCAGCGGCTCGGGCTGCCCGTGGTGGTCACCGTGCGTGGCACCGACGTGACGCTGATCCCCCGCTACGCGGTGCCGCGGCGACTGATCCGTGGGGCGATCCGCGACGCCGCCGCGCTGATCGCCGTCAGCGCCGCGCTGAAGCAGGCGTTGGTCGAGCTGGGTGCGCCGCCCGGCAAGGTGACGGTGCTGCGCAACGGAGTGGATACGACGCTGTTCCGGCCGCCGGTGGATCGCAACGCGGCGCGCCGGGCGCTCGGCCTGAGCCGGCCGACGCTGATTTCAGTCGGTCTGCTGATCGAACGCAAAGGCCACCACCATGCGATCGAGGCGATGCGGCAGCTTCCTGGGTTCGAACTGCTGATCGTCGGCGAGGGGCCGGACCAGGCGCGGCTTGCCGGGCTGATCGAACGATGCGGGCTGGGCGACAGGGTTCGGTTGCTGGGTCCACGGCCGCACGCCGAACTGCCGTCGCTCTATGGCGTGGCCGATGCGCTGGTGCTGGCGTCTTCACGCGAGGGGTGGGCGAATGTGCTGCTGGAGGCGATGGCGTGCGGCACTCCCGTGGCCGCCAGCAACATCCCCGGCAATCCGGAGGTGGTGCGGGAGGCCGTGGCAGGGGTGATCGCCGAGGTCAATACGCCGGACGGCATCGCCGCCGCGGTGCATCGGTTATTCGCGGCATTGCCGGCCCGCGCCGCGACCCGCGCCTACGCCGAGCAATTCAGTTGGGACGAGACGACGGCCGGGCAGATAGCGGTGTTTCAGCAAGTGCGACGGGACCGAACGGCCCATGGTGACGGGCTCGCGCCGGCCAGCGGCACAGAAACCTCCTCCACCCCTTGAGGGAGGGGTGCCTACAGCCGCGGCATTCGGCGGCAGGCTCGTTTCCCCCTGCCGGTCCACAAGCGGGGGAGAATCCGGTTAACCCCGCTGAGTCGCAAAACCCGGATCGGCCGGACGTTGGTGCTTGCCGCGAAGCGCTCACGGTTTGGCGGCACTCAAAATTCCGACCGTCCGAGGGGGTGATATGGATCGTCACGACGGGACGGGGACGCAAGGGCGGTTCCGGGACTGTGCGGCAGACCTCGTGCCGATGCCGGGCCCTGCCGACCGGGTCAGGCCGTTCGAGGACGACCGTGCCGGGCTGCTGTCCGCTGAAGGCCGCAAGAGCGTCGCACCGCTCGCGGCGGTGACCGCGCCGGAAAGCAGGGCGGCGCAACATCGGCCGCTGCCGCGCCTTGTGGCGCAGGCCGCTTGGTCCGATCAGGCGGGGCTGACCCGCGTTCGCAAACCTGTGCCGCCGGCCGACATGTCATCCGAGCGTTTGATCGATCAGGCCAGGCTGTGCCGGCGGATCGAACGCGACTGTCTCGAACTCAGGCAAGCGGTCGGCCTCGGCCATTATGCCGACCACGGATGGCGCGCACTGCCACGATGTCCCTGCTGCGGTCGCATGCCGCGGACGCCGCATGAACAGCTCGAATGACGCGGCAGGATGAGGCTCGACTTTCCGCATTATTTGGGAAAATCCGGCCATAAATGCGGAACGTCGAGCATAACGTAAGGCTCCTCTCCCGCAGCGGGCGGCAGAGGTATATGGTGCCCTGCATGCATGCCGTCTGGTACGACCGGCAAGGGCCGGCAAACGAGGTGCTGACGTACGGCGAACTGCCGACGCCGGAACCGGGGAACTACGAGCTGCGCGTCCGGCTGGAAGCCGCCGGCGTGAACCCGTCGGACACCTATCGGCGGCGCGGCCCCGCGCCGCCGATGGAGTATCCGCGCGTCATAACGTGCAGCGACGGCGCCGGCGTGGTGGATCGCGTCGGCCCCATGGTGCCGCAAAGCTGGGTGGGCAAGCGCGTCTGGCTCTACAACGGCCAGCGCAACGGCCGCTGGATGGGCACCGCCGCCGAATGCATCGCGCTGCACGCCGACCTGGTGACCGAACTGCCGGACGATGTGTCGTTCGCCGAGGGCGCCACTCTGGGCGTGCCCTGCATGACGGCGCATTATTGCGTGTTCGTCGCCGGTCCAGTGCAGGGGCGCACCGTGCTGGTGACCGGCGGGGCCGGCGCGGTCGGGCATTACGCGGTGCAGCTCGCGCACTGGGCCGGGGCGATGGTGATCGCGACGGTCAGCTCCGAGGCCAAGGCCGAGCGCGCGCGGCAGGCCGGTGCGGCACACGTGATCAACTACCGGCAGGAGGATGTGGCCGCGCGCGTGCGGGAGCTGACCGGCGGGGCAGGGGCCGATCATGTGGTGGACGTCGATTTCGGTGGCAACCTCGCGGCGACGCTCGGCAGCGTGCGGGCGAACGGCAGCGTGGCGGTGTATGCCTCGAACGGCGACCGCGCGCCGCGGCTGCCGGTCGGCGAGCTGATGCAGCGCAACGTCACGCTGTATCCCATGTCGCTGCCGGGCACGCCGCCCGCGGCCCGCCGGCGCGCCCAGGGCGACATCGCGCGGTGGATCGCCACGGGGCCGCGCGTGCTGTCGGTTGCAGCCCGGTTCCCGCTGCGCGAGACGGCGGCGGCGCATGCGGCAGTGGAACAGGGCGGCAAGATCGGCACCGTGGTCGTGGAGTGCGCGCACTGAATTGGGACGGGTGGCAGGCGAGTGCGGCGTTCGACCCTCCGTGTGGGCGGAGCGGAGCCGGTGGTTGACGCTGTACGGTCCCAGGGCTATCTCCCGCGCCTCCCGGATCGGCTGGCGGCGTAGCTCAGCGGTAGAGCAGGGGAATCATAATCCCTTGGTCGGTGGTTCAAATCCGCCCGCCGCTACCATCCAAATCAATGAGTTAAGCGACCAAATGCCGGCCCTCGGACGAGTGCGAGTTCTGGTGGGGCTTCACTGGGGCTTCAGTGAGTTCTGGACAGCCGGGGACGCGCGAGTGCCCAATGCGAGCGGCTGACGGGTTGAAGCGTAACCACCGGGTGCGGGCGGATGCTGACCGCGATCTACCACATCATCCTGCGCGGCACGCCGGCCGTCCATGCGTTCGTAGCGGCCCGTCGTCTGGGCCTCGCACCTGCGCCTGAACTCCTCGCGAGAGTAGTATGTGTCCGCCATGGCCGAGGCGAAGTTCATCGGAAGCCTCCAATCGTAGCTGATGATACTACGGATTGGCTTGCAGGGTCATTCGCTGTCGACCGGTTCACCCGCGCGGGGCGTCCGGCACGAAGGACCGGCATGGGTCGAACCGGGCCGCAAGGCGCCGCCGTCCTGTATGACTGCTTCTGGCGCGTGAGCGTCGTTGCGCCGGACGTGGTCTTCGTCGTGTGAGGTGGTGGAGGGCTTCCGATCCCTCCACCGTCATCCCGGAAAACTATTCGGCGGCCAGGTTCGGGGTGAACTCGAGCGGCAATCCCTTGTGACCGGTCAATCGCTCGCCTTCCTCGTACATCTCGAAGGCCCGCTTCTTCAACGCCGGAAGGACCGAGGCGATTTTGTCCAGGTCCAGGTCGGCTGCAATCCCCGGGTAACCGGCGCGCTCGATCATCGCGCCGAGCTTTCTGTTCTCGATCTGCTCGAAGGTCCACTCCAGCGGATCGTCGATGATTGTCAGGTCCCAATTGGTCCGATGATTCTTGTTGCGCGGGCCATAATGGTAATGCGCGCTGTTCCAGAAGCAGTCGAACGCCAGAACCTCGGTTTCTTCGACGTATGCCTTGCCTTTCGATCCGCCCACGTCGCCAAGGACGTGGAGCGCGAGGCCACCGTCACCGTTCCGCTGCCGCCGCATCTCGAGGCCGAACCGGATGTTGCCGGCTTCGAACATGTCCGTGCCACGGTTGTGTTTGACCGTGTTCCGCCTGGATACGAACGTTTCCCTGGCACAGGCCTCCACGTCGGGCAGGATGCGCCGCACCGTGGCGAGGTCAGTTGCCTCGGCGATTTCCTTGTATCCGGCCCGGTCGAGCATCTTCGGGAGTTTTTGGCCCAGGGTGCGGATGGTCCAGCCGATGGGATTGCCATCGGTGATCGGGTCCATGCGGCAATGCACGCCCATGCCGCCGCCGACACGGCCAGGAGTCGCGAGGTCGGGATTTTCCGGGCCGTAAACGTAGCCTTTCTCGATGTCGAAGCAGTTGAAGCGCAGCAGCGCGGTCTGCTTGCCGCCGACATCGGCGGCCACGTCGATGGAG
The DNA here is from genome assembly GCA_035535035.1 of Acetobacteraceae bacterium. Taxonomy (GTDB): domain Bacteria; phylum Pseudomonadota; class Alphaproteobacteria; order Acetobacterales; family Acetobacteraceae; genus JASHVB01. Next base: position 25,014 of record DATLQW010000169.1, read on the forward strand.
ACACCCTGGTCCGAATGATCCTCGACGTTGGCATCCCACAGTTGGTGTCTGACGATGAAGGTCAGGGGATCGGCGGTAAATCTGGTTCCCTGCGATTGTGGCATGTTGGGCGCTCCTGTTGGAGGGATTTGGGCGACGTTAGGGCGGAGGCGCGGTCGTCGCAAGGGTGGCGGGTGCGGCGTGCGGGCGGATCGCCTGAGTTCACGGAATGGGCGCGCCCGTGGAGCGCCCTTCGGCTGCCTCTGCAACGATGTGCTCGCGGAGGAGCAATCGTCCGCGCCATTAACCGGTGCGGTCGCCATTGCACCAACGCGTCGAAAACCTCCAGGAACGGCCTGGCGATCTAAACGAGAAGTAGGGAGCGTTGCTGGTTCGCCCGCGCGCCGGCCGGCGAAGGCGGCTATTACGCAGAACGGCGTCGCATCTGGATATTTACGCCGGTGCGGTGGAGGCGCATTCGCAACATGTCCTCGCTGACCCCGCCGGCATAGACCGCTGCTTGCTGTGACATAGCGCGGTGGACAATGGCAAGAAGAGCCACGCGAGGAAGGAGCGCGCCCCCGCGAGCCAATCGGCCTCGGCTTCCTGGTTCGGTCGGTAGCCACTGACCATCAGCAATCCGCCTGCGGTATTCGAGGCGTAGCAAACCATCAATGCGGACCATGTGGCGTATGCACGGAAGAAGATTGGCAGCGTCCGCAAGCTGCACCGTACGAGCCTGCCTATCCCTTACGCGAAGGGAACCTATCCGCCAAAGCCACTCGTTCCAATCCTGGGCGGAGTGCTGACATTTGAAAGCGATTGGCATCCACCGCTTGGATCGTCACACACTGATGCTCTGGACTTGGGCGAATCGGACAATCGACTCGACCCGGGATGTCTCGCGTCGCATGGATATTTCACGCTCGACCATCGAGACGATCGCTACGATATCGTTACCGGTGGCAAACCTGCAACAGCGTTTTTGTTTCGGCTCATTGCGTTGCTTCAGTTTAGCGGAACTGTCCCTATGACCGATGTCCAGGCATATGCCGGATGGTTGTTGGAATAGGTAGCGTGTATCATCCACGATGTCGCGGCCTACGCCTCCGGATCGCCTGCACCGATGAAGTGCGGTTGGACAGCTCCGTCCGCGGTCTGTCCCCAGGTCCTTTGTTCTCGGCCTGTACTGCGCTCAGTGCTGCCGGGCAGAGGCGGTGCGTCCCGCCGCCATGGCGGCCTGAACCTTATCGGGACGGGTAAAAGCAAGATATTCTTGCGCATACTCGGGCGGGAGAACCTCAACCATTGTTTGGTTTTCGACCCAGACCTCGATCACATGGAACGGTCCGCGGTTGCAGTCGAAGTATTGCCACCCGGCACGCTCGGCGATCGCGTAAACAGTAGCGGCATCCGTCGCGACGCTCAGCGCGAAATGCGTCGAGCCATAGCCGCGCCCTTCCGTCTTTACGAAGCTTCCGCCGACAACGCCGCCAGGCCGAAGCTCCGTTCCCGCCGGATAGACCTCCACCCCTGACCCATGCTCGTCGAGTTGTAGCGCGAAGAAGCTCCCAGGGTTGGGCGGAAATGGTACCGCGGTGCCGCCCATGAGTTCGGCGAGCACTCCGGCGGCGTGCTTCGGGTCCTGCGCGGCGATCGAGAGATGATGGATCATGGCTTCCTCACGAATTCAGTTTCAGGACGGATAACACGAAAGCACCCAGGAAAGCGATGCATATCAATCAGGCTGATGGTCAGCCGGCGATCATTGGCCTGCCCAGGTAACAACCTGGCACTCTGCCGCCGCCAAGCGGCGAAGACCGCGGTCCCCATCGCTGCCGGCCCCAAAGCAGTATCATGCGGCGGCTCTCTCCCGCTCCACGCCCGTCACCACCCGCGCCAGCATCGCCGCCGCATTCCGGTGCAGGATCTGCTCCCGCGCCGCCTCGCCGATCTGCGCGTCCGCCAGCGCCTTCCGGGTCCAGTCCACACCAAACTCAGACCCGTCGGTGCCGCACACGATGCGTTCGGCGCCGTACAGGCTCACTGCCGCCTCGATCGCGCGCGGGCCGAACGAGTTGCAATCCACGTACACCTTCGCCCTCCGGAAGCGCGACGACGGCAGCTCCTCCTCCGGAGTATCGAGCAAGCAGCGGTGATCCATGCGCTCGACCTCGTAGGGAATGTTGCCGCCCAGGTTGTGCACCTGAATCGTCACGTCGGGATATGGCGCGAGGTAGTCGGTGAGACACAGCGTCACCATCACCGACGACAGGCTCGCCTGCATGTCGAGCGTGCCGTTGCGGCGGCGCGCGTTGTCGGTGCCGCCCGCGACCTTGGGGAAAGCGTCGCCCGGCCGCGGGCCGTGGTGGATGAACAGCACCGCGTGGTGGCGGTTGGCGACTTCCAGCAGCGGACGCATCGCTTCGGCGTCATCGCGCGTGAGGAAGAAGTTGCCCGGTATTTGCGCGCCGATCATGCCCGGCAAGCCAAGCGCCCGCTCGAGTTCGGCGGCTGCGGCGGAGATGTCCGTCAGGGGCAGCGCGGCGAAAGCGGCGAAGCGGCCGGGATGCTCCTGGCAAATCGCCGAAAGCCGGTCGTTGACGCGCCGGCACAGCGGCAAGGCCACGTCCAGTGGCTGGGCTTCGATCCAGCAGAACGAACCGAGCAGTGACAGCACGCTCACTTCGACCCCCTGGCGATCCATGCGGCCGAGATGGAAAGCGACATCATCGAAGGCCTGGTCGAGCGGCGTGTCGCCCATCCGCGGGGCCTTCAGCACCTCGACACCATCATGGTTGCGAAGGATGCGCGGTTCTTTGCTGCGGGCGCGCAGGGCGTCCGCGACTTCGGCGGGCTTCCAGTGGGCGTGCATGTCGATCATGGCGGTTTCCTCCCCGGGCCGACCGGCAGCTTAACGCCACGGGGGCGCACTGCAAATCAGGACAACTGCCGGGATCGATCGCTGGCAACAGCCGGCCACGCGCCATTGTCGCGATAAGCGGGTCGGCCTCGATCCAGCCCGTGGGTGCTGGTTCTCCGGCGGGCCATTCATCCTGGAGGTCAACCAATCTATCGTAGAAGTGGCCGCGAACTCATCGGCCGCCCCTCCACCGAGGATCAATGACCCAGTTGTCAGATTCTGCCAAGCTAGGTCCGCAACGGATCGACGGCTGCTGTTGGCAATCCCCATCAACGAACGTCTGCTTGTTGCGTTACGCACTCCAAAGCGGCTGTTCCGGTTCCGTTAAGGGCTATCGGACGCCCTGGACGCCCGCCGACACGGACCGAGCGAACCGCTCGGACTAACCCAGCCGCGACTCTCGCCGGAGCCACCATAGACGACCGCTCGCACCGTCCACAGGACTGGGACAACGCCCCAACCTGTGGCACCTTCGCGACAAATGACCGACGATCCCCCCAACCCGGCCCTGCTCCCCGCCGGCCTGCGCGACATGCTGCCGCCCGACGCCGAGACCGAGGCTTCCGCGGTCGAGGCGCTGATGGACGTGTTCGCCGCGCACGGCTACCAGCGCGTCAAGCCGCCGCTGCTGGAATTCGAGGACAGCCTGCTGGCCGGCTCCGGCGCCGCCGTGGCGGACCAGACTTTTCGCCTGATGGACCCCGACAGTCAGCGCATGATGGGCCTGCGCGCCGACACCACGCCCCAGGTGGCGCGCATCGCCACCACCCGGCTGGCCGGCGCGCCGCGTCCATTGCGCCTGTCCTATGCCGGCCAGTGCCTACGCGTGCGCGGCACGCAACTGGCACCCGACCGCCAGATCGCCCAGGCCGGCATCGAGCTGATCGGCTGCGACAGCCCCGACGCCGACGCCGAAATCGTGCTGGTGGCGGCCGAGGCGCTGGCGGCGCTCGGCCTGACCCGCGTCAGCTTCGACTTGACCCTGCCCATGTTGACGCCCTCCCTGCTGGACGAGGCCGGCATGACCGGCCCGGCGCGTTCCGCCCTGGCCCGCGCGCTCGACCGCAAGGATGCCGCGGCCGTAACGCGCCACGGCGGCGTGCTGGCCCCGGTGCTGACCGAACTGCTGCTCGCGGCCGGCCCGGCGGATCGCGCGCTCGCCGCGCTGGCAGCCGCGTGCCTGCCGAACTCCGCGGGCGGCCTGGCAGCGCGGCTGGCCAACGCGGTGGCCGCCATCCGCGCCCGTGCGCCGCACCTGCGCCTGACCATCGATCCGGTGGAATTCCGCGGCTTCCGTTACGAGACCGGCGTGTCGGTGACGGTCTATGCGCCCGGCCGCCATGAGGAGTTGGGCCGCGGCGGCCGCTATCTGTGCGGCGAGACCGAGCCGGCCACCGGCCTGACCCTGTTCCCCGACGCGGTGCTGCGCGCCGCGCCACAGCGCGAGGCGCGCCCCCGGGTGTTCGTGCCGCCCGGTGCCAGCCGCCCTGCCGCTGCCGCCCTTCGTGCGCGGGGCTTTGCCACCGTGGCTGGGCTGGATGCCGACGCGGACTCCGTCGCCGAGGCACGCCGGCTGGGATGCACGATGATCCTGCGCGATGGGGAGGCCGTGAACCTGACCGCAGCGTCATGACCGCGGCGGTGCCGGAACCGCCCGGCCTCAACGACCCGGCACTGCGCGGAACCAACCTGATCGTGCCGCTGCAAGCGATGAACGGGATCGGCTGGGCGGTGATGGATGGCGGCTCGGAGGCAAACCCGGGAACCGTCCGAACCGCAACGGCGTGCGCGCGTCGATGCGACGCATCTCCAGGTGACGCTTGGAGTCCGCGCTGACCTCGGCCAGCTCCGGGTGCCTGCTGTTCTACCCCTACGGCAACACCCGGATTTATCGCGGCAACGCGGTGACCGACAATTCCGCGTCGGTGGAGCGGCCGGCCGGGTGGGATATCGGCGCGGACCTCGGCAGCTTTTGGGATTGGAACCTGCCCGTGCAGGCGACCGACACGCCCATCCAGCTCAGCGACTACGCAACATAATTTAATCAGCTTGAGCATCCCCCTCCTCTCTTTCGGCCTTTGATCGAACCGCCATTCATGCCATTCCTGTTTCAAAGAGAGCAACAATGCGGTCAGCCACTATCCCAGGGGCGACTCCAGAGGGTTCCTCAGTAGAATCTGTGGGTGGTTGCCGGCTCGTCCCTCACCCATCCCCTCATTCCGCTTCCGAGAGAGACTTGCCCAACAGCCCGCTGCTGACCAGCATTTCCGCGAACCGCTGCATCAGCGGCAGCAGCCGGTGGAGCGGCATGTTCGGGATCAGTTCGTAGAGCATGCACCCC
>DATLQW010000170.1:0-45815 GCA_035535035.1 Acetobacteraceae bacterium
GGCGGACCAGATGCGAGCGTTCCCGCTCCTCGATGCTCATCCACAGACCCTCGGCCGCCATCATCGCCCCCAACCCGCCGTAGCGCGGAAGGGGACATTTTAACTTGGGGCAAAGGGGACATTCCTACTTGGGGGTAACAACAAAAACCGGACACATTGACTAGCTAGCAACACCAGTCCAGACTGGCGCCGAAGGGCTACCTCACCGGCGCCGAATGGCACTGGATCACCGTTTACAAGATGTTCACCGGCGACATGAAGACCGGCAAGACGCTGCCCAATTTCGTGCGCGGCGGGCTGCGGGAGGACTTCGTCCGGATGTCGCCCTACGGGCCCGCTTTGTCGGCTGCCGGGCGCAAGAATGTCGATACGGTGAAGGCGGAGATCCTGAAAGGCGGGTTCTCCGTGTTCAAGGGCCCGATGAAGGACAACAAGGGCAACCTGGTGATCCCCGCCGGCAAGGCGTACCTGGAGACTGATATCGCCCTTGAATCGATGAGCTACCTGGTCGAGGGCGTGAACGGCGCCACCTCCTGAAGGCGGCGGCGCATGAGCGAGGCGGGCGCCCTTCCGGTTGCCGCTACCGTCACGGAACCGGCGCAGCCGGTGGGCGGCGACCGCACCTATCCGCTGCGCCATGCGCTCGAGGCGATGCTGGCGCCGCTCGTCGCGTTGTTGGCCTCGGCGGTACTGTTTTCGATCCTCCTGCTGGCGCTCGGCCAGTCGCCGATCGACTTCCTCGGCGTCGTCTGGGTCGGCGCGTTCGGAAGCTGGTTCTCCGTCCGCAACACGCTGCAACATGCCGCGCCGCTGTTGTTGACGGCGCTCTGCGTGGCGCTGCCCGGACAGCTTGGGCTGGTGATCATCGGCGGCGAGGCCGCGGTGGTGCTGGGCGGTCTAGCCGCCACCGTCGCCGCCCTGCCGCTGGTGCACACCGACCCAATCATCGTGCAGCTTGTCATGGCGGTGGCCGGCGCGGCGGCGGGCGCGCTGTGGATCGGCATCAGCGGCGCATTGCGGGCAAAGCTGGGAGTGAACGAGGTGATAGCCAGCCTGGTGCTGGCATATATCGGCCTGGCGATCTTCAACCATCTCGTGGAAGGCGTGCTGCGCGATCCTTCCAGCCTGAACAAGCCTTCCACCTACGGCATCGGCGACGACAACATGATGGGCAACGTGCCGTGGCTGGACATTCATCCCGGCATCCCGATCGGGATCGCCGCCTGCGTGCTGTGCTGGGTGTTGATCTACCGCACCCGTTTCGGCTTTGCCGCCCGCGTCACCGGGGGGAACATGCGCGCCGCGCAGTTGCAGGGCCTGCCGGTGACGCGTCTCATCATCCTGTCCTGCGCGCTGGGCGGCGCCTGCGCCGGGCTGGCGGGAATGATCGAGGTCGCCGCGGAATACGGCCGCGCCAATTCGTCGCTGAACGCGGGGTATGGCTATACCGGGATCCTGATCGCGTTCCTTGCGCGCTTCAACCCGCTGGCCATCATGCCGATGGCGCTATTACTCGGCGGGCTGAACGCCGCAGGCGGGTTGATGCAGCAATGGATGAATTTGCCCGATGCCACGGTGCAGGTGCTGGAAGGTATTATCTTCGTGGCGATCCTGACCAGCGATACGTTATACGGACGCATCAAATGGTTCCAGCCCCGCGGCTAACAACCTCTCCCGCGTTGCGCACGGGAGAGGTTTTGCGGCTGTCATGACCCCGGTCGCCACCGTCGCGGTCGCCATGCTGGCCGGCAGCCTGCGGGTCAGTACGCCCTTCCTGTTCGTCAGCATCGGCGAGTGCCTCACCGAGAAATCCGGCCGCATCAACCTCGGCAACGAGGGCGTGCTCGTGCTCGGCGCCATGGCCGCCTATGCCATCTCGTACGAAACCGGCAACCCCTGGGCTGGCCTGGTCGCCGCCGCCGTCGCCGGCATGCTGCTGGGCGGCCTGCACGGCGCGGTGTGTTCGCTGGCGCGGGTCAACGACGTGGCCATGGGCATCGCGATCATGCTGGCCGGCACCGGCATCGCCTTCTTCTTCGGCAAACCCTTCGTGCAGCCCAGCGCCCCGCTGTTGCCTGGCATACCGTTTGGCTTTTGGTCCAGCTCCAAGGACCTGCAATACGCCCTCACCGTCAGCCCGCTGTTCCTGCTCGGCATCGCCGCGGCCATTGCGATGCATTGGTGCTTCCGCGCCACCCGCGTGGGGCTGCGAATCCGCATCGTCGGCGACAGCCAGGACGCCGCGCTGGCGCTCGGCCTGCCGATCGACCGTACCCGCTTCCTCGCCACCGCCGTCGGAAGCGGCCTGGCCGGCATCGGTGGTGCCTTCCTTTCGCTCTACTACCCCGGAAGCTGGAACGAGGGCCTGTCCTCGGGCCAGGGCCTGATGGCCGTCGCCCTGGTGGTGTTCGCGCGCTGGAACCCGATCAACTGCATCTATGCGTCGCTGTTGTTCGGTGCCGCCGGCGCGCTCGGCCCGTCGCTGCAAACCGTCGGCATCACCTGGGGCTACTACCTGTTCTACGCCGCACCCTACGTCGTAACCCTGGTGGTGCTGGTGATCACCGCGCGCGGCGGGCGCTCGCTCGCCGGCATGCCCGGACAACTCTCGATCGGACGCTGACCATGCCAACCATCGATGCCGATCCCTACCCCTGGCCGTATGATGGCTCCCTGGCGCCGGACACCACCGCGCTGATCGTCATCGACATGCAGACGGATTTCTGCGGCGTCGGCGGCTATGTGGACAAGATGGGCTACGACCTGTCGCTGACCCGCGCGCCGATCGGCCCGATCGCGCGCGTGCTGGCGGCGCTGCGCGAGCGCGGCTACCATATCTTCCACACCCGCGAAGGCCATCGGCCCGACCTGTCCGACCTGCCCGCGAACAAGCGCTGGCGTTCGCGCCGCATCGGCGCCGGCATCGGCGACGACGGCCCGTGCGGGCGCATCCTGGTGCGCGGCGAACCCGGCTGGGAGATCATCCCCGAGCTCGCGCCGCGACCAGGAGAAATCATCATCGACAAGCCCGGCAAAGGCAGCTTCTGCGCCACGGACCTGGAGCTGATCCTGCGCACGCGCGGCATCGCCAACATCGTGCTGAGCGGCATCACCACCGACGTCTGCGTGCACACCACGATGCGTGAGGCCAATGATCGCGGCTTCGAGTGCGTGTTGCTGGAGGATTGCTGCGGCGCGACCGACGCCGGCAACCACGCCGCCGCGGTGAAGATGGTCAAAATGCAGGGCGGCGTGTTCGGCGCGGTCAGCGACAGCACGAAACTCCTAGCGGGCCTGAGATGAACGACGCGACCCTGCTTCCCCCGCCGGCGCCGCGTGCCCCGCGCGCGATCGGCGTCGAGGCCATCGGCATCGGCAAGCGATTCGGTTCGTTCCAGGCGCTGACCGATGTCTCGCTGAAGGTGCGGCCGGCCAGCGTGCACGGATTGCTCGGCGAAAACGGCGCCGGCAAGTCCACGCTGGTGAAATGCTTGCTCGGCTACTACCGCGCCGACGAGGGCTCGTTTCTGGTGCAAGACCACGAAGTGTCGATCGCGCGTCCCGCCGACGCCGACGCGCTCGGCCTCGGCATGGTGTACCAGCACTTTACCCTGGTGCCGTCGATGACCGTCGCCGAGAATCTGGTGATGTCACGCCGCAGCGTACCCGCGGTGATCGACTGGCGAGCCGAGCTGGGCGCGCTGGGGGACTTCATGCGCCGCATGCCGTTCGAGGTGCCGCTGCACGCGCCGGTCGGCACGCTGGCGGCGGGGGAGCGGCAAAAAACCGAAATCATCAAGCAGCTCTATCTGGAACGCCGGTTCCTGGTGCTCGACGAACCCACGTCGGTGCTCACGCCGCAGGAAGCGGTGGAAATGCTCGGGCTGGTGCGCGCGCTTGCCCATTCCGGTCAGCTTACCATCGTCATCATTACCCACAAGCTGAAGGAGGTAGCGCAATTCGTTGACGAAGTGACGGTACTGCGCCGCGGTCGCGCCGTCGGCACGGGCGCGGTGCGCGACCTCGGTCCGGACGCTCTGACCGCGATGATGATCGGCGAGCCGCACGCGCCGGAAAATCCGCAACGGCAGGGCGCGCCCACCGCCGAGCTCCGGCTGGAGGTGCAGGCGCTGAAGACCGCCGCGGATAACGGGCGCAAGGGCCTCGATGTCGGCGCGCTCCAGGTCCATGCGCATGAAATCGTCGGCGTCGCCGGCGTTTCCGGCAATGGCCAGAAGGAGTTGCTGGAAGTGCTGGGCGGCCAGCGCCTGGCGGAAAGCGGCGAGATCATCGTGGACGGCGAGGGCTATGACGCGACCCGCGCCGCATCGCAGGATCACGCGGTGCGGGTGCTGCCGGAGGAACCATTGCGCAACGGCTGCGTGCCGTCGATGACGGTGATCGACAATTTGGCCCTGCGCAGCTTCGACCGCGCCACGGACGGCAAGCCGAGCGTCTGGCTGGATCGTCGTGCCATGGCGGCGCGCGCCCGCACGATGATCGCGGCGTACGGCATTCGCGCGCCGTCGCCGCAGGTGCCGATCGGCGTGCTGTCCGGCGGCAACGTGCAACGCTGCGTGCTGGCACGCGAGCTCGACGGAAACGTGCGATTGTTGATTGTTGCCAATCCGTGCTTCGGCCTCGATGTGAAGGCGGTGGCGGAGACACGCGCCCGCATCATGGCGGCGCGCAATGCCGGCACGGCGGTGTTGTTGATTTCCGAGGACCTCGACGAAATCCTGGAGCTCGCCGATCGCATCGTGGTGATGCGCGAGGGTCGCGTCGCGGCCGAACTTCCCGCTGCCGGTGCCGATCCGCAGGAAATCGGCCGCCACATGCTGGGACATGGCTGAGGCGCGCGGCGACGGCCGATCCACGGCGAAGGCTGCGCCGTCGGCGGCAATCCCGGCCCTGGCACTCGACGGCGGAAAACCCTGACCGAAACCGATGAGGATCCGGCCCCCTGAATTCAGGGCGACGTGGAATGGTGCCGGCCGAACGACTGCCTCACCTGTCCCGCAGCGGGATCCGGCGCGCACGCGATCCCGCATGCCTCCAGCGCCTGGGCGACGCGCAACGCCACCGCCTCGCGCCACGGCGCGGCGATGACCTGCACGGCGATCGGCAAACCGCCGGGCAGTGCCACCGGCACCGCGACCACCGGCAGGCCGATGAACGACACCGGCTGTGTGTAGATGCCGATATTCGCCCTTAGCGGCACTTCCCGCCCGTCCAGCACGAACGTCTTCTGGCCGATCAACGGCGCGACACAGGGCGTCGCCGGGGCCAGGATGACGTCGACCATCTCGAACAGCCGCAGCACCGCATCGCGATACCAGCGGCGGAATTTCTGAGCCTGGGCGACAAATGCTGCCGGGATGAGCGCGCCGGCGATCAGCCGGTCGCGCACGTCCGGGTCGAATTCTTCCGGCCGCGTACGCAGCCGCGGCAGATGCAGCGCGGCACCCTCGCTGGCAGTGATCACATAGGCGGCGGCGCGGGCGCGTGCCGCCTCGGGCAGTGCGATCTCACGCGTGGCATCGAGCGCGGCGGCAACCGAGTCGAGCGCCGACAACGCCTGCGCCGAAGCGCCCGCGCGGAAATACCCGCCGGCGACGGCGACCCGCAGGCCGGCGATGCCGTCATGCAGCGTGGGTGTCGCTGGGTCGGCCGCGCGATCGGTGCAGACCGGATCACGCGGGTCGGCCCCCTGCATCGCGTCGTAAGCCAGTGCCAGATCGGCGGTGCAGCGCGCCAACGGGCCGAGATGGTCCAGGCTGGAAACGAATGGAAAACTGCCGGCGCGGGACAGCCGGCCATAGGTCGGCTTCAGGCCGAACACGCCGCAGAACGACGCCGGCACACGGATCGAGCCGTTGGTGTCGGAACCCAACGCGATCGGCACCAGCGCGCCGCCAACCGCCGCTCCCGAGCCGCCGGACGAGCCGCCGCTCATGCGTGTGGTGTCGTGCGGATTGCGCGACGGCCCGTCATGCGCATTCTCGCCGGTGAAGTCGTAGGCGTACTCTCCCATGTTCAGCGCACCAAGCAGCACGGCGCCGGCGGCTTCCAGGCGGGTGACCAGGGTGGCATCCGCCGCGGCGGGCGGGCGGTCGCGGTTGATGCGCGAACCGGCGAGAGTCGGCAGTCCGGCGACGTCGATCAGGTTCTTCACCGCGAAGGGCACACCGGCAAGCGCCCCGACCGGCCGGCCGGCCGCCACCGCCGCGTCGATCGCGGCGGCGGTGGCGAGCGCGCGTTGGGCGGTGACCGCGGTGAAGGCGTTCAACGCCGGATTGCGCGCGGCAATGCGTTCGAGCGTTTGCGTCACGACGTCGGTCGCGCGGCGCCGCCCGGCGGCGACATCGGCGGCTATGCACGCGGCACTGTCATTGCTCATGCCCGGAATACAGGCGCCTGATCGGCCTCGTCCGGCAACGGGAAATCGAGCACCAGGCGGGCAAGGTCGAACGAGACACCCAGGTGCTGCCGGATCGCAGCCCGCCATTCCGGCCGCACCGGAATGCCAAGCAATGACGTCCCGGCATCAATATACACGTCGAAATCCGTCATGTCGTTCATCCCTTGGCTGCCTGGTTCGCCTGCAACCAGGCTCGCCAGCCGCCGAATTGCGTAATGTCGGGCGCTTCCGCGACGCCGGATGCCTCCGCAATGAAGCCCAGGCACGGACCGTCCTGCAAGTCCACGATGCCGAACCCGAGCGGTGGCGGCACCTGCGCGAGCAGTACCCCGATGGACGCGGTGGGCAGCGCCCAGACCTCGCCTGCGATCGCAGCGCCATTCGCGGCGCGCAGCATGCCCGGGCGATTGCCGAGCGCGTGCAGGCGGTATGCCTGTGCCGTGAGTGCATCGCGAATGAACCGGCCTCCCAGGGCGGTGATCTGATGGTTCAACGGCAGCCCTCCCATATGTGCGCCGATGCAGAACAGTGCGGTCTCGTCGGGTGCCAGCGCATCGGGTTCGGCAGCGGGCGGCAGCGGCTGGCCGGTGGCGCCGATTGTTGTAGCGACCGCACGGTGCAAGGCATCCGCCAGGCCGGCGAGCCGGCCCTCCGACCATGCCGGACCCAGCAGCGTCACACCAACCGGCAATCCGTCGCGGCCAAAACCGGCCGGCACCGCGTAACCGGCCAAGTCGCAGATATTGACGAAATTGGTGAACGTGCCGAGCTGCTTGTTCAGACCAATCGGGTCATCATGCACTGCCGCGAGCGTTGGACAGAATGGTGCGGTCGGCAGCAGCAAGGCATCGTAGGCGTGGAACAGGCGCTCCGCGGCACGCTTTGCGTGGGCCAGGCGATGGAAGGCATCGAATGCGTCCACGCTGTAGCGGGTAAAGCCGCTTTGCAGGATGTCGCGCGTTGCCGGATGCAGGATGTCGGGCCGTTCTTCGAGCACCGAGCGAAGGGCCGCGGTTCGTTCGGCGACCCAGGGGCCATCATAGAGCAGGCGAGCAATTTCCAGGAATGGCGCGATGTCGATGGTTTCTGCCCGCAGATGCCGCGCGGCCGCCTGATACAACGCGGTCGTTTCCGTGCCGCATGGTTCGGTGACATTCGCCATCGCGACGCGGGCCCTGGGTGACGGCCCGCCGCGCCGCAGATGCGCAAACGGCGCAGTGCGCGAATAGGCATCGTCGGGGTCGAATCCGGCCATGATGCGCTGCACGGCAACTGCCTCGTCCACCGAGCGGGCGAACACCGATACGGTGTCAACCGACCGGCAGGCCGGCACCACACCCCGCGTCGGCACGCTGCCGACGGTCGGCTTCAACCCGACGATGTTGCCGAAAGCGGCTGGCACGCGACCGGAACCGGCGGTATCCGTGCCGAGCGCGAACGGCACGATGCCGGCCGCGACGGCACAGCCCGAGCCCGACGACGACCCGCCCGGGATGCGCAGCGCGTCGAACACGTTGCGTGGCGTGCCGTACGGCGAACGCGTGCCCACGAGCCCGGTCGCGAACTGGTCGAGATTGGTCTTGCCCAGCAGCACCGCGCCGGCATCGAGCAAGCGCTGGACGGCGGGCGCGGTGGTGCCGGCGACGTAGGCGAAGCCGGGACAGGCGGCGGTGGTCGGCAGGCCGGCGACGTCGATGTTGTCCTTCACCGCGAACGGCACGCCCCACAGCTTCCGGCCGTGCGGCCCTTCACCCTGCAGCCTGCGCGCCGCCGCCAGCACGACCTGGTCCGGCAAGCGGGTGATCCAGATGGCCGGGTCGGCATGCGCACGATCCGCGGCAAGCGCCGCCTCCACTGCTTCGACGGGAGTCACACCGCCTCCTTGACGTGGTCGGCGTGCAGCGGGCCCGCGAGCCGGCGGCGGATCGCATTGAACTCCGGCGAGGACACGTCGCGCGGACGCTCCGGCGCGATGCGTTCCTCGGCAACGATGTGGCCGGACAACTGGCGCGGATACACGTCGGCGAAACGCCCCAGCCGCATCATGCCGGTGAAGCGTTCGGCGATGCGCGCCGCTTCGGCTTTCTTCTTGCCGCGATCGTGGCCCGGACCCGCCACCGCCTTGCCCCGCATCGGCACTTCACCTTCCGTCGCCTGCGCGAACCCGGCGATCATGCGCAGCAGCGTCGATTTGCCGCAACCAGAGGCGCCGGACGTCGCGGCATGGCGTGTGTGCTTCCCTGCTTCTGCGAAGTCAGCACGACGCGCGCAAGCTCCGGCTGGTCCGCCAGCATTTCCCGATGCGCGGCGAGGATCATGTTCAGGCCCCCATCGGCGTTGAGCACGGATATTCGACGATCCTGCCGACGCCGGCGGCCAGCGACAGCCCAGGCCCCGGTTCGGCGTCCACATAGGCGTCCACGTTGCCGCACCATCGGGGGCGGCGAGGAAGCTGCGGGCCGGTTCGTCACGCGGTGTTGTCCTTTGCGGCGAAACACGCGGCGGGATTCATCCGATCAGGGCAGTTGAGCGCCGTCGGCACCGCGGGCCGGGGGCCAACGACGGACCGACCATGCGGCCCGCGCAAGGTTGCGGCAGGGCGCAAACGAGTGCGGATCAACACGGCACAGATTTCGTTCATTTGACGGCAATCAGCCTAGAGAGCATGCAGAACTGGTCGGAGCAGGATCATGAATGCTGCTGTCGGCGGCACTCTGCTTGGGCAACTGGCGATATGCAGGAAACAGGCCAGGGGGCCCAAAGGCGTTAGCCAAGCGATGTACCGCGCTGCGCGATGCCAGCACGGGCCTTGTTCGAGGACTACGAGCATGCTCCGTTCGTCTGGAGCGTCGGCGCCTTCCCGACCACGTTCACCGGCCTCGCGGCGAGCCTTTGCCCATTCGTTATCCCACGGGAGGCGCCGCAACGACCGGCAACGAAGGTTTCATTGAGACATTGGAGTGCGCGTAGCCCCCATTGCACCGCCATCAGTCGGCCAGCAATCGAGCTCGACCCGACAACCCGGCGCGTTGTCCAGCAAGCGCAGCGCGAAGCCGTGCAGCCGCGCCACCGCGGCGACGAGGCTCAACCCCAGGCCACTGCCGCGCGCGGTGCGGCCGGCGTCACCGCGATAAAATCGATGGAACACGCGCTCGCGCTCCACCACCGGGATTCCCGGTCCATCGTCACTCACGCAAAGGACAGGACAGAGCGCTGAACCACCGAGGCCGAGCACGACATGGTGCCCGCTGCCGGCGAACTTCACGGCGTTGTCCACGAGATTGACGACCGCCTCGACGATGAGCGTGCGGTCGCCGTGGATGGCGACCGGCCCAATGGCATCCACGGCGAGCGTCACACCGGAATCTTCTGCCAGCGGTGCGAAGGCGTCGGACGTCTGCGCCAGCACCTGGGCGAGGTCGAAGGTGGTAAACCCGCTCTGCCGCCGGCCGTGCTCGATTTCCGCGATGCGCAGCAGGGAGGCGACGATCGCCAGGGTCTGTTCGATTCCCTCGATCGCCCGATCCACGACATCCTGCCCCGCGGCGTTCAGCCGCCCGTCCTGACGCGCCCGTTCCAGCCGGACGCGCACTCCGGTGAGTGGCGTCCGCATGTCGTGGGCAATGTCCTCCCCGACATGGCGCAGCGTCGCGATGATGCTCTCCAACCGCTCGAGGATGCGGTTGAAGATCAGGCTGAGCTGGTCCAGCGCGTCGCCGTTCGCCCTGGCGGGCAGGCGCGCATGCAGGCGACCGGAGGCGATATCCTCGGCCACCCGGCCCAGACGGCGCAGCCGCTGCTCTGCCCGCAGGCCGAACCCGGCGCCGACGCCAAGGCCGACGAGAACCGCGACAACCAGGCCGATCGCGAGCGTCCACAACAGCGTGCGTTGCACGCCCAAGGCGCCGGCGACGTTGCGGCCGACCAGCAGGATCCGGCCATCGGGCAGCCGCCGTGCGGCCACGTGCAAGTCCTCGCTGTCGCCGCCGCGCTGCATCCGCCCGGTGATCGCGTGAATCTTCCCGTTCAGTGGCAGCCCCGGCGGCAGGAACTCGAGGTCGCCCACGATCAGGCTGCCATCGGGGCGGAACAGACCGACGCGCGTAATCACCGCCGGCTGGTGGTTCATGCGCGACGTGATCATGAACTCCAGCATGTCCGGCGGGCGCGCGGCGAGCAGCTCGAGTTGCTCCAGGACGGAGCGGTCAACCGCGCGGAACAGCGCCGAGGTACCGAGCTCATAGGCGATGGCGAAGGCCGACGCCATCGCCAGCGCCAGCAACGCGGCGAGGCCCAGGCCCCAGCGCAGCGCCGTGCGGCGAACGAGGTCAGGCAGGCGCATTCAGGATGAACCCGATCCCGCGGATGTTGGTGATCAGCGACGCCGTGCCTGGCTCGTCGAGTTTACGGCGCAGCCGCCCCATGTGAACATCGACCAGATTCGATTTCAGATCGAAGTGGTAGTTCCAGACGCCTTCCAGCAGCATCTTGCGGGTCACCACCTGCCCTTCTCGGCGCATCATGAATTCCAGCAACTGGAATTCGCGCCCCAGCAGATCCAGCGTGCGCGTGCCGCGTCGCGCGGTGCGGGCGATCAGGTCGAGCTCCAGGGGTCCGACGCGCAGCCGCGGTGACAGGCTATCCGCCGGCCGGCGCAGCAGCGCCTCCAACCGTGCCCCAAGTTCGCCGAGCGCGAACGGCTTGACCAGGTAGTCGTCGCCACCGGACCGCAGGCCATGGATGCGGTCATCAATCGCGCCGAGCGCCGTCAGGATCAACGCCGGCGTGCCGACCCCGCGCTCGCGCAGCGCACGGATGATTGACAGCCCGTCCATCGAAGGCAGCATGCGATCGACAACCAGCACGTCCCAGTGTTGCGCCGTTGCGGCGGCCAGGCCGCACGCGCCGTCGCTGGCATGCTCTATGGCGAACCCCTTGGCTGTGAAGTCGGCGACGATTTCGCCCGCCGTGGCGGCGTCGTCCTCGATCAGCAGCAGGCGCGTCATGCACCCGCCGCTCCGGAAGCCCGGCGGGACAGTTCCGAACGTGACTTGCGCATCGTCTCCCTCGCTGTGTCGTGGCGGGTATGCGGCGCCATGACGCCGGTTCCGCATCTTTCGACCCTGTCATCGAATTTAGTCGCACCTTTGACGAATCTGAGCAACATGCGGACCGCGGCAAGAAGGTCGTAACGCGCGCTCCCGTATGTTGTCGTTGTTGCAATGCAGCATGGTCGGAGTTGGGCATAACCGGGTTTAATGGCGGCCTTCAGACTGCCGATCCGGCGGCGGCAAGACGATTCGGGCTCCAACGTACTGGTGCCGGGGGGAACGTGGATGGGTGTGGACGGCCAGACGCCGGTCGCGCGGACAGCGGGACGCCGGGGATTGCTCCGGGGCGGCCTGCGCCTCGGGGCCAGCGCGTTGATCGGCGCCGCTGCCCCCCGCGCGGCAAACGCCGACACCGCGTCGCCGCCAGCCGACCCGATTTGGTCGCAGTCGCTCGGGCCCGGGGTCGTGAGCCGCGTCTATGGCGTGCCGTCGCATTTCGAAAAGGACGTCATTCGCCGCAACGTGCCGTTCCTGACCGCGACGCCGGAATCCTCGGTCAGCTTCACCCCGTTGCAGTCCCAGACCGGCATCATTACCGCGAGCGGCTTGTTCTTCGAGCGTTATCATGCCGGGCGCCCGACGGTGGATCCCAGCCAGCATCGCCTGATGGTGCACGGCATGGTGGATCAGCCCCGGCTGTTCACGATGCAGGATCTGCATCGCTTCCCCAGCGTCTCGCGCATCCATTTCATCGAGTGCCCCGCCAATGGCGGCATGGAGTGGCGCGCGGCGCAACTCAATTCGTTGCAGTTCACCCACGGCATGATCGGCTGCGCCGAATGGACCGGCGTGAAGGTTTCGACGGTGTTCAACGAGGTCGGGATCAAGAGCACCGGCAAATGGGTCCTGGTGGAGGGCGCCGACGCCGCGCACATGGCGCGCAGCATTCCGCTGGAGAAACTGCTCGACGATTGCCTGCTGGTCTATGGCCAGAACGGTGAAGCGCTGCGCCCGGAACAGGGCTACCCGCTGCGGCTGCTGGTGCCGGGCTGGCAAGGCAACGTGAACGTGAAATGGATCCGCCGGCTGCAGATCGGCGATCAGCCCTGGTTCACCCGCGAAGAAACCGCGAAATACACCGAGCTGATGCCCGACGGGAAGGCACGCGGCTTCACCTGGCCGATCTACGCCAAGTCGGTGATCACCTTCCCCTGTCCGGAAATGCCGGTGCACGGCGCCGGAATCTACGAAATTCGCGGCTTCGCGTGGTCCGGCCTGGGCCGAATCCGCCAGGTCGATGTCAGTGTCGATGGCGGCATCAACTGGAGTCGCGCGGCGCTGGGCGATCCGGTGCTGCCGAAGGCGCTGACGCGGTTCACCCTGCCGTGGCGATGGGACGGCAAACCGGCGCTGTTGCAGTCCCGCGCGGTGGACGAAACCGGGTTCGTGCAGCCGACGATCGCGCAGTTGCGCAGCGTGCGCGGCACCAACGCGATCTACAACAACAACAGCATCCAGACCTGGCAGCTCAAGGCGGACGGGAGCGTCTATGATGTCGAGTTGGGTTAGGAAGGCGATACTCGCGGCCGCCTGCCTGACGATCGCCGCCGGCCCGGCCGCGGACCGACACCCCGCCGGATATTACGGCTACGGCACGACGCCGACGCAGGCTCAGATCGACGGCTGGTCGATCGCCGTCCGGCCGGATGGACAGGGCCTGCCGCCAGGTCATGGCTCGGTGAGCGATGGCGACGAGATCTTTCAGGGGGTCTGCGCCGCTTGCCACGGTACTTTCGGCGAGGGCACCGGCCGATACCCGAAGCTCGCCGGCGAAGGATCGCTGACCGGCGACCGGCCGGAACCGCTGGTCGGCAATTACTGGCCCTATGCGACCACGCTGTTCGACTATATCAACCGTGCGATGCCGTTTCCGGCACCGCACAGCATGACGCCCGACCAGGTCTATGCGGTCACCGCCTATGTGCTTAATCTCAACAACATCGTACCGGGTTCGTTCGTCGCCGACCGTCACACCCTACCGCAGGTGAAGATGCCAAACCGCAACGGATTCATCTGGACCGATCCGCGGCCAGACACGCACAACACGGCCTGCATGCGGAACTGCGTGCTACCGGGTACGGTGAAGATAACCTCCACGGCAGAGGGCAAGGGCCTCACGCCTCGCACCACCGGCCCGCTCGACAAGGCGCTGCCGCAATGATGCGCCGCGGCGCATCCCGCACCGCGCTGCCGGGGCTTCTGGCCGCGCTGCTGCTGCTGTCGCCGGTTGCCGCGATCGCGCAATCGTCGGTTGCAAGCGGCCGGGCGTTGGCTTTCGACCAACGCAAGGGCAACTGCCTCGCCTGCCACACGATGAAGGGTGGCGACGTGCCCAGCAATGTCGGCCCGGAACTGTCCGGCATGAAGGCGCGGTTCCCGGACCGCGCGGTGCTCTACGGGATCCTGTGGGACGAGGAGACGCGCAACCCGCGGACGGTGATGCCGCCCTTCGGCAAGGACCTGATCCTGGACAAGCGCGAGATCAACGCGATCATCGATTTCCTCTATACTCTCTAGCGGCGGACGAGGACACATCATGGCAGGACATCGAAGCGTCGGCGACCACGGCCCGTTGCCGACGCGGCGTGCAACGTTGCAGGTGATGACGCTCGTCGGCCTGGCCGGCCTCGGTCTGGCCGGGCCGGCGCATGCCGACAACGCTCCCGGCTGGCCCGCCGAGGCATTTCAGAAGAAGTCGCAGCGGGACGCGCTTCAGGCGTTGCTCGGCATGCAGTTCGAGAGTACCGACAAGATCACGCTTGAGGTGCCGGAGATTGCCGAGAACGGCGCGGTGGTGCCGGTCTCGATCAGCTCCTCGCTGCCCAACGTGACGTCCATCAGCATCCTTGTGCCGGAGAACCCGTTCACGCTGGCGGCCTCGTACAAGCTGCCGGAGGGGACGGCCGCCGCGGTGAGCTGCCGGTTGAAGATGGCCAAGACCAGCAATGTGGTCGCTGTCGTGGAATCCGGCGGCAAGGCCTACGGTGTTGCCAGGCAGGTGAAGGTCACGCTCGGCGGCTGCGGCGGCTGACGGCGACGGGAGAACAACGATCATGCCATCCACCATTCGCGTCCGCGCGGTCGCCGGCGACGACAGCACCGAGGTCCAGGCGCTGATCCAGCACCCAATGGATTCCGGTTTTGTCAAAGGCCATGATGGCAAGCTGATACCGCCACACTATATCGAGGTGTTGACCTTCAAACATGACGGCAAAGTCGTGTTTACGGCGTTCTGGGGGCCCGCGGTGTCGAGAGACCCGTACATAAAATTCTCCTTCAAGGGTGGCAAGAAGGACGACGATCTCGGGGTGAGCTGGATCGACAATCTGGGAAAGAGCGACTCCTCCGTCGCCAAGATCATGGGATGACCATGCGCTCAGGACGTCTTTACCGCGTCGGTTTCGCCATCGCGGCGCTGCTGGGATTCGTCAGTCTCGCGCGCGCCGCCCAGGCGCCCAACCCGGCGGCGGACCAGCGCGCGTTCCAGGCCTATTTCCGGTCCAGGTTTCCCACCGTCAAGCTGGCGGATTTCGGCAACGGTCCGTATGCGGTGAACGCTCTCATGCGCAAGCAATGGGAGGAGATCATGGCATTCCCGCCGTATGATTTTGCGCTCGACGCAGGCAAGGCGGCATTTGCAAAGCCGTTTGCCAATGGCCGCGGCTACGCCGACTGCTTCCCGAACAAGGGCATCGGCATTCGCCAGACGTTTCCGTATTTCGACACCAAGACGGGCGAGGTGGTAACGCTGGATCTGGCGATCAATCGCTGCCGCATCGCGAACGGCGAGAAACCGCTGCCTTACCAGGTCGGGCTGATGGCCGCGATAACCGCCTATATGGCGGAGACCTCGCGCGGCAAGGCGTTCGACATCAAGATCCCGGACGACCCGCGCGCGCTGGCGGCCTATGAGGACGGCAAGCGGTTTTTCTATGCGCGGCGCGGCCAACTCAATTTTTCCTGCGCGAGCTGCCACGTGCAGGCGGCCGGTCAACGGCTGCGGGGCGATATCCTGGCGCCCGCGCTCGGCATCCTCGCGGCGTTTCCGATCTATCGCTCCGACTGGGGCAGCATGGGCACCATCGACCGACGCTTCACGAGCTGCAACGCACAGGTTCGCTCGGTGCCGTTCGCACCGCAGGACAAGACTTACCGCGACCTCGAATATTTCCTCTCCTACATGAGCAATGGCGTGCCGATCACCGGCCCGGGGGCGCGGCCGTGAAGCACGCGATCATCCTGGCCGCGGCGATGGCTACCGCACTGTCCGCCACCGCGGCACGAGCCGCCACACAGGCCGATGCGGCGGCGGCGCTGGCGGCGGCGCTGGCGGCCGAGGCCCGTGCCGGCCAGTTGCGCAACCAATGGCTGCCCACCGAAGCAGCGCTCAAGACCGCGAAAGCTGAGATGGCGGCTGGCCATTTCGACGCCGCGGTCACCGCCGCGCAGCGCGCCGAGGCGCTCGCACACCGGTCGGTGGCGCAGGCGCGGGAACAGGACCGGGCGTGGACCGCGGCGGTGATTCGGTGAGCCATAGCCGGCGTGACCTGTTGCGGATGCTGACGGCTTGCGCTGCGGCCGGTACGCTGCCGCGCGTGGCACGCGCCACGGCGCGCGAGGACATCTACGCGATCGGCCACACCGGCAACGTCCGCGTGCTGCACCAGACCGACGTGCACGGCCAGTCCGAGCCGGTGCTGTTCCGCGAGCCCAGCGTGAATATCGGCGTGGGCGAGGCCGCCGGAAGGCCGCCGCATCTGGTCGGCAAGGCGTACCTCGATCATTACCATATTCCGACCACCAGCGCGCGCGCCTACGCCCTGACCTGCCTGGATTTCGAGGAGGCAGCGCATCGCTATGGACGGCTGGGCGGCCTCGCACATGCCAAGACGCTGATCGACCGGCTGCGCGCCGAAGCGGGGCCGCACAACACGTTGCTGCTGGATGGCGGCGATCTCTGGCAGGGGTCCTGGGCGGCGCACAGCACGCAAGGCGCCGCCATGGTGCAACTGTCCAATCTGCTCGGCGTCGATGCCATGACCTCGCACTGGGAAATGACATACGGCGAGGAACAATTCCGCAAGAACCTCGCCGCATTCAAGGGTACGTTCCTTGCACAAAACGTGTTCCTCACCGATGAGGCCGCATTCAACAACGCTCCGGCATTCGACGCGGCGTCGGGCCGGGTGTTTCAACCATCGATGATCCGCGCGATCGGCGGCAGGCGGATCGCGATACTCGGCCAGTGTTTCCCGTACCAGCCGATTGCCCATCCCCGGCGCCTGGTGCCCGACTGGACTTTTGGGATCCGCGAGCCGGAGCTGCAGAAAGTGGTGGACGCGGCGCGCGGCGCCGGACACGCCGACGCCGTGATCCTGCTGTCCCACAACGGGATGGACGTCGATCTCAAGCTGGCTGGCCGCGTGCGCGGCATCGATGTCATCCTCGGCGGCCACACGCATGACTGCACCCCGGCACCGAGCCTGGTTTCCAATGCCGGCGGCAAGACGCTGGTGACCAGCGGCGGATCGCATGGCAAATTCATCGGTGTCCTCGATCTGGATGTCGGCTCGGGCCGGGTGGCCGGCGTCCGCTACAACCTGCTGCCCATCTTCGCCGGTCTGCTGCCGCCGGACCCTGCCATGGCTGCCGAAATCGCCACGATAAGCCGCCGCGACCGCGCGATGCTCGACGAGAAGCTGGCCGATGCCGGCGAGGTGTTGTTCCGTCGCGGCAATTTCTACGGTACGATGGACCAGGTGATCTGCGATGCCCTGCGCCAGGAACTGGATGCGGAAATTGCCCTGTCGCCCGGCTTCCGCTGGGGCCCCAGCGCACTGACCGGCGAGCCGGTGACGATGGAGTTTTTGTTGTCGCACACTGCCATCACCTACCCGGATGTTTACGTCCAACCGATGACCGGCGCGGAGCTCAAGACTGTCATGGAAGACGTGTGCGACAACCTGTTCAATCCCGATCCCTACGTGCAGCAGGGCGGCGACATGGTGCGGGTCGGCGGCCTCGATTACACCTGCGATCCAGCGCAGCCGATCGGCCACCGCATTTCGGAGCTCACGCTCGCCGGCGGCAAGCCGCTGGAGGCCGGCAAGAGCTACCGCGTAGCCGGCTGGGCCTCAGTCAATCTGCCGCAGGACGGCAAGCCGGTGTGGGAGGTCGTTGCCAAGGCGCTGCGCGGCAAGGGGCGCATCGTCCTGACACGGCCCGACCGGGTTAACCTGAAGGGGGTGGCCGGCAACCCCGGCTATATACCGTCATGAGCATTTCCCGCCGCATCAGCCTGATCGCCGTGATCGTCGCCCTGACCGGCGGCCTGGCGGCAGCGAAGCTTCCGGGCGAGGGGCCGTTCGTGGCGCATCGGGTGGCTTTGCAGATATCCGACGCGGCTCCGGCGCGGCAGACCGTATTGCTCAATGTGGCGTTCAATGTCCTGAAGGCCTTCGGGCCCGACAAGGTGGCGATCGAAGTGGTGGCGTTCGGCCCCGGGATCGACCTGGTGCGCGACGGCAATCCGAATGCCGCACGCATCCGTAGCCTGGTCGCCCAGGGCGTTCGGTTCGACGCCTGCAATAACACGATCGAGACCATCGAACGCAATACCGGCAAGCCGTTTCCGCTCAATCCATTGGCGCACCGAGTGGTCGGCGGCGTGCCGCAACTGATGTTTCTCGCCGAACATGGCTATACGGTAATCCGGCCGTGACGACGCCGTGCCACTTTCATTACAGGAGACCGCTGCCATGACCTTGCAGACCGGACGGCGTCGCGCCCTGCGCGGATTGGGCGTTGGACTGGCAGCGGCCGGTCTCGCCCGCACCGCCGGCGCGGCCGGCACATCGATGGAGCCGGCGGGTGCCCATAACCTCCAGGCGCTCACCGCCTTGCTGGCGAAGGCGCCGCGCCGGCGCGATTTCAGGACGGTGCCGATGATCCTCAATCGGCCCGACCAGTGGGACGCCGAGGCGCTGAACGCGGTGCTGGCCTATCGCGGCGGCCCGCGCCAGGCCTGGGACAATACCGAGCTTCATGGCCCCTGGCTGAATGTCATGCGCAACTCCATGAATGCGCAGATATGGTCGTTCCGCCACCCGGACTTTCTCTGCGTGTCGGCGACCCATGGCAGTGCGCAGCTCGCGCTGTACGATCAGGCGATGTCGGACAAGTACAGCTTCGCGAAGCTGCCCCCCGTCGGCAAAAGCCAGAACAACAGCTTCCTGCTGGTTCCGCCCGCGGCACGGGAATCCGTTGACTACGAGGCACCGAACGGCGGCTACTCAGCGGCCGACAACAGCATCACCGTGCTGCAGCGTCGCGGCGTGGTGTTCCTGGCATGCCACAACGCCATCTGGGAATTTGCCGACCACCTGGTCGCGACAGGCGTCAATCCCGATCATGCGGCTGTGGAGGTGGTGGCGGCCGAGCTCACGAACCACCTGGCGCCCGATGTCGTGCTGACGCCTGGCGCGGTCGGCACCATCGTGGAACTGCACGCCGCCGGCTTCGCATACACACGATGAGTCGGCGCCTGATGGCCCGAATGACACCGGCGGCGCTGTGCGGACCGCGCTCGAAACCCTGCAACGTTATGGCCTCAAGCCTTATCAGGCCGGGAAGCTCTGACGCGATGCGCCAGCCTTTATCCCCGGGGCACGACAGGGTGCCCGACCTTGGCTGCTGCGGATCGCCTGTCGTGGCGGCACCCTGGTATCGCACCGCGCTGGCGCGCCGCGGCTTCCTGGCATGCGTTGCGATGCCGGCTGCCGCGGCCGCCAATCCGCCGCCCTACGCGCCGCTGCGCGAGAACCTGACGTTCCACCAGGTGCCCGGTGCGCCGGTGTATTACACGATCGGCCATCCCGGTGTGCCCGTCGCGGCCAATGAGGGCCACACCTCGAATGCCGGCTTCGTCGTCACGGAAGAGGGGGTCGTCGTGTTCGATACCCTCGGCACGCCGAGCCTCGGCTGGGCGCTGCTCCAGCATATTCGTTCGGTCACCGACCAACCGATCCGTTTTGTCGTCGCAAGCCACTACCATGCCGACCATATCTACGGATTGCAGGCATTCCGCGACCACAGCAGCGCAATCATCGTGGCCCAGGCCAAGGCGCTGGATTACACCGCGCCCGGCAACATCGACGATGAACAGGCCGGCCCGCGGCTGGCGCAGCGGCGCGCCGCGCTCGCCCCTTGGGTGGATGCGCGGACGCGGATCGTCGAGCCTCGACTGGTGTTCCGCACCGCGGCCGAAATCCGCCTGGGCAGTCGCCGATTCCAACTGACCTACGCGGGGCCGGCGCACTCAATGAGTGACATGATGATGCAGGTACTGCCCGATCAGGTGCTGTTTGCCGGCGACATCGTGCAGAACAGCCGCATCCCCTTCATGGCCAGCGCCGCGGTCAACACGCAGAACTGGCTGCACGGGTTGGCCGATGTCGCCGCCATGCAGCCGCGATTCATCATTCCCGGCCATGGCCAACCGTCGCAGGATGCGCAGCAGGCCATCGGCTTCACTCGCGACTACATCCTGTATCTGCGGAAGGTCATGGGCGATGCGGTCGCGAACTGGGAGGATTTCGACGCGGCATACCGCAAGGCGGACTGGTCGGCGTACCGCAGCCTGCCGGCTTTCGACGCGAGCAATCGTGGCAACGCCTATCGGGTCTTTCTCGACCTGGAGGGAGACTCGTTCGCCAACCCCGGCAAGCACATTTAGACCGGCCGGAATCCGGAATATGGACCGGGAAAGGATCGCCATGCTGCGTGTCGTGCTCTCATCGCTGTTGATCGCGGCCGGACTCGTGGGGTCCGCCCGCGCGGACGGCGACCCTGCCAAGGGTGCCGTCGTGTTCAAGCAATGCGGGATCTGTCACACGATCGGGCCGAAGGCCGTCGTGCGGATCGGACCGCCGCTCAACGGGATCGTCGGGCGAGGTTGGGCCGCATGGCCGGGTTTCGCCTACTCGCCTGGTCTGGTTGCCGGGCGCAACGCGAAAAAAATCTGGGACGAGGCAACCATCAACCGGTGGATCACCAATCCACGCGCAATGGTTCCCGGCACCAAGATGGTGTTCATCGGGTTGGCCGATCCACAGCAGCGGGCTGACGTGATCGCTTATCTCCGCCAGTTCAAGGCAGACGGAGACGCCAGGTAGCGTAGCGGTTGCCGCGGAAGCGCGATCGCTCTCGGGCGGTCGGGATCCAGGCCGCTTGCGGCAACGAAGGCAGGAACAGCCGATCCTGCCCCGCAATGGGTGGCGCCCGGATCGAGGTTTTCTACGCCGGTCGCTTCGCCCCCCCTGGCCGGTCCCCTGCTTTGTCCTCTGCAGCCCGCGCGCAATTCCAGGTGGTGCCGGGCGCGGACCACATGGGACGCATCACCCGTCCGGAGGCGGTCGCCGCGCTGCGGTGACGCCTGGCCCGCAAGCCGCCCCACAGGTGGGCAAGCGACAAGGGCTGACGCGAGGGCGTCGGCGCCCCTAT
Organism: Acetobacteraceae bacterium; assembly: GCA_035535035.1. Classification (GTDB taxonomy): domain Bacteria; phylum Pseudomonadota; class Alphaproteobacteria; order Acetobacterales; family Acetobacteraceae; genus JASHVB01. Next base: position 21,034 of record DATLQW010000170.1, read on the forward strand.
ATGGACGGGTCGCACTCTCGATCAGGACACCAAACCAAGTGACCGATGCCATCCAGCTCACCCGCCTCCCGTCCGGCCTGACCGTCGTCACCGAACGCATGGACCGGGTGGAGACCGTCTCCTTCGGCGCCTATGTCGCCGCCGGCTCGCGCAACGAGACGGCGGAGGAGAACGGCGTCTCGCATTTCCTCGAGCACATGGCCTTCAAGGGCACCGAACGGCGCACCGCGGCCCAGATCGCCGAGGAGATCGAGGCGGTGGGCGGCCACATCAACGCCTACACCGCCCGAGAGCAAACCGCGTACTACGTGAAGCTGCTGAAGGAGGACACCGCGCTGGGCGCCGATATCATCGGCGACATCCTGACCCACTCCACTTTCGAGCCGGAGGAGCTGGAACGCGAGCGCGGCGTCATCCTGCAGGAGATCGGCCAGGCCAACGACACGCCGGACGACATCATCTTCGACTTCTTCCAGGAGGCGGCGTTCCCGTCGCAGCCGCTCGGCCGCTCGGTGCTGGGCAGCGAGGACGGGATCAAGGGCATGCCACGCGGCATGCTGACCGGCTACATGCGGCGGCACTACGCGGCCTCCAACGTGGTGGTGTCCGCCGCCGGCAACCTGGAGCACGGACGCATCGTCGAACTGGTGCAGCAGCACTTCGCCGACCTTCCCGCCGACCCGCCGCCGAAGATGATGCCGGGTCGCTATCGCGGTGGCGAGTTCCGCGAGGACCGCGACCTCGACCAGGTGCACATCGTGCTCGGCTTCCCCTCCATCGGCTACGGCGACCCGGACTACTACCCGACCCTGCTGCTCTCCACCCTGCTCGGCGGCGGCATGTCGTCGCGGCTGTTCCAGGAGGTGCGCGAGAAGCGCGGGCTGGTCTATTCGATCTACTCGTTCAGCGCGCCGTACATGGATGGCGGGCTGTTCGGCATCTACGCCGGCACCGGCGAGAGCGAGGCCGAGGAGCTGATGCCGGTCACGCTGGAGGAGCTGCGCAAGGTGCAGTCAGCGGTGTCGGAGCAGGAGCTGGCGCGGGCGCGGGCGCAGGTGAAGGCGTCGCTGCTGATGTCGCTGGAGAGCACCGGCAGCCGCACGGAACAGCTTGCCCGGCAGCTCCAGGTGTTCGGCCGCGTGGTGCCGACGGCGGAGACGGTCGGCAAGCTGAACGCGGTGACCACCGAGGACGTGCAGCGCGCCGCGACCCGGCAGTTCCGCGCCAAGCCGACGCTGGCGGCGCTGGGCCCGGCCGGGCGGGTGCCGAAGCTGGCGGACATCGCGGAGAAGCTGGCGGCGTAGGCGGCGCACGCGGCGATCCGACGCGGATGCCCGGCGCCGACCAGCGCCGGATCCCCGAGCATCCAACGGGAAGGCCCAACGTCCGGGCGTGTCGCAGCGCGCTCGGCCTTGCGCCGGCAGGTTCGGCATGGCCTGAGCGTGGGAGCAGCGGGTTCAGAGCGCCGGTTCGGGTACCGCCGCCAGCCGCTCGTGCAGCGCCGCGGTCAGCGCCTCGCGGCGCGCCCAGAGCGAGCGGTACCAGGCGATGCGCGGCGCGACCTGATAGGCCAGCATGCGGTTCTGCGCCACGTAGTCGCGCGCCGCGTCGCCCAGGTCGCGGGCCAGTTCCGGCATTGCCACCAGCCGCAGCAGCTTCGCCTGCAATTCCGCGGCGTCGTGGAACAGCAGGCCAGTGCGCCCCTCGTCGATCGTTTCGCCGTACACCACGCCGCTGGCCAGCGCCGCGACGCGGCAGGCGCCGGCCTCGATGAACTTCAGGTCGGACTTGGCGCGGTTGAAGCCATTGTCCTCAAGCGGCATCAGCGCCACTTCGCACTCGCCCAGCAGGTCCATGTAGGTGTCGTATTCGCACATCGGGGTGAACCGCTTGTGCTGCGTCTCCAGCGCATCGAAGAAACCGCGGTCGTGTACCACCGAGAAACGCAGCCGCTCGCCCGCCTTCGCCGCCACCGCATTGATCGCGCCGATCAACTTCTGCCAGTCCTGCTCTCGGTTCAGCGCGCCGAAGAACATCGTCAGGCCGCGCGGGTCGGCGAAGTTGCGCACCTCCGGTAGCGCGACCAGCGCGTTAGGGAAGACGGCCACCTCCGGATTGCGCTGGCGCAGCACCGCGGCCAGTGCGCGCGTGCTGGTCTGCACCGCGTGCACACCGCGGAACGACAGTTGCGCGCTGTCCTGCATGACCTGGAAGAAGTCCGGATGATCGTCGAACTCGGTGACCACCAGCCAGCCGGAGTCAAGGAAGGCACGAATCATCGTGCGCCCCTGCTCGCCGGCCAGGGCGGGGCGATGCAGGATGAAAATGCGCGGCGTGTCGTCGCTTGGCGCCGTGGCGTCCACCGAGGAGGTGAGCATGGTCCCGACCACGGGATCCGTCGCCATCGCCCGCAGCGGATGCACGATCCGCACGTGCGACACGCCGCCGACCGGCTTCAGCATGTTGGCCGCGATCGTCATACGCTGCTGCGGCGTCTTGCGCAGGCGCCATACATATTGCAGCGGCGCGGCCCGTCTGGCGTAGTCGTCCGCATCGATGCCGAGCGCCGCCAACGCCGGCGCGATAGCCTGGGCGAACCTGCCGGCCTGCTCGCGGTCGAACACGCGCGGACTCACGTCGCATGGCAAAAACCCGAGCCGCAGCAGACCTTCCCGCATGCTCCGCAGGCCGAACCAGCGCAGATGCGCCACATCCAGCAGCCCGGTCGGTTCATAGTCCCACGTCCCACGCAGCAGCTTCTCGGCAAAGCTCCAATGCTCGAGATTGGGAACGCAGATCAGGATCACGCCGTCCGCCGTCAGCGCTTCCGCCTGGCGCCGCAGCACGGTCCACGGATCCCGCAAATGCGTCAGAACGTCGCCATAGATGATGCAGTCGATCCCTTCGGACACGTCGAACGGCAGCGGGTCGTCCTCGACATCGACCGTGGCGAGCTCGTCCAACCGCTCGGCGGCGATCGCGGCAACGTCCGGGTCCCTGTCGATGCCGAGCAATCGCGCGCGCGGGTTGCGCTTGCGATAGGCGGCACTCAGCGACGCGGTGCCGCAGCCCACGTCCAGCACCACGCGGGCGGAGAGCGGAATGCGCTCCAGCAGGTCAGGATTCGGCAGATCGGGGCGAGCCGGCATGGCGAGGGGTGCTCTTCAGGGAGATCGGCGGGGAGATGCGCTGGCGTGCACCGCGATCGTTGCGACTGGCTCCCGCTTGCGGTCGGCCGGCGGGTCCCGGGTGGTAGGCGGAAACCCGGCGCGGGTGCAAGTGCGATCCGCACCCGCGTCAGACGCTGGCCGTGGCACCGGTCGGCGGGCCGGCGGCGGCACGCCGCGCCGTCGCGTCGGGACGCCAGCCAAATGCCGCCCGGATGAAGCCGAGCGCATAGGCGAGCCGCCAGCGTGCCCCAATCAGTCGCGTGGAGCGGCGCGACAGCAATCCGGTCGGGGCGTACAGGAGCGCCACCGCGACGCGGCGCGGCAACTCGCGCCAGACGTCCGCCTTGTGCTGGAGCAATCGACGGGTCAGGACGGTGGAGGCGCCCTGCCAGTACTGGCGCGACAACAGCCATGCCGGGGTCAGCCGGGCAGCCTGGATCTGGTGGTGGACGACAATGCGTGAATCGTAACGCACCGACTGACCGGCCTGGCGCAGCCGCCAGGCGAGTTGGACGTCCACGTCCGACAGTAACGTGGTGCCGTACCGGCCGGCGGTTTCCGCGAAGCCGCCGGCCGCGAGCAGGGACCGCACGCTCACGACCATGTTGACGGCATAGGGGGCGAGGTCGCGGGGCAGGCCGGGGTCGCCGTACTCGCCTTGACCCTCCGCCTCGATGATCGACAGCACCCCGCGCAGCCGGGACGGCCACCAGGCAGGGAGCGGCGCTTCCCACAGTGGCAGCGCCCGACCCCCGAGCACCGCCGGAGGCGACGTGGTCTCGGAGAGCGCGGCCAGGATACGTGCCACCCAGTCCGGCGCCGGGATCGCGTCGTCGTCGATATAGGCGATGTAGCGGGTGTGGCATGCCCGGGCGCCGACATTGCGCGCCAGGGACTCGCCAGGCTGGTTGACCCGGATCAGGCTCACGTTGGGCATCGCCGCCACGAGCCGGGCTAACGCGGCCGGTGTGTCGCCGGTCGATGCGCTGTCCACCACCAGCACGGCGAATGCGTCCGGGCCGCCGGTCTGGCGTGCCAGGCCGTCGAGACAATCGCGCAGGTAGCGCGGGCGGTTGTGGGTGCAGATGCAGACGGTCAGCTCCATGCCGCGAGGCATAGGCGCCGGGATGTTGATGAAGGGTTAAGGACGGGCGGCCAGGTTGCTTCGTCCGCCTGCGGTAAAGGCGGCTACGGCCGCCCGATCCCGTAATACGCGAACCCGGCCTGGCGCATCGCGACCGGATCATAGACGTTGCGCAGATCGACCAGCACGCGCCCGCGCATCGCGTCGCAGAGCTTCACCGCCGACAGGGCGCGGAACTCGTTCCATTCGGTGATCAACACCAGCGCGTCGGCGCCCGCGGCGGCATCCAGCGCGTCGCGGCAGTACTCCACGCCGGCCGGCAACACGCCGCGCGCCTGCTCCATTCCCTCCGGGTCGAACGCGCGGATGGCCGCGCCGTCACCGGCCAGTCGGGCAATGATGGTGATCGACGGCGAATCGCGCATGTCGTCGGTCTCCGGCTTGAAGGTCAGGCCGAGCACCGCGATCGTCTTGCCGCGCACCGAGCCGCCGCAGGCGTTGATCACCCGCATCGCCATGCTCGACTTGCGGGCGTCGTTCACCGCGACGGTGGCCTCCACCAGCCGCGACGGCGCGCCATAGTCCAGCGCGGTGCGCATCAGCGCCAGCGTGTCCTTGGGGAAGCAGGAGCCGCCATAGCCCGGGCCGGGGTGCAGAAATTTCCGCCCGATGCGGCCGTCCAGCCCGATACCGCGCGCCACGTCATGCACGTCGGCGCCGACCTTCTCGCACAAATCGGCCATTTCGTTGATGAACGTGACCTTCATCGCCAGGAACGCGTTGGCGGCGTATTTCGTCAGCTCCGCCGTCTCGATGGCGGTGAACACGATCGGCGCCTCGATCAGATAGAGCGGCCGGTAGAGCTGACGCAGCACCGCCCGCGCGCGGTCGGATTCGGCGCCGATCACCACCCGGTCCGGACGCATGAAGTCGCCGATGGCGTTGCCCTCGCGCAGGAATTCCGGGTTGGAGGCGACGTCGAACTCAAGCTCCGGCCGCGCGGCGCGCACGATTTCGGCGATGCGCCGGCCGGTTCCGACCGGGACCGTCGATTTGGTCACGATCACGGTGTAACCGGTCAGAGCCCGGGCGACCTGTTCCGCCGCGGCATAGACGTAGCTGAGGTCGGCGTGGCCGTCGCCGCGGCGCGTCGGTGTGCCGACGGCGATGAATACCGCCTCGGCGCCGTGGACCGCCTCGGCCAGGTCGCCGGTGAATGCCAGCCGGCCGGCCGCGACGTTCTCCGCCACCAGCTTGTCCAGGCCCGGCTCGTAAATCGGCATCCGGCCTTCGCGCAGCGCGGCGAGCTTCCGCGCGTCGGCTTCCGCCACGGTGACGTCGATGCCGAACTCGGCGAAGCAGGCGCTGGACACCAGGCCGACATAGCCGCCGCCAATCATCGCAATGCGCACGTGTGAGGCTCCTTACGCGGGTGGGAAACAGAGATGGACGTTCCGCCGGATTGTGTGCCGGGAGACCGGCCCGGCTCCTCGTGCGATATAGCGGAGCCGCGCTAACTCAGGCCGATGGAGATCGCGATATTACGCCGGAATCTGGCACCTTGCTCGGAGTTATGGCACCGGACACTCGTCCCGATAGACCGTCACCCGCTCGAAAGCGCCTGACTCGCACTTTCAGTATAGCTGACCGGGCGCGAGTTCCGCGATGGTCTCAGACCAGGAACAGGTCGCCGATCATCGCGATGCGCACGAGTGTGGGGCTCCGCATCCGGCTGGAAGGGATAAGGCACGCAGCAGGGAGAGGATACCAGCGTCGTCCCGACCGTTCACCCTGCCAGCGACCGGCCGATCAGCGCCGCCGCCAGCACTGACAACACCACAAGCGCGGTTAGCCGATGGTAACCCGGCCCGGCGCGGCCGAACGCCCAGTTCCCCACCGCCGACCCCACCAGCAGCACCGGGATCGCGGCGGCCGACCACAGCAGCACCTCGCGGTCCACCAGACCTCGCGCCGCCATCGGGATCGCCGTCACGATCGCGGCGAACAGGAAATAGACGATGGAGGAGGCGCGCACGACCGCCGCTTCGTGCGACAGCGCCAGCAGGTAAACCACCACCGGAGCGCCGCCCATCGATCCCAACCCGTTCATCACGCCCGAAACCAGTCCGGCGGCCAGGGTCACGCCGCGCGACGGATGCGGCGGCAGCCGCACCCGGCGCCACAGCCCCACCACCGACAGCATGATCAGCAGCCCAATCGCCAGCCGCACGCCGTTAGGCGGAACCTCGATCAGCACGACCAGCCCGATCGGCACCCCCAGCACGAGGCCCGGCCCCAGCCCCAGCACCGCCCGCAAATCGGCGATCCGCCATGCCGATCGTAACCCGGGCAGGCCGACCAGCACCTGCAGCAGCGTGACGAACGGCACCACCTTATGCGGTGGCAGAACGAGGCTGAGCAGCGGAACGGCGGACAGGCCGAAGCCAAAGCCGGTGAAGCCGCGCAGGACAGAGGCGGCAAACACGCCGAACATGGCCATCAGCAGCGGGACGAGCATGCGCCTGCGACTCCCTCTTCCGCGCCAGCGAGAGAGGGTAGGGTGAGGGCCTTCAAACCTTCTCGACCTGCCCGTACTCCAGCTCGACCGGGGTGGAGCGGCCGAAGATCGAAACCGAGACCTTCACCCGGCCCTTCTCCTCGTCGACTTCCTCCACCGTGCCGTTGAAGCTGGTGAACGGCCCGTCGGCCACCCGCACTTGCTCGCCGACCTCGAACAGCACGGCCGGGCGCGGACGCTCCACGCCTTCCTGCGCCTGCTTCATGATCCGGTCGGCCTCGGCGTCGCTGATCGGCGAGGGCTTGGTGCGGCTGCCCAGGAAGCCGGTGACCTTGGGGGTGTTCTTCACCAGGTGCCAGGCGTCGTCCGACAGGTCCATCTTCACCAGCACGTAGCCGGGAAAGAACTTATGCTCCGCGTTCACCTTCTGGCCGCGGCGCATCTCCACCACCTGCTCCGAGGGCACCAGCACCTCGTCGAACTGTTCGGCCAGCCCCTTCTGTACCGCCTGCTCCTTGATCTGCTGGGCGATCTTCTTCTCGAATCCGGAATAGACGTGCACGACATACCAGCGCTTGGCCATGATCCGAAATCCCTATGAGCCGGTGGCGCCGAACAGCATGCGCACGGCGACGCCGATCACCTGGTCCACCGTGAAGAAGAAGATAGCCGCAATCCCGACCATCAGGAACACGAGCCCCGTGGTCACCAGCGTCTCCCGCCGGCCTGGCCAAGTGACCTTGCTGACCTCGCTCCGCACTTCGCGCACGAATTTCGCCGGATCCAGCGCCACGCTGACGACACTCCTTCAGAAAGGCTTGCGGGAGCCGCCGCAACCGGCCACGCGCCGCTGGCAGGGGTGGCAGGTCTCGAACCTGCAACCTCCGGTTTTGGAGACCGGCGCTCTAGCCAATTGAGCTACACCCCTGCACGGTGGGCGGCCAGGGGCCAGGGTGATGGCGCCGAAGCCCGCGCGCGCAGGGGGCGTAAAAAGAGTGTGGGGCGCGCGGTGTCAAGGGGCGACATGGCCAGGGGCGACATGGCCAGGGGCGACATGGCCGGGTCAGGCCCGGCCGGCATCCCGCGCCTGCAATACGAGGACGTGACCATCCTGGAACCCGGAGACGCCACGCGCCCCGGTCCCGCCATGGTCCGGCCATGGCGGGACCTCAGTTGCTGCCCAACTCAGAGGCATCACAGCCGAAAGGCTTCCGTTATGGGACTTATCCTGTTGATCCTTGTCGTTCTCCTGCTGTTTGGGGGTGGCGGCTTCTACGGCTACCGCTCCGGCTACTATGGCGGGGCGCATTTCGGCGGCGGCCTGGGCCTGATCCTCTTGATTCTCGTTCTGTTCCTTTTGTTCGGCGGCCTGGGCCACTACCACTACTGATCCCCACCACGACCGTTCCCAGCCGTCCGCGTCGGGCCGGGTTTGAAACGCCTCTGTCTAGCTCGGCGTGCGCCGCCGCCGCACGCCGAGCAGGCCCAGAAGCGGCCCGGCAAGCAGCGCCAGACTGGTCGGCTCGGGAACCCCGGTTGGCAGGAATGCCTCGCCGCCCGGCCCGCTAACGCCGCTGACAATCGGCGTTAGGTTGCCCGTGGTCAGGTTGAGCTGGCCGATGAAGTCGGTGCCGGAGATGCCGGAGTTGGAGGCGGCTGCGGAATAGGCCGTGCCGGCGGCGAAGTCGCCGGTGACCGTGTAGAGCGCGTTATCGCCTTTGGCGGCGAACAGGAGCGTCCTCTGGCCGCTTCCCGAAAACACCGTGTCGTCCACTTGATTCGACAAGTTAAGCACCGAGACCGACTGGCCTGGGGCCCCGGGGTTGGTGACGAACACGAGTTGCGCGTCGGCCTGGCTGTCGAGCACCAGCTGTCCGGAGGGCGCGAAAATCATCGAGTCCGGATCCTGCAAGTTAAGCGTCGTGCTGCCGTTCGTGTTGATCACGTGCGCCGTCGCGTTGGCGGCGAGCACGCTGGTGACGTTCACCTGCCCAGGTGCCAGCGTTGCCTTGACGATCGCAGGTGCCGTGTTCGGGTTGTTGACGGGATTTGACGCGCTGATAAACGCCGTGCCACCGCTGAATGCCGCGTCGTCGTAGCCGCCACCGTGCGGGAAGGAGGTGAAGTCGTAGGTTGACGACTGTGCCAGAGTGCCCGGCGTGATCTGCACCAGGGTCGAGTTGGCATCCTCGTTCTGCAACGCCCATAGCGTGCCGGTGGACGCGTTGTAGCGCAGCCCGTCATTGTGGCCGGTTACCGCCGTGGAGGCGAGCAATGCGCCCGAGAGGTTGTATTCGGCGATCGTGCTGGTTGCGCCACCCGCCCCGGTCGGGTCGCCGCCGTTGCCGTACCCGACATAGACGTCGCTGCCGACGACCGCGATCGAGTCAGGCGCCGAACTGCCGGCCGGCGCGCTCGCAAACAGATTGATCGTATAGCCGCCGATGGCGGTCGGCGCGGCGTGTGCGCTGATCGAGGCGGCCAACAACGGCCCGGCAGCGGCGACCATGGCCGCTCGAATAACGATTCTGCGCATGTTGAAACTATCCCCCTGTCGCTTTCGGATAGCGCAATGCTAACGGCGCGAGATCAGGATCGGCGTGACTGTTCCAAGACTCACAATCTCGTGAATGTCGTGACACAGCCGCTCGATGAATATGTCATCGTGCGCGGAGAGACCCGGCCCGCCTCCCCGTCGCCGAGCACGCCGGTGGCGCGGCCGCTTTCCTTCGCGTTGGAGACGATCATAACCTCCGGGTGGTGGGGGTAAGGCGGTGAGTCTCCCTTGTGCGGTGCTCATCCCGGGCGTGGGCAGCACAGCACGGGTGGGGCGGATAGGGACGGCGGTCGCGTGGATCACCGCCGCAGAGCCGGTCATCCGGCCCGTCAGCCTTAGAACGTGACCCGCACCCCGCCATAGAGGGCGATAGGCGCCGCGGGGCTGAGGCTGCGCGTGACGCTGGCATCGGGCATCGACGGGATCGGAATGGCGCTGGTGTCGGAAAACGTCCCGTAGGTGGCGTATTGCGCATTCAGCACGTTCTGCACCAGTGCGAAGAGCTGCACGTGCCGGCAAACCTGATAGCTGGTGTTGGCGTCCAGCACCACATAGGCGCCGGTTTGCGGCGTCAGGTTCGCTTCGTCGCCGAACAGGTATTGTCCGCTGCTCGCGACGCCGGAAACACCGACGGTCCAGGCATCCGTGACACCGTAGCTCATGCCGAATTTCAGGCGGTTCCGCGGCACGCCGGGCAACCGGTCGCCGGGCGTCACGTGAATCTGGCCATTGGCGTTCGCGCCGGGATTGAGCGGGCTGTCGAGCGTCAGCGCGGTGCCGAAAGTGGCGTCGGTAAAGGCATAGTTCAGCCACGCCCTGAAGCGGGCGTAGCGCAGCGTCACCCCCGCCTCGATGCCCTGGCGGCGGGTCTGGCCGATATTCTGGAAATAGGCGAAACCCGGCAGCGAACTCGCCACGTACAGAATGTCGTCGCCGCTGTCGGTGCGATAGACGTCGGCGGTCCAGTCCAGGGTGGCATCCTTGAAGGGCCGCGCGCGGCCGCGCAGCCCGGCTTCGACCGTATGGGCGATCACCTGCTTGAGCGCCGGGTCGCCGACGAAAAAATTGGCCAGCGTGCAAGGGCTTTGCGCGCTCGCGCAGGACAGCTCGGCCGGCGTCGGGGCGCGGTTGGCCTCGGAATAGCCGGCATAGAGCGAAAGTGCCGGCGCCAGCCGATAGGTAAAGCCGACGCCGGGGTTGAAATGCGCGAAGCCGTGCTGGCCGGTCAGTGCGGCGTTGCTCCCGCCGTTCAGGTCGAGCTGCGCGATGTTCATCCGCCCCGACAGCGACAGCGACAAAGCGTGCGTCACGTCCAGCGTGTCGGCAACGTAGGCCCCGTAATAGGCGTTGACGATGCCGACGCGCACCGGCGCTATGGAGCCGTCGGGCTGATCGATGATGATCCCCGGGCCGACGAACAGCCGGTTAGCGTCCAGCCCGCCGATGGCGGTACTGGCGGAGAAGTCGGTTATTCCGCCGTCGAAGCTGAGTCCGGCGATCAGGTGGTTGTGCAGCCCGGCAATGGTACCTTCGTGCGTCGCCTGCAGGCTCGCGCCATAGCCGTTGGTGTCAACGCCCTGCGCGTTGAGCTGCGAGTAGGGCCCGCCGTTCAGGAAATCCGCAACCGGGTTGGCGCCGCGACCGTACAGCAACGCGCCGTCATTGGTGCAGAGGAAGCCGGGTGTGCCGGCACAGGGCTGCGCGTCGGGGACGTTGCCGTTGGCGATGCGTTGCGAGAAGTTGCTGTAATACAGCAGTCCTTGCAGCGAGGTCTGATCCGTCAGGTCCCAACTGGTGGACAGGCTGACCAGACCGTAGCGGTTCGTCGTCAGGTTCGGCGAGGTGAACGCGGCGCCGCGGTCCACCTGTAGGAGTTGCACCGGCGAGGTGCCGGGCCCGTTCAACGCATTGTCGGCCAGCATGATAGTCAGGTGCGTCTCGGCACGCTCGCCGCGCCAGCCCAGGTCGCCGTAGAACTGCCGGACGTCGGACTGATTGAATTGCCGCCAGCCGTCGCTGTGCGAAACCGTGGCTGCGACATAGGCGGAGGTGTTGCCGCTCTGCTGGCCGTATTGGAAGCTGCTGCTGATCGTGCCGAATGCGCCGCCATGCAGTTCAGCCGACCCGCCATGAAACGTGAAGCCGTTCTTCAACTGGATGGACAACGAACCGCCGAGCGCGTTCAGCCCGAACACCGGATTCGATCCTTCAAGGTTCAGCCGGTCGATCGCGATGTCCGGTAGCAGGTCCCAGTTCACCGCGTCGCCGAACGGCTGGTTGAAGCGCACGCCGTTCAGATAAACCGCCAATCCCTGCGGGTCGCCGTCCAGCGGCGAGGCGGAAAAGCCTCGGTACATGAGATTGGGCTGGTACGCGTTGCCCTGCGCGTCGTCCAGCGCAACCCCGCCCACCTGTTGGTCGAGCGCCTGGAGCATGCCCGGAATGCCGGTGCGGGTGACGTCGGCACCGGTCAGGACGTTGGTCGCGGCGGGCACCTTGTTGCGATCCAGGCCGATTCCCAGCAACGGCGATGCCGCGATCACATCGACCGGAGGCAGTACGAGGCCGCCCGCGCCGCCTGCCGGTGTCTGTGCGGCGCCGGCGATCGGCAGCATCAGAAAGAATGCAGCCGTAACCATCGGTCGCATGGCCATGCGCCCCTGCCTCATCCCTGCGTCCTTGGGGCGGCCCCCGCGCCCTGGTCGCCATCGTGCGGCCAGGACGCCCGCAAGTCACGTCCGCGGCGCGCGGATTCGCGATTGCCCCGGACGCACCGGTGGCCGCAGGCCCTCCCCTTCGCCCTGCCCCGCCTGCCCTGCCCCTGGCGGTTCGCGCGGCGCCGGGGCAAACTCGCGGTCGCCGCGGCGACGGGGGAGAAATCGCGATGCCCAGCAAGGTGATCATCAGTTGTGCCGTAACCGGGTCGATCCACACGCCCAGCATGTCGGACTACCTGCCGATCACGCCGGAGGAGATCGCCCGCGGGGCGATCGAGGCGGCCGAAGCGGGCGCGGCGATCATCCACCTGCACGCGCGCGACCCGGAAACCGGCGCGCCGACGCCCGACCCCGACGTGTTCATGCGGTTCCTGCCGGTCATCAAGCAGAACGTCGATGCCGTGGTGAACATCACCACGGGCGGCGGGCTGACGATGACGCTGGACGAGCGGCTTGCCGCTCCCCTGGTGGCGAAGCCGGAGATGTGCAGCCTCAACATGGGCAGCATGAACTTCAACATCTCCCCCGCCGGCGGCCGGGTGAAGCACTGGAAGCACGACTGGGAGAAGCCCTATCTCGACGCCACGGACAATTTCATCTTCCGCAACACGTTCCGCGACATCTCGGGGATCGTCGAGCGGCTCGGCAAGACGCACGGCACGCGTTTCGAGTTCGAGTGCTACGACACTGGGCATCTGTACAACCTGGCCTATTGCCTGGACCAGAAAATCGTCGAGCCGCCGCTGTTCGTGCAGACGATCTTCGGCATCCTGGGCGGCATCGGCGCCGATCCGCGCAACCTGATGTTCATGCGGGAGACGGCGGACAAGCTGTTCGGCGCCGACTATGTGTGGTCGGTGCTGGCGGCGGGGCGTCACCAGATGGCGTTCACCACCATGGCCGGCATCCTGGGCGGCAACGTGCGCGTCGGGCTGGAGGACAGCCTGTATATCGGCCGCGGCCAGCTCGCGAAATCCAATGCGGAGCAGGTGGCGAAGATTCGGCGGATCCTGGAGGAACTGAGCCTGGAGATTGCGACACCGAAGGAAGCCCGCGCGCTGCTGAAGCTGAAGGGCGGCGACCGGGTGGGGTTCTAGTTCGGGGCCGCGAGGACCGCCGGCGGCGCGATCCGGCGAGGCGCCGGCAAAAATACGCCATGGACGCCGCTTCGCTGCCCGACCATTGTCTCCGCCGCCGGCGCTTGAACAACCAGGAGAACGACCTTGGCCAAAGATCGCAATCGGGGCAACCGCGAGCCCAAGAAACCGAAGGCGAACAAAAAGCCGGCGCAGGCTGGCACAGCCCCGCTTCGCCCGCAGCCGGTGAAGCCTAAGCCGGCCGGCAACTGAAGGGTTCCAGGGGCTGCACCCTTGGCGGGGATCCAAGGGGCTGCACCCTTGGCGGGGTTCCGGGCAAGGCCGTGCGCAGGCGGGGTCGGGGGGCACCGACCGGTCCACGCAATTCGAGTCGCGTACCGGCCGGGTGGCGATATAAGAGACCCGCATGAGCCAGTCACGACCGCACGACCGCACACCCCGCAGCGCCGCCGCGCGCCTCGCGCTGCCGGCGCAGGATGAGGACATCGCGACGCTGCGCCGCAGCATCGTTGCCAAGCTGACCTACGCGGTCGGCCGCGACCCGATCGTCGCCTCCGAGCGCGACTGGTTCGTCGCCACGGCGCTGGCGGTGCGCGACCGCGTGGTGGAGCGCTGGGTGCCGGCCACCCGCGCCGCTTACATGCAGGGCCGCAAGCGGGTCTATTACCTGTCGCTCGAGTTCCTGATCGGCCGCGTGCTGTACGATTCGCTGAACAATCTCGGCCTGGTCGAGCCGGTGCGCACCGCACTGGCGGAGCTGGACGTGGATTTCGACCGGCTGCGCGAACTGGAGCCGGATGCCGCGCTGGGCAATGGCGGCCTCGGCCGGCTCGCCGCCTGCTACATGGACAGCATGGCGGCGCTGTCGATCCCGGCCCATGGCTATGGCATCCGCTACGACCACGGCATGTTCCGCCAGGTCATCCGCGACGGGCGGCAGCAGGAATTTCCGGAAAGCTGGCTGTCCTTCGGCAATCCTTGGGAATTTGCCCGGCCCGACCTCAGCCACCCGATCGGCTTCGGCGGCTCGGTCGAGTTCAGCGTCGCCGCGGACGGCACTCGCAAGGCGGTCTGGCATCCGGCCGAGACGGTGGTCGCCGTCGCCTATGACATGCCGGTGGTCGGCTGGCGCGGCCAGTTCGTGAACACGCTGCGGCTGTGGTCGGCGCGCGCGCCCGACCCGCTGCGGCTGGACGCGTTCAACCGCGGCGACCATGTCGGCGCCCTGGCGGCCGGCGCCCGCGCCAACGCCATCTCGCAAATCCTTTATCCCAGCGACGAGACGCCTGCGGGTCAGGAACTGCGGCTGCGCCAGGAGTATTTCTTCTCCTCCGCCTCCCTGCAGAACCTGATGTTCCGCCACATCCGGCAATACAAGGACGTGCGCACGCTGGCGGAATGCTGCGCCATCCAGCTCAACGACACGCATCCGGCGATCGCCGTGCCGGAGCTGATGCGGCTGCTGATAGACCTGCATGACGTCGGCTGGGACGAGGCCTGGCGCATCACCCGCGAGACCTTCTGCTACACCAACCACACCCTGTTGCCCGAAGCGCTGGAAAGCTGGCCGGTGCCGCTGATGGAGCGGCTGCTGCCGCGGCACATGCAGATCATCTACCAGATCAACGCCCAGCACCTCGACGAGGTGATCGCGGCCGGCAAGCCGGACACGTCGCCGCTCGACACGGTGTCGCTGATCGACGAACACGCCGGCCGGCGCGTGCGCATGGGCCACCTGGCGTTTCTCGGCTCGCGCCGGGTGAACGGCGTCTCCGCGCTGCACACCGACCTGATGCGGCAGACCGTGTTCAGTCCGCTGCACAAGCTCTTCCCGGACCGCATCGTCAACATCACCAACGGCATCAGCTTCCGGCGCTGGCTGTTCGATGCCAATCCGGGCCTTACCGACCTGTTGATCGAGGTCGCCGGCACGGAGGTGCTGGATGACCCGGCGGCGCTGGAACGACTGGTGCCGCTCGCGGACGACGCCGCGTTGCACGACCGGCTGCGCGCGATCCGCCGCGCCAACAAGCAGGTGCTCGCCATGCTGGTGGCGGAGCGGCTGAACATTTCCATCGATCCCGAGGCGCTGTTCGACGTGCACGTGAAGCGCATCCACGAGTACAAGCGGCAATTGCTGAACATCCTGCAGACCGTGGCGCTGTACGACGCGATGCGGGCGCAGCCCACGCGCGACTGGGTGCCGGTGGTGAAGATCTTCGCGGGCAAGGCGGCGGCGAGCTATCGCACCGCCAAGCTGATCATCAAGCTGATCAACGACGTGGCGCGCGTGGTCAACGACGACCCGACGCTGCGCGGCCGCCTGAAGGTGGTGTTCCTGCCGGACTACAACGTGAGCCTGGCCGAGGCGATCATGCCCGCCGCGGACCTGTCGGAGCAGATCTCGACCGCCGGGATGGAGGCGTCGGGCACCGGGAACATGAAGCTGGCGCTGAACGGCGCGCTCACCATCGGCACGCTGGACGGCGCCAACCTGGAATTGCGCGACCATGTCGGCGCCGAGAACATGTTCCTGTTCGGTCTCACCGCCGCCGAAGTGGAGGAGCGCCGCCGCGGCGGCCCGCCGGCGCGCGAGACCATCGCCGCCAGCGCCAGTCTTCCGGAGGTGCTGGACGCCGTCGGTGCCGGCGTGTTCTCGCCCGACGAGCCGCAGCGCTTCACGCCGCTGACCGACGGGTTGATCCACAACGACTGGTTCATGGCGGCGGCGGATTTTGAACCCTATGCCGCGGCGCAAGCGCAGGTGGCGGCGCGTTGGCGGGACCCGGCGGCGTGGTGGCACTCCAGCGTGCTGAATACGGCGCGGGTCGGCTGGTTCTCCTCCGACCGGTCGATCCGCGAATACGCCGCCAAGCTGTGGCGGGTGCCGGTGTAGCAGGTACCGATGCGGCCGGTGCCGGTGCAGCAGAAGTACGTGGTGCGACGCGTTTGGGACGCCCCCACCAGGCTGTTCCATTGGGCCGTCGTCGTGCTGGTCGGCGCGAGCTGGCTGACCCAGCACGAAGGTTGGATGGACCAGCATGTGCTGTGCGGCTACGCGATGTTTACGCTGCTGCTGTTCCGCTTGATCTGGGGCATCGTCGGCAGCGACACCGCGCGGTTCGGCTTGTTCCTGAGCAATCCGGTCGCGGCGTGCCGGCACCTGGCGCGGCTGCACCGGCGAGAGCCGGACACCGCGATCGGCCACAACGCCGCCGGCGGCTGGATGGTTCTGGCAATGCTGGGATTGCTCGGCGTGCAGGTCGGCACCGGCTTATGTGCGAATGATGAGGTTTCGGTCGAAGGGCCGTTGGCGCATGTCGTCGGTTCGCGGAACAGCGACTGGCTCAGCCATGTCCACGCGGTCAATTTCCGGCTGATCGAGGCGGCGATCGCACTGCACCTGCTGGCGATCCTGGCGTACCGCGTGTTGCGCGGGCATCGCCTTGTCTTGCCGATGGTCACCGGCAACAAACGGCTGCCCGACACGCTGCCGGCTCCCAGGATGGCCAGCCCGGCCAAGGCTTTCGCCGCGCTTTGCGCCGCGGCCGGGCTGGTCGCCTTCGTGGTGCTCTGGTTTGGCGGCTGACGTGATGCGGCTGACATGATGCGGCTGACATGATGCGGCTGACATGATGCGGTGCTGGGCCAGTGACCGCCGGCCGGATCAGCGGGCGCGGTAGGTCTTGTGGCAGGCGAGGCAGGCCTCGCCGACAACCTTCACCTGGCTCGCCACTCCGCCGGCGTCGCCCGCCTTGGCAAGCTGGGCCAGCTTGTCCGCGGCGCCGATAAGTTTGTCGGCTGCCTTGTGGAAGCCGGCCTGGTCCGACCAGATGGCCGGCAGGGCCTTGGTATCATGACCCGTGTCGCTGCCAGGCGGAAACTGCGACGGAAACTGCCGCATCCAGCGGGCCAGCGCCTTGGCCGGCTGTTGCAGCTTCGTGACGTCGCCCTTCATGGCCACCACCGCGCGGATGCCGGTAAAATCACCCAGCACAAGCTCCTGGCCGGCCTGGCGGGTCACGATCGGGTTCGGCGCCTCGGCCTGCGCCGCCCCTGCCAGAACCAGCGCCAGAACGGCGAATGCGACCTTGCGCGCCATGCTTTACTGCCCCTTTCATGAGTGCGGCAGGATGGTTGCCACCACCCTGACCGGCTACAACGACTCTCTACCAGACCCCGATTTGCCTGCCAAACCTGTGCCCATCCGACCAGAAGGACGCCGATGCCAGAAATTCATTCCGTCGCGGTGTTTTGCGGCTCCAGCTCCGGAACGAACCCGGCCTTCGCCGCAGGCGCGCGCGAACTGGGACATGGCCTCGCGGCGGCCGGCATGCGACTGGTCTATGGGGGCGGGCGCGTCGGCCTGATGGGCGCGATCGCCGACGCCGTGGTGGAGGCCGGCGGCGTGGTGCTCGGCGTCATCCCGGAATTCCTCGCCCGGCTGGAGGTGGCGCATACCGGCATCGCCGCGTTGGCGATTACCGACAGCATGCACAGCCGCAAGCAGCTCATGTTCGCAGAGGCGGACGCGTTCGTCTCGCTGCCGGGTGGGCTGGGCACGCTGGATGAGACCATCGAGATCATCACCTGGCGGCAGCTTGGCTTACATGACAAGCCGGTCCTGCTCTGCGACATAGCCGGCTCGGCGGCACCCTTGCTGGCCGCGATCGAGGCGGCGATCGGCTTTGGCTTCGCTCCGCCCGGCGCACGCAACCTGTTCGAGATCGCCGACGGGGTGGCGGCCCTGTTGCAGCGCCTGCGTGGGTTGCCGCGCGCCGCCGCGGTGCCGGCGGACCGGCTTTAGCTGGCTGGCTTTAGCTGGCTTGCGGCCGGCGGATAGGGCGGCTATACGGCCGGTCTTGGCCGGAGTGTAGCTCAGCCTGGTAGAGCACTGTGTTCGGGACGCAGGGGCCGGAGGTTCGAATCCTCTCACTCCGACCAGTACAATCAACGGGTTATTGGGTGGTCGCAGCATGGGTCTGGGGTTTATCTGAACCCGGGCGCCTGTTGTTGGCTGGTTCCGGGCGCCGGGGCCTATTCCGGGTGCAGTAGCGTGATCGAGGCCCGCCCGTGTTTCCGATAGACCGTGAAATCGGAATCCAGGGTCAGCACGGCATGATCTTCATGGATCTCGGCCATGCGAACGATACAGGCATCGGCCGGTGACATCGGCGTGTCGCGATATTTTCGCAGCAGCCTGTGCAGCGCGGCGATGTGCTCTTCAAGTCGAAACGCCACCATGAGCGCACCATTTTGGAGAAGGCCGAACAACGCGTCCTGGACCCTTGGGAAGCGCGCGAGCAGATAGGTGGCTTCCGTGAGGACCGGCTCGCAGACGAGCAGCGGGGCGTCGAGTTCCTCGACGCGTTCGGCGGCCCAATGATGATGTCGTTCCGACCGGTCGAAGAAGGCGACGAGCGGCCCCGTGTCAACGATCGCCCGCATCGCGCCCAAAGCCCTTGAGATGCACGGGATTCGAAGCGAGGTCGGGGACGCCGGACTCAACCACCCCGAGCGCATGTTTCATCAGCGCTGCCAGGTCTGGCTGCCGGGTGGTGTCGGGCGGCGCTTCGAGGACGCGCCGCAGTCCCTCCCCGACCAGGTCCTTGAGTTTGCGGCCACGCAGCGCCGCCTCCGCCTTGGCTTGGCGATACAGGGTATCCGGCAGTTCGACCGTTGTTTTCATCGGGTGGATCTCCGGGCCGCGTAAAACCATATAGACATATTTGTGCCGATATCTGGGATGCTTCAACCCGCGGCCGAGGGCCATCGTGGCAATCACCGAGACCGAATGCCATCGCTACGCCACGCGTCGCCGACGGAAGGGCGTGACGGACGGCACGGTGCGCACCGAGCTGCACGCCTTGCGCCGGGCTGCTGCACCTGAGCGCGGCCTGGTCGGCTTGGCGCCCAAGATGGACATGCCGGCCAGGCCGGAGGCGCGGATTCGCTGGCTGACCCGAGAGGAAGCCAACCGACTCCTGGCCGCAAGCAAGGCGCACTACCTGCGGCTGTTCGTCACGCCGGCGCTGCACACCGGCGCGCGCTCCCGTGCGATCCTCGGCCTGACCTGGGATCGGGTGGACCTGCCGCGGCGCGGGCCAAGCTTGCCCGGGTGACGCCGCACGTGCTCCCGCGCACCGCGGTCATCTGAGTGCGGCAGGGTGGCATCGACCCCTGGAAAGCGGCGGGTCTTGTCGGGATGACGGTCGAGATGGTGCAGCACGTCCATGGCCATCACCACCCGGACTATCTCAGGGATGCAGCTCGCGCGCTTGGATGACGCGGTGGGCCGGTAAGTCATCGCCTGATCGTTGACACGATACAGCAGCACCTGAATGTCAGGACGAAAGCGCAGCGGAACGTCGATGTCGGCGACGTTACCGCTGACCAGGACAGCGCCATGCTCTCCGGCACACAGAAAGATCAGCGCGTCGTTCAGCGGCCGCCGCCGGCTCTCCCGCTGCTGTTCTGCCGCGTCGGACCCGAGCGTGGTTTGGGGCTGCGCCAAGCCGAATTGCGTGCGCGCCAGGATGCCCGCCAGCATTCCGGCCTCGGCCCATGCGGCGGGGCCCGGGGCGCGCATGTCCAAGACGCTGATCCCGTGCAGCAGGCCCGGTAGCGGTGTACGGTAGCGCCCGGTCGTCGCATGGGTTGGGTCCATGATCCCCGCGCTGATGGCAATCTCCGCGACCGCCACCGCGCAATGGAGGACCGTCCGGGCCTCGACCAAGACGTGGATCTGCGCCGGGATCTTGTTCTGCAGCCGGTGCACATAGACCGTGGGGTCCAGCATCGGCGGCAGATCGGCCGGCGGCGCCGCCGGATCGAACGGCAGGGCGCTGTCGTGCCGCCGAAAGAACGGCCTTGTGTGGCGGTCCGGGTCGTGCAGCAGCGCCAGGGCGCCGGCGGTCAGGCGGCGTGAACCGGGCACCGCAGCGACGCCTCGCGGCATCAGACGGCGAGTTCGAAATCGTCCGGCAGCGTCGCGTGCGTCTCGGCCCACCACGCCTTGAACCGATCCGGCGCCGCCGCGACCGCGAGCGACGCATTCACGACATCGGAGGGATTGCTCAGCCCGAGCCGCGCCGCAGCCGCGCGCATCACGCCGGGATCGACCCGCACGCTGATCCGCTGTGAGCGTGTGCCCATCACCGCGCCGGCCAACCGCAGTTCGGCGAGCGCCGCGGCGACGTGCCGGTCGATGCGTTCGCCATGGGTTCCAGCGCCGGCACGGCGTCGGATGGAATGGCCCGGTTGGTTGGTCGCCGGCATGCCGCCCTCCTTATGTCCGACGTCGAGCCAGGGATATGTATGACATCTGTCCAGGATCGCGCAGCAACGTTCGCGGTCGATGCACCGGAGCCGGTACTCGACGAATAATTCGAGATATTTGCCGCGTATCCCTACCGACTGAGGTGGTCTGGTGCGACGGGCTCGCCAGGGCCGGCGCGCGGTCAACGCCGGTGCGGCAACGCGGCTTGTGCAACAGTCGTAGCCGGCTGACCTGGACAAGATGTTTTCACGGTCGTGGTGACGAAGCAGGCTTCCCTCGGTGAACGGAACCGGCACGGGCAGTGGACCGCCGTCCTGCACCCGGCGGGGAACGTTCTTCCACCGTTTGTGGTAATATATTACCACAACTCCAAACCCTTGACCCCACTGGCGTTTCCCCTCATACCCCGCCGCCAGATCGCACGGACCCCACCGCAATGCTGAAAACAACCATCTCGCTGAAACCGGCGGAGGTGAAGAAGGACTGGGTGCTGATCGACGCCGAAGGCGTCGTGCTCGGCCGCCTCGCCGTCATCATCGCCACCCGCCTGCGCGGCAAGCACAAGCCGCAATTCACCCCGCACGTCGATTGCGGCGACAACATCGTGGTGGTGAACGCCGCCAAGGTGCGCATCACCGGCAACAAGGCGGAGCAGGAGGTATTTTATTACCACACGGGCTATGCCGGCGGGATCAAGGGCCGCACCCTCCGCCAGCGGCTGGACAGCAAGCATCCCGAGCGCGTGGTGGAGAAGGCGGTGGAGCGCATGATCACCCGCGGCCCGTTGCAGCGCCAGCAGATGAAGCACCTCTACGTCTATCCCGGCGTCGAGCACCCGCATGACGGCCAGCAGCCGCGGACGCTCGATGTCGCCGCGCTCAACCCGAAGAACAAGCGAGGCTAGCCGCCGATGTCCGGAACCCACACCCGCACGCTCGCGGACCTCAAGGACATGCTGGCGGAGCAGGCGCAGGTCGCGCCCGTGGCCGGCGCGCCGCCGGTCCTGTCCGACCAGCCGAAGCGCGAGCCGCTGCGCGACGCGTTCGGCCGCGCCTACGCCACCGGCCGGCGCAAGAACGCCGTCGCCCGCGTCTGGATCAAGCCCGGCAAGGGCGAGATCACCGTGAACGACAAGAAGGTCGTGCAGTATTTCGCCCGGCCGGTGCTGCGCATGCTGATCACCCAGCCGTTCCTGGTCGCCGACCGCTACAACCAGTTCGACGTGTTCTGCACCGTCGTTGGCGGCGGCCTGTCCGGCCAGGCCGGCGCGGTCCGCCACGGCATCTCCCGCGCGTTGACCAACTACGAGCCCGATTTGCGCAGCATCCTGAAAGTGGCCGGCTTCCTCACCCGCGACTCCCGCGTGGTGGAGCGCAAGAAGTACGGCAAGATGAAGGCCCGCCGCAGCTTCCAGTTCAGCAAGCGCTAGATCGGCAAGACAGGCAGGCGGGCAGGCCAGGATACACCCCCTCCCGCAAGGGCGGGGCGCCCATCTCGCGCCAGCGGAGGCCAGGGGATCGACATGGCGAAGGCGAGCGTCTTCATCGACGGAGAATCCGGCACCACGGGGCTCGGCATTCGCAAGCGCCTCGCCGCGCAACGCGACGTCGAGGTCCGCAGCCTGCCCGCCGAGCGCCGCCGCGATCCGGCCGCCCGCCGCGACATGATGGCCCATGTGGACCTCGTCGTGCTGTGCCTGCCGGACGAAGCGGCGAAAGAATCCGCCGCGCTTGCCGAGAGCCTGGGCGACGCCGCGCCCAGGCTGCTGGACGCCAGCACCGCGCATCGGGTGCATCCCGATTGGACCTATGGGTTCGCCGAACTGCTGCCCGGCCAGGCAGACCGCATCGCCGCGTCGCGCAAAGTGGCCAATCCCGGCTGCTACCCAACCGGCGCCATTGGTCTGCTCCGGCCGCTGGTCGATGCCGGGCTGCTGCCGTCCGATTACCCGATCGCGATCAATGCCGTCAGCGGCTACTCCGGCGGCGGCAAACCGATGATCGAGGCGCATGAGCGCGACGGCGGCCCGGCGTTCGAACTCTACGCGCTGGGCCTGGAGCACAAGCATTTGCCGGAGACGCAGGTCTATGCCGGCCTGACGCGGCGGCCGATCTTCGTGCCGTCGGTCGGGCACTACCGGCAGGGCATGCTGGTCTCGGTGCCGCTGCATCTCGACACGCTGCCGGGCCGGCCCGGCGCGGCGGACCTGCACGCGGCGCTGGCCGCCCGCTATGCCGGCTGCGACCTGGTGCGCGTGCTGCCACCACGGCCGGACGGCAAGCTGGAGCCGCAAGGGATCAACCACACCGACCGGCTTGAGCTCACGGTCTATGCCAACGAGAAGCACCGCCAAGTGGTGTTGCTTGCCCGGCTGGACAATCTGGGCAAGGGCGCCTCCGGTGCGGCGGTGCAGAATATCGGCCTGATGCTTGGGCTGCATGCCACCGCTGGGGCGCTGGAGGCGGCGCATGCCTGACCTGGTGCTCGGTCACGCGGTGCCCGCCGCCGGCTTCGGCCCGGTGTTCTCGCTGGACGGCGTGACGCCGCGGATCGCGCCGGATGCCTTCATCGCCCCCACCGCCGCGGTGATCGGCGACGTGACGATCGGCGCGGAGACCGGCATCTGGTTCCACTGCCTGGTGCGCGGCGACCTGCAATTCATCCATATCGGCGCGCGCACCAACATCCAGGACGGCGCGATCATCCACGTCGATTCCGGCGGGTTCTCCACCACCATCGGCGATGACGTGACCGTCGGACACAACGCGGTGATCCACGCCTGCACCCTGAAGAACCGCGCCTTCGTCGGCATCTCGGCCACCGTGCTGGACGGCGCGGTGATCGAGGAGGGCGGCATGCTCGCGGCCGGCGGCCTGCTGACGCCGGGCAAGGTGATCGGGCCGATGGAGCTGTGGGCCGGCACCCCGGCGCGGCTGCTGCGCGTGATGGCGCCGGAGGAACGCGCGAAGTTCGACCGCAACGCGGAAGTCTATCGCGAACTGGCGCGGCGTTTCCGGGCCGGGCTGCGCAGCGCCACCTGATCTCCCAATTCTCCGCCTCCCCTTGAGGGAGCGAGTTGGGGGAGCGGTGCGTGCAACCGCGGCCATCGGATGGCCGCACCCCCGCAAGCGGACCGGGACCCGCCTTCACCTCACGAACCGCGGACGCGGCGCGCGACTGCGCCGCAACGGCCCCTGGTCTCCCCGCCGTGCCGGCACCATCTACCTGCCAACCGCCGAAGCGGAGCGCGTGCCATGGTTGCCCGGTTCTGTGCCCTCCTCGCCTGCCTGTCGATCGCCGCCTGCGCTGCCGAGACGCCGCTGCCGAGCACGGCGCAACTGCCGCCGTCCTTCTATGGCACCTGGATCGACAACGACATCGGCGCCATCAACGAGGCGTCCTGGGCGCTTGGTTCGCCCGCCCGGACGCGCGCCGATCCGGTCGAGGCGCTGCGTGCGGCGGTCGCCGTCGAGTATCTGGCGGGCGAGCTCAACTCCTCCCCGCGCTGGATGGCGATGTCGCCGATCGCCAAGATGCAGATGCTGCAGGCCCGGGCCGAATTTCGGCATGTGCTGGGCATCCGGCTGGATGCGCCGTCGCAACCGGTGGTGAACGCGCTGATCTGGGCCATGTGGGACCTGCAACACGGTAATGCCGCGGCAGCGCAACAGGCATTGTCGGGGCCGATCTTCACCTTTCCGCCGGCGCGGACCATGCGGGTATTGAACAACCTGCCGACCCTGCCGGCTGCCCGCGCCGCCACCGCCGAGGCCGAAATGGAGGAATTCCACAACGGCTGAGCCGTGATCGACCGGCAACCGATTGCCGGACGCCATGCGGCTTGCCTCCCTTGTTTCCCAGGGCGCGGCGGGGACGTGCTCAGGATGCGGTTCCGCGTGCTGCGGCTGTCGTTTGCTCAGTATATCCTGTCTGTGCATGGCACATGGTCAACAACCAAGGCTCTTATCGCGTTGATTGTTGGCCGTTGCGTTGGGCGGAAAAGCGCAGCGCATTCCGCCATCGCGCTCCAGTCGGGACGTGGCGGGGCACAACGGCGAACGCGGTCGCACGTCCGTGCGGCGGCGGAATGCGCTGCGCTTTTCGGCCCTACCCAGCTTTCAGCGACGCCTTGCCAACAAGCAACGCGATAAGAGCCACAACCAAGGAGACAGGCGGGTGCCACAAACCTCGCAGGTAGGGCAAAAACCGCCCTCCCGCCGCCCGCTCTCCACCTGAACCACTGGTCCGGCTGGCCGATCGCTTCGTTGCCATTGTCGGACGCTTCGCGCCACGTTTCCGCTCACGCACGCGAAGCGCTCTCGCCCAGATGGCGGCTATGGCAACAGCCTGCCCCGGACTT
>DATLQW010000171.1:0-4633 GCA_035535035.1 Acetobacteraceae bacterium
GGTTTCGCAGGCCTTGTCAGCGTTGGCTGGGGCTTCGGCAACGGGCTTCGGACGGAGGCCGAGTTCGGGTATCGGAACAATAGCGTCGGCAGCGTGCAGGGAACCGTCAACGGCCTCAGCATCCATTCGGGCGGGACTGAGCAGAAGTTCGGGCTGATGGTCAATGTCCTCTATGATTTCGACAACGTCGCACCCTGGGTCACGCCCTATCTGGGGGCCGGCATCGGGTATCAGTGGGCGCAATGGTCAGGCGTCAACGCCGGCGATGCGATCGGGGATCGGTTCACCGTCAACGACACGCAGGGTGCCTTCGCCTACCAGGCGATCGTCGGCATCGCGTTTCCCATGAAGGAAACACCGGGACTGGCGATCACTGCCGAGTACCGATTCATGGGACTGGCCGGGAACCGCAATTACGGCGCGACGTTCACCGGCCCGACGGTCGGCTCCATTCCGACAACGGTCAGGGCGGGAAGCGAGTTCAACCATGCCCTGCTGGTCGGGATCCGATACGCCTTCAACGTCCCGCCCCCACCCCCGACTCCGGCGCCGGTGCCGGTCGCTGCGCCGGCACCGGCGCCGGCCCGCTCGTACCTGGTATTCTTCGACTGGGACCAGGCGACCCTCTCGACCCGTGCGCGGCAGGTTGTCAGGGAGGCAGCGGAGAACTCCACACGGGTCCAGTACACACGGATCAACGTCAGCGGCTATACGGACACGTCCGGTTCGTCCCGATACAATCAGGCCCTGTCGGTGCGACGCGCCGACGCCGTCGCCGCCGAGCTGGTGGCGGATGCCGTGCCTCGGGAGGTCATCACCGTCCGGGGTTTCGGCGATACGCATCTCCTGGTTGCGACAGGCCCGGGCACGCGCGAGCCGCAGAACCGCCGGGTCGAGATCGTGCTGCAATGACTGCCGCAGTGCCCGGCGGGGTATCATCCTCGGCAAGCTGCGGTTCGCACGCCGAACGTGCGGAGGTTCCGCAAGCCCAGGCCGCGCGCGGCGCAACCGGCCTGCGCGCACCCTGGCCCCATGGGCGTGATCGCCGGCGGTCCCGGCACACGACCGGCCAGGGATGACCGAGTGGCTCTACACGACGAACGAGTGGGGCCTCCTCGGGCTGCTGCTCCTCCTCACGGTCGGCTCCGTGGAGTGCGGAGCGGTGCTCGGCCGGCGTCATCGCGCGCGCGGCGCCGGCGAAGCTGCGGGATTCGTCTCCAGCCTGGCGGCGCCGTCGATGGGCCTGCTCGCGCTGATGATCGGCTTCACCTTCGTGATGGCCGTGGCGCGCTTCGACGCGCGTAAGGCAGCCGTTCTGGAGGAGGCCAATGCGATCGGGACCGCAGCCCTCCGCGGCCGCATGCTGGCGGAGCCGTACGCCGCAGCCGTCGCGCCTCTTTTCAAGGAGTACGCGAAGCTTCGCGTCGCCAGCCGGGGGTTTCGGTTGACGTCTGCCGCGGCGGTTCAGGGGCTGCGCCACGCGGCCGGGATCCAGGAAGAATTGTGGCGGGACGCCATGGCGGCGGCGAAAGAGAACCCGAATGTCGTCCCGACCGGCCTGTTCATCCAGGCCCTGAACACCATGATCGACGTGCATGCGAAAAGGCTGATGGTCGCACGCGATACCGTGCCGGCGGGCGTCTTCCTCATGCTTGCAGGAATTGCCGTCGTGGCGCTGGGCTTCTCGGGCTACGGAGCCGTGCAGGCGGCCGGGCAGCATCCCATTGCGATGCTGATCGTAGCCGTGATGATTGCCAGCGTGATCATGCTGGTCTTCGACCTCGACAATCCGCAAGCGGGCATCATCAGCGTGAGCCAGCAGCCGCTGTTGGACCTGATTCGCAGCATGCAATGATCTCCCTGTTCGCAGGCAGGCGCGCGGCCGATCGGCTGGGTCCGCTGGTCCGTCGCACGACCGGCGAAAACCTGTGCGAACTCCGGCGCGGCGTGCATCTTGGAAACGTGCCCGCCGCGCCGGTTCTTCGCTTGCCTGGCGGTTCGCGGTTCGCGCGTCGGGAACCTCGTTCGGGACGCCTGACCATGTTGCGCACGTCGCGGTTGAGCACACGAAGCGCCGGCCTGCTCGCCCTCCTGGTCATGTCGGGCGCGGCGCTTGGACAATCCTCGGCACCAGGCCCGATGCCGGCCGGCGCCGGCACGGACGACACGACGGCACTGGCCAAGAAGCTACAGAACCCGATCGGCGATCTCTACAGCTTCCCGTTCCAGAACAACACGAACTTCAACTATGGCCCGAACAGGGGCACCCAGGACATCCTGAATGTCCAGCCGGTGATCCCCATCCACCTCAACGAGGACTGGAACCTCATCACCCGTACGATCCTGCCGCTGGTCTGGCAGCCGTCGCTGCAGCCGGCACGGACCGTGCCGTTCGGCACCGGCCCGACCACGTTCTCGGCGTTCCTCTCGCCAAGCAGGCCGGTCAACGGCTGGCTCTGGGGCATCGGGCCAGTGTTGCAGGTGCCGACGATCAGCGACAAGAGCCTCGGCTCCACCGTGTGGGGCGGCGGTCCGACCGGAGTGCTGGTGTATATCAAGGGCCCCTGGGTCACAGGCGTTCTGGTCAATGATGTCTGGTCGTTCGGCGGCACCTCCGGACCCACCGGCACGCGTTACAACGTGTTCCTGATGCAGCCATTCGCGAACTACAATTTCGGGAAGGGGTGGTATGTCGGCAGCGCACCGATCATCACGGCAAACTGGCTGACCGCCGGCAACAACGCCTGGACCCTGCCGCTGGGCGGTCAGTTTGGCCGCGTCATCAGGATCGGCGGCAAGTTGCCGATCAATCTCGCGATTGGCGCGTACTACAACGCCCTGCGGCCGGAATTCGGCCCGACCTGGCAGTTGCGCGCGCAGATCACGCTGATTTTCTGACCGACGAACCGGGCAACGAGCACGTGTATGGCCCGATGCGGAAAGCGATCGACGATCTGCGTGCCAATGGGTTCCGCACCTCTATCGTCACCGGTGACGATCAGGCGTTCGTACGCGCCTGT
Organism: Acetobacteraceae bacterium; assembly: GCA_035535035.1. Lineage (GTDB taxonomy): Bacteria > Pseudomonadota > Alphaproteobacteria > Acetobacterales > Acetobacteraceae > JASHVB01. Next base: position 3,021 of record DATLQW010000171.1, read on the forward strand.
GCCGAGGGCGTGTACGGCATCTCGCCCAAGCGATGGGCATCAACCTCGCGATCGGCAAGCGCCCCTGCGCCGCGTTCGGGAACTCCGACGAGGACCGCGGGAGGCTGGACTTGGACCGGTGGCGGCGGCGGCGCACGGCCTCGGCCCCGCTCCTGACGGAGCACTCGAGCATCCGGTCCGGCCACGGCGGGTAGTCGTTGCCGGAAGTGCATAGCCGCCGGCCCTCGTCATGTGACTTCATGCGTCATCAAGTCGATCGGAATGCGCGATCAGGAGACCTCTGCCTAACGCCTATCAGCGGAATCTTCGGCCCAGGCCACGCAACACTGAGGAGTCACGCCTGTGAACACCCCAAACAAATCCTTCCTCATCGCCGGATCGCTGGTCTCGGCCATGGTCCTGACGGGATGCGTCTCCCAGAGCCAGTACGACGCGCTGAAGTCCGAGAACCAGGGTCTCCAGCAGCAGGTTGCGTCGCAGTCGGCGGAGCTTGCCGCCGCGCACGCGCAGATCAGCCGGTTGCAGGGCGCCATCAAATATACGGTCAACAGCGACTTGCTGTTCCAGCCGGGCGGTTGGCACCTGAGTGCGCGCGGGCAGCAGATCATCTCCAGGATGGCGGCAAAGCTCGCCCCGACCCAGGAACAAAAGATAGAGGTGAACGGCTATACCGATAACACCCCGATCGGTCCGGCGCTTGCGAAGCAGGGCATCACGTCGAACCAGATACTGTCGCAGAAGCGCGCGGATAACGTCATGCAGTACCTGATATCGCAAGGCGTGAAGCCCGATCTGATCTCGGCGCATGGCTACGGCGACTCGCAACCCGTGGCCTCGAACAACACGGCGGCGGGCCGGGCACAGAACCGACGCGTGGAGCTTACGCTGGCCGCCGGCTAGAATATCGGGGCGGTCTGCCCAGCCGCCTCGCCCCCGGCACGACCTTCGGTCCGGCGACAGGACCGACGGCGGGTGGCGGTGCTTGTGGGTGGGGCAGGCGGGGTTTCGGTATCCTCGATCCAGCCGTTGGCGGGCGCCGAGTTGCCGTCGGCGCCCGGCGCGAAGTCCCGGCGGGTGCGCTGAGCGGATCCCTTGGATACCGGCGGGCAGGAGATGGAGATCGCAGATCGTAGGCGACGCACGTTGCAAGATTACGTGTCGCGTTACAGCGGTGCCTACACGTCCAGGTTCGCCACTTTCAGCGCGTTGCTCACGATGAACTCCCGCCGCGGTTCCACCACGTCGCCCATCAGGGTGCTGAACACCTGCGCCGCATCCTCCGCGTCCCCCACTTTCACCTGCAACAGGGTGCGTGCCGCGGGATCGAGCGTCGTGTGCCAGAGCTGGTCGGGGTTCATCTCCCCCAGCCCCTTGAAGCGCTGCACCGTCAGCCCGCGCCGCCCGTGCGCCAGGATGCGGTCGTACGCCGAGGCCGGTCCGTTCGCCTGTGCCTCCTGCGCATCGAGCTTCATCCGCGCCGGCGCGGCGAAGCGATCGGCCAGCGCGCCGGCGCGTTCGGCGAGCCAGCGCGCCTCGGCGCTGCGCAGCGCGGCGGCATCGAGCGTGTGCTTCTCGGTCACGCCGCGCACCACGCGCCCCAGGGTCAGCCCGGT
>DATLQW010000172.1:0-29976 GCA_035535035.1 Acetobacteraceae bacterium
CCCTGACGATGGCGGCGCGGTGGCGGCGGGCGCGGGCCTCGAGCGTGTCGGGGTGCGGCGGGGGCAGCATCTCGCGCAGGGCTTCCATGGCTTCGTCATGGAGGTCCCGATCAAGCTGGATGGCGGGGTCGAGTGGCTGAGCGTCCGGGGATTGGTCCATGGGGGGAATATAGTGTTAGTGAATTGTTCTGTCAAGACGGGTTGGCAGCCCGGCTTGAAAATAGGCTTCCCAGAGACGCAGATTCAGCGGGCGATCGAACTGGGGCGAAGGGTCACGACGATTGGGCGCTGGCGCGGCCGCGGCCGGCAGGCGCTCCAGCGCCGCGGTCAGTTGGCGGCGGACGTATTGTTCGGTCTGGGCGTCCTTCTCGCGGGTGACCGGGTCCGCCTGGCGCTTCCGGCGCACCGCCTGCACTTTCAGCAGCATCGCGCGGCAGCCTTGCGCCGCGCGCTCCATGCTGACGGCCTGGGCACGGAGCTTCCCGGCGATCTTGGGGTCGGCCGCGTACTGCACAGCCTGGCGCAGGCAGTCGCCGGCATGGGCCATGAGGGCGACGTACTGGGCGGCGAGCCCGGCCTCCATAAGGTTGGCCGGAGCCAGGGCGGCGACCTCGGCGAGGGCGGCGCGGTCGCGGTGTGCCCGGGCCTCCGGCGTGTGGGTGAGCGATGGGGGCAGCGTGGTGCGCAGAATTCTGGCGGCCTCGTCGAGGATGTCCCGCTGGCGTTGGTCGGCGGGGGCGGTTGGGTGCTGCGGTGTGTCGTTCATGGGGGTTAGTTATAGTGTCTTATAATGTCAGTGCCAAGAGGCGCGATGGCGGCCCGGGTGCCGGAGGGCCGGGTGGCCTGTCCCCCGGCCTTCGCCGGGGCAGGCTTTGCGGACCACGATGCCACAAACAGCCTGGGTTTTCCGGACCGCGGCGGCGGCGGAACGAAGCCTGCCGGCATGATCCTGTCCCGCGCGGCCTGCAGTCGCCCGCGGCGCTGGTAGCCGGGTTGCCCTCGTCAGGTCAGGCCGCCCGCCGTGACAGGAAGCTGCGCCCACCGTCGGGGCTGTGCACCAGGCCGCCGACCCGGAGCAGCGCGGTGAGCATGGCCTCGACCTGCGGCAGAGGGTCCGGCGGCCTTGGCGGAAGCGCGCGGCCAAACTCGTTCCTGGTTGAGCGCGACCAGGCGGACGGCCGCAATCTTGAGTGGCGGTCTTGAAAGAACCGGGGCGAAAGTGGTCGCAAGGGCCAAGGCAACGCTGGGGCGGTGGCGCAGCCCACCCGTCCCGGATTTCTATCCGGTGTATAGCATTACATCCTGATACTGTGCTAACTAGCAAACGCCGACCATGAACTGGAGTTCCTGCTCAGCCTGAGCGGCTCCGAGTTCCGGCTGATCAGCACTTGCGTGGTCAAAATCGAACCCCGGATCGTCGCCGCCACGAAGCATCGGCCGCAGGGGATAAAATATAGTCTGACGCTGCACGACCTTGCGAAGCGACGGATTTACGGGATGGACAACGCTCACGGCGTCCGCCGCCGGACGGAATACGATCATCGGCACCTGTATCGCCGCCAGAAAACACTCGCCTACCAGTACCGCGGCCCCGCTGCATTGCTGGCGGATTATTACCGCGAAGTGGAACGGATCCTGACGGAAAGGGGCGTGCGATGACCGAGAACCGCGAGAGAGTCAAAACCGACACGTTCGAGGATTTCAAGGCGTTCACGCTGGCGGTCGCCCGCGGCGAACGTAAGGTTGACCCGAACGAACCGAAAATCTGGATGGAGATGCGGGACCGCGACACCGACGCGGAAACCGCCGTGCGGTTCACGTCGCTTGAGGCTGGGGCAAAGCTGTTGTCGCCCAAGAACCGGACGCTGCTGCGTCTTATTGTTACACGAGCGCCGCGGTCGGTGACCGAACTGGCGGAAATGGCGCAGCGTGCTCCGCAGAACGTGCAGCGGACGCTGCACCGCTTGAGCGAGGCCGGGATCGTCCGCCTCAATCGCGGCGAAGGGCGAGCAATCCGCCCGACCCTCACCGCCCGCAAGGTGCATATCGAGATCGATTTGGCACTCGAGAATTAACCGCGTGACGGAGGGTGACCGGGCCCGAGGGCGCGCGCCGCGGCGATCACGCGGCCCGGCGTGACAGGAAGCAGCGGCCGTTGTCGGGGGTGTGCACCAGGCCGCTGACGCGGAGCAGGGCGGCGAGGACGGCCTCGATTTTGGGCAGGACGCGGCGGCCTTGGCGGAAGCGGGCGGCGAGCGCGGTGGCGGTGGCCGGCGGCTTCCCCCCGCACGCGTTCCTGGTTCAACGCGGCCAGGCGGGCGAGCCGGCAGACCCGCCCACAGGCAGAATGCCATTGTACGTGCGGAATGGTTTTTGAGCCACATCGCTGATATTCGCTTGCCCGGGTCGGCGCTGCCGTTCTAGGAAGGTGCATCGACGTCAAGACGTCTTCTCGGAGCGCCTGCGAATGCCCCATGACAACGAGCACAAGCCGGAGAGCATCGTCGTGTCGCTCCGGTTGAAGCCGGAGCTTGCTGCGGCGTTTCGTACAGAGGCGGCCCGCCGGAACACGCGATTGGTCCGCCTCTTCGAGGAGATGTGGCTACTGTACCAGTCTCAGTCCGAAACCGCCGCACGTGCACCACGGAAGCCGAAATGAACGCTGAACCACAACACCCACTCGCGCTCGACTACCGCGCCATCCGCATTGGTCGCTCGGTTCTCCTCCATGCGGACGCGTTTGAATGGATGGCTCGCCTTCCGGCTGAGAGCCTGGACGGCATGGTCCTCGACCCCCCGTATGGAGTCGAGGAGTACGAGGTAAAGCAATTGCAGCAGATGCTGTCGGGCGGACCTGGTATCTGGCGCATTCCGCCGACGTTCGATGGCTGCAAGCGCGCCCCGCTGCCCCGCTTTACTGCGCTCGACGAAAAGCAGCGCACAACGCTGCGGAAATATTTCAAGGACTTCTCAATGCTCGCGCTGCCCGTACTCAAGCCGGGCGCACATGTCCTGATGGCGGGCAATTCGTTCTTGAGCCAACTGGTGTTCGGGGCCGTTGTCGAAGGTGGTCTGGAGTTTCGGACAGAAATCATCCGCCTGGTTCAGACGCTGCGAGGCGGTGACAAGCCCAAACTGGGCGAGAAGGAATTTCCAGAGGTCGCGTCTCTGCCGCGCGGCGGCTATGAGCCATGGGGCCTGTTCCGTAAGCCCATGCCGCCGAAGATGACCGTACGCGAGTGTCTGGCAACATACGGCACCGGCGGACTGCGCCATCGGCCTGACGGAAACCCGTTCAGTGATGTCATCCCATCCGAACGCACGCCCAAACGCGAGCGTGAAATTGTCGAACATCCGTCCCTGAAGCCCCAGAGCCTCATGCGCCAGCTCGTGCGGGCGATCTTGCCCATGGGCAAGGGCGTCCTGGCCGACCCGTTCGCCGGGTCAGGGTCAACCATTGCCGCTGCAGAGGCCATCGGCTATTCATGCATCGGCGTTGAGCGATACAAAAATTACTATGATGCGGCAGTGAGAGCCATTCCTCGGCTGCGCGCCCTGCGCGTAGGCGAAGGCGTGCCACCTGCCACCCAGGAGATGCTGGGCGTCTAATCATCGAGGGCGGAGACGACAGCACTGTCAGAAGGCGTGGGATGCTTGTATATCCAGTTTGACATCATTTTGTCATAGCCGGTTCGGGTCACCGAAGCAGTAATGGTGCGTCTGCCCATCGCCGATCGCCCTGCGAACAGCCAATCCGATTGCTGAAGTTGCGCACCGACAACCTTGACGAATCTAAATGGGGCTGGTAGGATGCCCTTGGCCTCATCGGTCGGTCGCCCGCTGGAAAAGCAGAACATCATCAGCCACGCATCCTCGGCGTTGTGCCCTTGCCAGGATTTGAGGTAGCGGCTCCCTTTGACCTCGATGCCTTCGGCACCGTGCTGGAGCTTGTCGCCCGGGTATTTGCCCGCTGGAATCATGTCCGGATGGCCGTTGTGGTAGGCATTTTTCACAATGGTTCGGCAATATTTTGGGATCGCCGATGTCATAAATTCTCCGACAATGAACGAGAAATTCGCGGGCATCAGCATGGTCTTGAGCCGGGGGATCTGCCGAGTGTGAAGCTGGGTGTTGATGAACCCCAGGAAGTCCGTGAACTCCTTCATCCCTGCGGCGATATGATCGACGGTGACGCCGTACGGGATGATAGCGTGCCTGTTGAAGTCGCGGATGTCTGGCGCATTGACCACGCACGCGGCTTCCTCGAGTTGGGCGAGTTTCAGAGGTTCGAGGCGGGATTTCATGGTCAGGACTCCGTGATCCGGAATCCCTGGCACTCGCCCGTGAGCCCTGGCGATACGAACGTATGCCCCAACGGTTGCTGCCGCCGGGGTAATCTGCGCCCGCATTTCGCCAGAGGATTTTCACCCTGACTGGGAACGGATTGCCCACCCTCCGGTCGTCATGGCCGGCTCGTCCAGGTAGATGCGGAAGGACTGGCGGTCGGGGAACTGCGCGTCGTTCTTCCCCTGGCCGGAGAATCCGGCATAGGTCTCGATCACGTGCCCGGCGTCGCAGACCAGGATGAAGGGCGGCCAGCCATGCGCGACCGGCAGCGCCTGCGCATAGCCCTCGGCCTGACGGCGAGCATTCAGCATCAGCACGTCCCCGCCACGGCTGGCGCGGGATGGGTCGCCGTCCGAACGCGCTCCGCACGCTCGGCAGCCCGGCATGCCGCCAGGGCGGGACGGCGACCGCCGCGAGGCCGACGCCTGCGGCACTGCAAGGCTCTGTCGGGCTGATCGACAACAGCCAGGCTTGTCGGCCCATACAACAACGATGAAGACCCGCCCCCTCATCGACCGGCGCGTGGCGGTGTCCGAAACCGCATTCGCCGAAGCGGTTCGATGGGCGGTGCCACGACCTGTGCGGCTTCGCCACCCCGGACCTGCTGTGGAAAATTCTGACCGCGAAGCGCGGGGAGCTGCTGAAAGTCGTGACTGGGCAAGGCCCGATCGGCTTGCGCGAAGCAGCGAGACGGGTGCGCCGCGACGTCAGGGGCGTGCATGACGACATGCGCGCTTTGCTCGACTCCGGCGTGGTGCGGCGAACCGCCGACGGTCGCATCGAGTTTCCCTACGACGCCGTGCATGTCGACTTCACATGGCGCGCTGCCTGATCGTGGCGGCCAGCACGGCATTCAGATCGACCACCAGCGGCGACGCCGCGCCGCTCGCCTTGCACGACGCAGTTTCATCGCCGCGAACCTCCGCCTATAGTGGCGCAATGCCATTCGACGTGCGGGATTTCCCCGGTGCACCGCCGGAAGACCGGGCCACCGGCCGACGCAACCGCCGGCTCGTGGCGACGTGGCTGTTCGTTGTCGCGGGCATGATCCTTGTCATGGTCGTGCTCGGCGGCCTGACCAGGCTCACCGGCTCCGGCCTCTCCATCATGGAGTGGGCGCCGATCAGCGGCATCCTGCCGCCGCTCGACCATGCCGACTGGGAGCAGTTGTTCCGGCTGTACCAGCGGATTCCGCAATATGCCCTGCTGCACAAGGGCTTCGGGCTGGCGGGTTTCCAGCACATCTTCTGGCTGGAATGGGCCCACCGGCTGTGGGGCCGGCTGATCGGCGTGGTTTTCCTCGGACCGCTGATCTGGTTCTGGGCCACCGGCCGGCTGGAGCGGCGCCTGCGCCCCTGGCTCCTGCTGCTGTTCCTGCTGGGCGGGCTGCAGGGCGTGGTCGGCTGGTTCATGGTGGCGTCCGGTTTCTCGCCCGACGCCACGGCGGTGTCGCCATACCGGCTGGTCGTGCATCTCGGCCTGGCCCTCTGCCTCTATGCCGCGATCGTCTGGACCGGACTGACGGTGCTGCGGCCGGCGCCGGCGCATCGCCCGCGGACCTTTCGGCTTCGCCGCCTCGCCTTTGCCTGCTGCACCCTGGTGGTGCTCACGATCCTGGCGGGCGGCTTCGTCGCCGGCACCCATGCGGGCTACGACTACAACAGCTTCCCGCTGATGGACGGGCATCTCGTGCCCAGCGGCTATGCGCGGCTGACGCCGTTCCTGCGCAACCTCACCGAGAACGTCGCCGCCGTGCAGTTCGACCACCGATTGCTCGCAACGCTCACCGCCCTGGTGACCGCCTGCACGGTCGCGCTCGGCTTCGCCGCGCCGGCGCCGCTCGACGTGCGGCTGCCGCTCGCCGCGCTCGGGCTGACCACCGCCGTGCAGTACGGGCTGGGAGTCGCGACGCTGCTGCTGGTGGTTCCCCCCGGCCTCGCGGCGGCGCACCAGGCCAATGCCGTCCTGGTGCTGACCGCCGCGCTGGTGCTGCTGCACGGGCTGCGGCGCCCGCGTCCGCTCGCGGCCGAAGCGTGAGCGGCACGTGCGGAAGCACCGCGTGAGCAGCATGGAGACGCTGCCGGAGATCAAGGCCGATCCCATTCTGGCCGCGCTGCCGGTCGGCGTCGCCATCGTCGATTCCAGGCGGCGCATCGTGTTCATGAACCCCGCCTTCCACGACTCGCTGGACCTGCCGCCGAACAGCATCCTGCCCGGCACGCCGGTGGAGGACGCGGTGCGTGCCGCGGCCCATCGCGGGGTGTACGGACCCGGCGACCCGGATGCGCAGGTGGCCGCCGTGCTGGCACCCGATCGGTCCCGCGCCGGCCGGTTGCGCCGCCGCACCTTCAACGGCCGCAGCTTCGACCTGCACAGCGCGCCGCTGCCGGATGGCGGCTACGTGGTCTGCGCGGTGGAAACCACGTCGCTCATCACCGCCCGCGCCGAGGCGGAACGCGCACTGACACAGACCGCGACCGCCCTGGCGACGCTGCATCACGGGCTGGCGGCGTTCGGCCCGGCTGGAACGCTCCTGTTCGCCAATCCCCGCTTTGCCGAGTTGCTCGCCCTGGCGCCGGAGCACATCCACCCCGGCGTCGGCTTTCCCGCCCTGCTCGACCGGATGGCGGACCGCGACGAGTTCGCGGGAGCAGATGGGGCGGCCTTCCTCGCGGAACAACGCGGGCTGGACCGCTCGCGCCCGGCCGCGACGCGGCGGATCCGCGGCGACGGACAGGTGATCGACGTGACCTCCGATCCGTTGCCCGATGGCGGCTGGACCATGGCGGTGACCGACATCACGCCGCTCGCCGGCGCCGAGGGCGAGGCGTCGCGCCGGGCGCGGGCGCTGGATGCGATCCTGGAGGCGATCCCGCACGGCGTGTGCGTCTATGGCGCGGACCACCGGGTGACGATGTTCAACCGCGCCTATGTTCAGGCGATGGACGGCGCGCCGCTTGCCGTGGGCGACCATCGCCTCGACATCATCCGCCGCCGCGCCGATGCCGGCGAGTACGGCGCCGGAGCGCCGGACGACATCGTGGCCGAGCAAGCCTCGTTCAACGTGGACCGCCCGCAGATGCGCCGGCGGCGGCGGCCGAACGGCACCGTGGTGGACGTCCGCACGGCGCCGTTGCCGCATGGCGGCTTCATCAGCGTCGTCACCAACATCACGCCGCTGACCGACGCGGAAGCCGAGCTGTCGCGCCGTGCCGAAGAGATGGCCGCGATGCTGGCGTCGATCCGCCACGGCATCATGCTGTGGGGACCCGACCAGCGGCTGATCGCCAGCAACGCCGTGGTCGCCGAATTGATGAACCACCCGCCCGGATTGCTGACCGCCGGCCGCTCGCAGGATGAAATCCTCGACAATATGGTGCGGCGCGGCGAGTTCGGTGACGGGCCGCGGGCGAGTGACGTGGCCGAAGGGCTGCGCACGCGCGACCGCTCGGTAACATATATCCGGACAATGCACCTGCCGTCGGGCCGCATCATCGACATCCGCTCCGATCCGACCCCCGCCGGCGGCTGGCTCTCGACCTATTCCGACGTGACCGAGGCGCGCCAGGCAGAGGAGGATCTGCGCCGCGCCAAGGAAACGGCGCAAGCGGCCAACCTGGCGAAGTCGCGTTTCCTGGCGACCATGAGCCACGAGCTGCGCACGCCGCTGAATGCCGTGATCGGCTTCTCGGATGCGCTGCTGCGCGAGGCCGCCAATCCCGCGCCGGCCCGCGTCGCCGAATTCGCCCGGCAGATCAACGAATCGGGGCGCAACCTGCTGGGGCTGATCAACATCATCCTCGACGTGGCCCGCATCGAGGCCGGCCGGTTCGACCTGGCCTCCGACGTGGTGGACATCGAGCGCCTGGTGCGGGCGGCGATGCGGCAGTCCGACGCGGCGGCCCAGGCCGCAGAGATCACCCTGGTCGCCGAACTCGACGACACCCTGCCGAGGCTGCGCGGCGACGAACGGCGGCTCGCGCAGGTGTTGCGCCACCTGCTGTCGAACGCCGTGAAATTCACCGAGATCGGCGGCGCTGTAACGGTCGGCGCGGCGTTGGAACCGGAGGGCGGGCTGCTGATCTTCGTGCGCGACACCGGCATCGGCATCCGGGAGGAGGATCTGGAGCGGGTGTTCGAACCGTTCACTCAGCTCGATTCGACACTGGCGCGCCGTTATCAGGGGTCGGGTCTCGGGCTGTATGTTTCGCGCGCGCTGGTGGCCGGGCATGGCGGCCTGCTGACCTTGCGCAGCCGGGCGGGCGAGGGAACCACCGCCGAGATTCGGCTGCCCGCGAGGCAATTGGTGGTGGATGGCGGTGGGTGAGGGGGTTTGGGTCGCCGGCGCACCCCCATGAGTCTTTCTTTATGCGGGCTGGTATCACACCGCCATCGTCCGCTTCTGATGCGCGCGCCCGAGCCGCGCCGATGCTTCGTCGTGGTCGGCGATGACGCGGACGCCGTCATTCAGGCGGGCGATGATGTTGGCCGGCGTGCCGCCCTCCAGGAACGCGATGCCGTTCGCCTTGCACGCCGCCAGGACACGGTCGCGCGCCTCCTGCATCTCCGGCGGATAGGGATCGCGCCGCAGCGTGGTGTAGCCGAGCGAAAGTCCCAGGTCCCCCGGCCCCATTTCGGCGAAGCCAAGCCCGGGCACGGCACAGATCGCTTCGCAACTGGCGATGCCTTCGGGACTTTCCAGTTTCACCCCGAGCAATAGCTCGCCGTCGGGGTTCAGCGGCCACGGGTCGCAGCGCTGCATGTAGTCCTGCTGCGACATGCCCCAGATGGCGGCGGCGGTCGCTTCCGAACCACGGCCGCGCGTGCCGATCCCAAGCAGCGGGCGGCCGTCGGGAGCCATGCCGCCATGCGTACCGCCGGGCGTGCCGCGCATGCGCGCCAGCGCCGGGGGAATCGCCGGATCGACGCCTTGCGCATGGTGCGGGTAGCGGCAGGATTCGACGAAAGCGCGCGTGGCGTCGGCGCTTTCCGCCTGGCACAGCAGGATGCCATGCACCCCGCGGCCGAGGATCTGGCGGAACTGCCAGGCGTTGTAGCGTACGTGGCTGGCGTCGATGCCGTTCACCGGCGCCTCGACGATCACCGCGGGTGTGCGGTGGCCGGAGCGTGTCGGGCCGCCTTCGACCAGGCCGCGCAGGTATTCGGCGAGGCCGGCCATGTCGAACGACCCGTGCTCCATGCCGACATTGATGTAGTCGGCCCAGGTGCCGGCATCGTCCTTGCCTTGCGCACAGGTCAGCACGTGGCCGCTATGCGGACCCGCGTAGTAGATCGCCTGGTCCTGCGACAGCAGTTCGATGGCGCGGTTGATGTGGTTGGCCATGACTTGCCTCCTCAGGCGATCCGTGCCGGCGAGTGTGCGCCGCGGAGTGCTGCCGGCGTCAAGGTTCCTCGGCAAAACGGCGGCTTTCGCGCGTCTGTGGCCGGCGCTTCCGGTCGGGTGGAACCGCGCCGGACGGGGAATACGACCCGTTCCACGCAGAGGAGGGGTGCGGCACGCCGCACCTTCACCTTGCGCTCTCCCGGCGCAGGCGGGAGAGGGAGGAGCCCCTATGCCACATAGGGATTCTTCGTGCCGCGGAGTTGCAGCCGGATCGGCGTGCCGGGCAGGTCGAACGCCTCGCGCAGCCCATTCACCAAATAGCGCTGGTAGTCCTCGGGGAGCAGTTCCGCGCGGGTGCCGAAGGCAACGAAGGTGGGGGGACGCGCCTTCGCCTGGGTGATGTAGCGCAGCTTCAACCGCCGCCCGCTCACCAGCGGCAACTGGTGCCGTTCCAGCATCTGCTCGAACCAGCGGTTCAGCTCGCCGGTCGGCAGGCGCTTGTTCCATACGGCATGAGTGCGGCGCACCGCGGGCAGCAGCTTGTCCAGCCCGGCGCCGGTCAGCGCCGACACCGTCACCACCGGGATGCCCTTCATCTGCGCCAGACTGTCTTCCAGCCGTTCGGTCACCGCGCGCCGCGCGGCGGTGCGGTCGGTCACGGCGTCCCACTTGTTCAGCGCGATCACGCAGGCGCGGCCTTCGCGTTCGACCAGACGGGCGATCTGCAGGTCCTGGTCGTGCAGCCCCTCCATCGCATCGACCACCAGCACCACCACCTCGGCCAGCTTCAGCGCACCGATCGCGGCGCCGACCGACAGCTTCTCCAGCTCCGCCTCGACCCGGGCGCGGCGGCGCAGGCCGGCGGTGTCCACCAACTCGATCGCCCCCTCGGCGTCGCGCAGTTGGGTCGCCACGGCGTCGCGCGTCAGGCCGGGCTCGGGGCCGGTGATCATCCGCTCCTCGCCGAGCAAGCGGTTGATCAGCGTCGATTTGCCGGCGTTCGGGCGGCCGACGATCGCGAGGTGCAGCGGCCTTTCCCCCGTTGCCGTCTCCTGCACCGGGGGCAGCAGGTCGGCAATTTCGGTCATCAGCGCGGCGATGCCCTCGCCATGCTCGGCGGAGACGGCGACCGGATCGCCGAGGCCCAGCGCGTAGGTCTCCAGCACCGCCGAGTTCGCGGCGCGGCCCTCCGCCTTGTTGGCCACCAGCAGCACCTTCCGCCCCTGGCGCCGCAGCCATTGGGCAAAATGCCGGTCGATCGGCGTCAGTCCCTCGCGCGCATCGACCACGAACAGCACCAGGTCGGCCATGCCCACCGCGGTCTCGGCGCCGGCGCGCAGCCGCCCGGCCAGGGTTTCCGGCGCCGCTTCCTCCAGACCCGCGGTGTCGATCATCCGCACCTCGCGCCCGCGCAGCAAGGCTGGCGCCTCCTTGCGGTCGCGGGTCACCCCGGGCGTGTCGGCGACCAGCGCCTCGCGCCGGCCGACCAGCCGGTTGAACAGCGTCGATTTGCCGACATTCGGCCGGCCGGCGATGACGACTACTGGCAGCATGGGACAGGCGGCATGGAACCCATGTGGCGCGCGCTCAGCGCAGCGCCAATAGCCTTCCGTCGTTGGTCACCAGCAGCAGCGTGCCGCCGGCGACCACCGGTTCCAGCGGCGCGGCGGCGGCGGACAGGGTCTGCCGGCCGAGAATCGCGCCGGTATAGGGGCTGATGGACAGCGCGTCCCGGTTGGTGCCGGCGACCACCAGGCGGTCGCCCAGCAGGGCCGGCCCCCACCAGGTGATCGCGCCGCTCTGCTTTTTCGGGTTGTTCCAGCGTGGCAGGGCGGAGACCCAGGCGACCCGCCCGTCGGCCGTGCCGATCGCCGCCATCTCCTGCGAGGCGGCAATGATGAACATCCAGTCGCCGGCGATCCAGGGGCTATCCTCGCTGCCCACGTCGCGCTCCCACAGCCGCCGGCCGGTGGGCAGGTCCAGGCCGAGTGTCAGGCCGCCCATGCCGGTTGCCAGCACGCGGCCGTTGCTGATGGCCGGCCGGCCGCGGATGGCCGAGAAATCCGCGCTGGCGCCGCCGGCGGTCCCGCCCAGATTGTCGGTCCACAGCACGTTGCCGCTGTCCGCGCGCAGGCAGGCGAGCTCGCCGGAGCTGAACCCCGCGACGACCAGGCCGTTGGCGAAGGCGGGCGCCGGCCGTCCCAGCACGCTGGGGCTGGCGGCCAAGGCCTGGTATGCCCAGATCTGGCGGCCGTCATCGGCGGCGAGCGCCAGCAGCTTGTCCTCGATGGTGGTCAGGAACAGCCGGCCTTCCACCACGGTGGGCGCCGACCGCCCCGGCACACCGATACTGGTGCGCCACTTTTGGGCGCCCTTGGCGGCATCCAGCGCGACCAGGTCGCCGAGGCCGTTCACCGCGTAGAGCATGTCGCCCGCCACCGCCAACCCGCCGCCGACATTGGTGCTGTCGCGACGGTGCTTGTGCCGGCTGTCCATCCGCCAGACCCGCGTGCCGCCGGCCAGCGTGAAGGCGGAGACCACCGCGTTCGAATCCATGGTATAGACCAGGCCGTTCGCCACCACGGGCTGTGCCAGGAGCTGTTGCCGGTAGCCGCCGCCCGCGCCGATCCCGGCGGCCCAGGCCTGCGCGAGGACGGGATTGGCGGCGAGATGGCCCATCACGTGGGCCGGGTTGCCGCCCGCCTGGGGCCACGCGGCATTGCGGACCGGCGGCGGCAGCACGACCTTCGGCGCGCCCGGGTCCACCGTCAGCCCGTGGCCGGGGGCGATCACCGGCTCCCGCGTGCCGGGCAGCGGCGGCTTCTCGGTGCCGAACCACGAATCCCACAGGCTGCAGCCGCCGAGTGCCAACGGCGCCAGCAGCGCCGCGCGCCGCGCAAATCCCCGACGTTCCACCAGGCTGTTCTCCGCCATGCCGGTTAGCCGAGCCGCGCGCGCAGGGCGGCGGCGCGCCCGCGCACCCCGGTGGGCGCGGTGACATCCCGCGCCAGTTTGCTCAACGCGGCTTTCGCCGCCGCCGTCTTGCCCTCGCGCAAATCCAGCAGGGCCAATTGCTCCTGCGCCAGCGGGCGCCAGACATTGCCCGGCTGGGCGAGCGCCTTCAGCCGCGCCTCCAGCAAGCCGGGATCGCCGGTGTCGATCTGGTGCTGGCACCAGAGCAGATTGGCGAGGTCGCGCAAGAGGGGATCGGCGTCGCTGTCGGTGGCGACGTCGTTCCACAGGGCCGCGGCGCCTTGCAGGTCGCCGCTTTGCGCTTCCTGCGCGGCGGCCTGCAAGCGGGCCAGCGTACGATAGCCTTCCGGCGCCGTCCTGATGATCGCGCCGAAGTCGCGGATGACGGCCTGGCGGCTGGCGGCCGTGGCGGATCCCTGCATGAGCGCCATCGCCGCGAGGTAGCGCTGCCCCGCCGCCATGTCCTGCCTGGCCTGCCACCAGCGCCATCCCTGCCAGCCGCCGGCCGCGGCGACGATCAGCAAAGCGGCGGCGATGATGAGGCCGGCATAGCGCTTGAGAAGCTGTTTCGCGCGTTCGGCGCGAAGCTCCTCCTCGACCTCGTCGAAGATATCGACCACTGGGTGTGTCTCGTCCGATTCGGGCTGTGGCGGCCGGTGCCGGCGAAGGCCGGGGCGCGGACCATAGCGGCGGCACGGCGCGGCGGCAAACCGGCGCACACCAGTGGTTTACCTTTCGGGCGCAGGGTATCCCGCATGCGACTCGCGCTATGCCTGGTGTTGCTGTTGGGCGGCTGCCAGGCCGATCCGCTGATGCTGACCGCGGTGACGGCCGGCGTCACGGCCGGCAGCGTCGCGGTGATCCAGCGGACACCGTTCGACGCGCTGTGGTCGCTGGTGACCGGGCGGGATTGCTCGGCGGTGCGGCTGGACCGGGGCGAAACCTATTGCCGGCCGGTGGAGCCGCCGCCGGCGCCGCAACCCTACTGCACGCGAAGCCTTGGCGTGGCGGATTGCTGGACCGATCCGGCGGGGCAGCCGCGCGAGCTGGGCGACGGACCACGCACGCTGACTCCGGCGCAGGAAGCGAACCGCACCCGGCGATGGCCGTTTTAGGGCGATGATCCGGTACGGGTTGGGGCGGCGCCCTGGATCGCCGGCGGGCGGCTGGGTGGCACGGGGCGACCGATCACCCTCATCCGGCGCTGTGCACCGGCGTCTCGCCCTGCACGGCCGGGGATGGCGCGGCGGTCGCCACCTTCTGCTCCAGCAGCGTCGCGATCTCCGCCTCGCTGTAGCCGTGCTGCGCGAGCACTTCCAGCGTGTGCTCTCCCAGACGCGGCGCATGGGCGCGCCGCGTGCCCGATTGCAGCGGCGGCAGTCCGGGGATGTTCGGCATGGGCACCGGCTCCGGCACGCCCGGCTGGTCCAGCCACGCGATGATGCCGGCTGCCGCCACCTGCTCCTCGCGCAGGAACTCGCGGTAGGTGTTCACCTTGCCGTTCATGATGCCGCGCTCGGTCAGCCGCGCCGCCAGCCAATCCGTCGCCCTCGCCGCGATGACCGGGCGCACCACCGTGTAGAGCTCGTCCAGGTTGTCGCCGCGGGCGGCGTGGGAGGCGAAGCGCGGATCGTCCACCAGGCCCGGCTGGCCGATCGCCTCGCAGAACAGCGGCCAGTCGCCCGGCCGCACCATGGTGACGTTCAACTGCCCGTCGGCCGTGGTGAACACGCCGTTCGGCATGCTGGTGCGCTGCGCGTTGCCATGCTCCAGGTACTGCGCGATCAGGCGGATCACCGACAGCATGGCGCCGCCGTGCATCAGGCTGAGTTCGACGAAGCGTCCGCGGCCCTCCTGGCGGCGCGCATAGAGCGACGTGGCGATCGCCTGGAACCCGAGCAATCCGCTGTACATGTCGATCAGCGAGATGGCGATGCGGTGCGGATGGTTGTCATGCTCGCCGCGGTTCTCGTTCACGATGCCGGTGAACGCCTGCAGCACCGGGTCCATCGCCGGCCGCGCCGCCAGCGGGCCGGTCTGCCCGAAGCCGGAGACCGAGTAATAGATGATCTGCGGCTCCTGCGCGCTGACCGCGTCGTAGCCGAAGCCGTGCCGCTGGATGGTGCCGGGACGGAAGCCCTCGATGAACACGTCGGCGTTGCGCAGCAGGCGCCACAGCACCTGCTTGCCCTCCGGCGCCTTGAGGTCGAGCGCGATGCTGCGCTTGCCCAGCGTGCCGAACAGCGAATAGGCCGAGTGGTCCTGGTAGCGCCGCCCAAGGATGCGCGACCAGTCGCCGCCGCCATGCGGGGTTTCCACCTTGATGACGTCGGCCCCGTGCTGCGCCAGGAACATGGCGCAGGACGGGCCGGCGACGCCGCCGCTGAGGTCGATCACCTTCAGTCCGGCGAAGGCCGCCGCGTAGCTCATGCTGTTGACTCCTCCCCCGGGCGCCGGTGGGGCTATTCGGGCAGGCGCGTGGATTGCCAGGTGACCATCTGCCACTGCCCGCCGCGCTTCGCGTAAACGTCGGTGAAGCGGACGCTGAAGGCGTTGGGCTTGCCGCCCGACACGACGTTGATGCGGGCGATGCCGCTCAGCACCACGGCGTCACCGCAGTCCTGCGCAATCACCTCGGACGGTTCGACGCCGGTATAGACCGTCGCGCCGGATTGCATGGCGCCGATCAGGCTCTGCTTGGTGTCCAGCCGGGCCGAGGAATGGCAATAGATCAGCTCGTCCGCCAGCAGCTTGTTCAGCGTCGGGATGTCCTTGCCGGCCATCGCCTGCATGCGCTGCCGGTCGAGTTCGATGATGTGCTGGCCGTTGTCTGCCATGTGTTTCTCTCCCGTGGGTGGTGTTCGAGGCGCGATCCTATCGCGGTCGTTGGCCGCGGTCACGTCCGGGGCGATCGGTGGATCAGCGTCGGCTTGGGGCGGTCGTGGGCCGGCAGGTGCCTGCCCCGGCGATGACACGGCCTGCCTCCGGATCACGATCCCGACGCGCGCATCCCGGCGGCGAAACCGCGCGAGCAGATCGAGGATCTGCTTCCAGGGGCGATACTTGCGGTTGATAAGCTGCATCCCGCGACGGAACGCCTCACCGTCAACGATTGAGGCCTGCGCTTCGATCCACGCGCCGGTGACGGTTCCCCTTGCATCGCACGGCGCGACCCGAACCGCCCCGCCGCGGCGGAGGCGCTTCGCCTTGCCGGACTGGCTCAGTGAATAGACATAGAGCGTCGCGTCATCCCCGGGGTCGGCGGCGAACCAGACCGGGGTTCGAACACCTTGCCCGTTCTTGCGAAAGGTTTCGAGGTTCAGATATCGCTTGCCTCTCAAGGTTTCGAATCCGCCCATCCCGCCCTGTCCTTGCTCGTTGCCCTGACTCTCACGTTTCGATCCGGGTGCCGCCAGACCGGCGATGCCGGCGCGGTGTGCAAGCAAGCAGATTCACCACAAAGGCACAAAGACGCGAAGAACCAGGTCGTTGTGTCCACCATGGTAATAGCCCAGCGCACCCACCCGCGGTCCAATGGGTCGTGGGTCAGGGTGAATGGGCGCGAAGGGTCGGATGCAGCTGCTCATGCCAGTGGTCACTGGTATCGCCGCTTTGGTGAAGGTTTTCGGACGCCGGCCATCGCCGGTCGCGCGTTTGGGCGTGGGGCCGGCGTCCGAAAACCTTCACCATCCTGGTCATCCAGCCGTTTCGGCCACCGCCTCCAAGCGGACATTCGCCAACGCGCGCCGGTGGGCAGGAGTGGGTGGTGAGCGGACGCTTGGCCCGGTGCAAAGATCAGGATTTCCGCACCAGCCGACTCTTCTCCGTCCATGCGACAACTCGGCCCATCCAAAGCACGAGAACCGAAGTTGCCACAGCCGCCAGCGCCCCCAGGCCGATTGCCTGGGGAGTTCCTGCCGCCTCAAGCGAAAGACCGATGGCGAGGAAACAGCTCGCGAACGAGATCCACGACAGGACGCTACCCCGAAGCATAGCTAATGCGGCATTGCGACCAAATCGACTGTGCGTAAAGGTTATGACTACCGTAATCGCGACTGGATAAGTCCCTATGACCCCGCTTAGCATGGGTCCGAGCCTCGCGGCGGCAGCTGTGATCACCAAGGTGAGCACCGCGACTGCGAGCATGCGAACCCAGAGGTCCCACCACGGCGGCGCTCTGCGAGCAATTCCGGGCTCGGGCCTCGGTATCAGCGATATCGCGATCACTTGGGCGAGCCAGGCGGTTAAACCTGCAACAACTACATCGCTTCCTAATTGGCACGCACCTGCCGAGAAGGCGAAGAATGCCGCAGTCGCGGCTGTAAGGGAGACAACCCATCCGGCCCTGCAAGAGGTAGCTGCGTATGCCACCGCAAACGCTGCCAGCCCAACGAGGCCGAAGAGGATTCCCGCCGCAGCTCCAGCAGCAAAGCGGGGGCCTTGATCAATCGCGAGAAGCAGAAAGATTGGCCCTGTCGTCAGCGGCAGTCCCATTAATAGGCCCCCAACCCTCGGACCCCACTTCCGGGCTGCAATCGTGGCAGCGGCGACGAGGAGCGGGGCCAGCGTCAGCTTCAAAATCAGCATCATGGTATCACCACCTCGCGGTCGCCGTACTCACCCTGGCGACAACGGCCCCCTTTTACGGCATTGCTACTGACACCGTTGTGTCAGGGTTCCGCGATGTTAATGCATCGACAATCTCACGTGTTGTTGCCGAGCATCGCACGGACTAGCTTGGCGCGCGACTAACGACAGGCTGAGAGCCAGCCGCTGGAAACCCGTCGCAGCTCAGTCCAAGCAGAACAAGGGCCAACAGTCATGAAGTTCGGTATTCACAACTCGTCGTGGCTCGACACTCCAGATCCGGCCGAGGCGTTCGAGGCGGTGAAGGTAAAGGCGCAATGGGCGGAGAATCAAGGCTTTACTTGGTTCTCAGTCATGGATCACATGATCCAGATCCCCGGCGTGAGCGTGCCCGACGAGCCGGTCCTGGAAGGCTGGACCGCCTTGGCGGGGCTGGCGGCTGTTACCGGCCACATTCGTCTTGCCACCTTAGTCACGGCGGTCAGTTATCGAAATCCCGCGCACCTCGCCAAGATCGCGGCGAGCGTCGATCTGATCAGCCGGGGACGGCTGACGCTCGGCATCGGGGCCGGCTTTTTTGAGGACGAATACAAGCAATATGGCTGGGACTTCCCGCCGCGGCCGGCGACTCGCATCCGTCAGATGGAAGAGGCGGTCGAGTTAATCCTGAAGATGTGGACCGAGCCGCGGACGACCTTCCACGGCCGGTATTTCCATGTCGAGGATGCGATCCTCGAGTCGAAGCCGGTGCAAAAGCCGCACCCGCCGGTGATGATCGCCGGCGGCGGCGAACAGATGACGCTGCGCGCGGTCGCCCGTCTGGCCGACGCCTGCAATTTGGTCCGTGGCGACATTGCGGGGGCACGGAACAAGCTGGCCGTGCTGCGCAGACATTGCGAGACGATAGGTCGCGATTACGCCGCAATCGAAAAAACCCATGTCCAGGCCTGGATCTTATCCCGCAACGACGTCGCAGCGGCGGCGAAGCGCGAGCGGCTGGCTGCCCGTGGAACCTTGCCCAGCTTTGTCGGCACCACGTCTGAGGCCATCGATCTGATCGGGCAATACCAGGATGCCGGTATCGACCTGCTGATCCATAGCGACTCACGGAACGACGTGGAGACCCGTGAACTTTTCGTCTCGGACGTCATGGAGCACTTCGCTTGACGAACGATTCATTGCGTTTCCGGCAAGGGAAAATACCCGCACTGGGGTGGCCAATCTGGTCACCAACCCTTGAAAACGCGCGCGTTTCTGGCACCAATCGCCTGCGCCATACCGCGGCAGCCAGAACCGCCGGGTCAGGACGGAGGACGGAGGATGATTGCCAGCGATAGCTTCGTCGAGTTCCTGCGCGAACAGCTCGCTCCGCTTGGCCGCGTCACGACGCGGCGCATGTTCGGCAAGATCGGCGTGTTCTGCGATGGGTTGATGTTGGGAATGGTAACGGAGAACATGCTTTATCTCCGGGTCGACGACTACAACCAGGCAGAATTCAGCGAAGCCGCGTCCGTTCCGCCACTTAGCTACGAGAAGAAGGGCAGCACGATAGACCTCTCGTTTTGGCGCGCGCCGGAGCGGCTGTTCGATGAACCCGATGAGTTTGTCAAATGGGCACGAGCGGCGCTGGCGGCGGCGCGTCGGGTCGCGGCGAAGAGAGAACGGACAGTGCCAAGGCAAAAATCGAAACCGTAACCCACATGGCAGCGGTCCCGACCGTCATCGCGGCTGATACCCAACCTTTTGTGGTGCATAACTCAAGAAAAACACGCCAAAACCGCAGCCTTGAAATCACAATGCTTTCCCGTTGCGTGAATCTGGTGCGCAGAGATTGGTGCACGAGGGCGGCCAGAGCGGTGTTCCGAAGGACCGCAACAGGTCGAGACCCGGCTGTTTGCGCCCACAAGGCCACCGCCGCCCCGGGTCGGCAAGCGAGATTCAAACCGACCCATTACCCCCGCGTTGCGGGCGAGGCTCCCCGCGTCCTACAACCCCCCAATGCACGGAACATTGCCGGAACGCTTCGCCGCCTGGTTCGCCCGCCAGGGCTGGCTCCCGCGCCCGCACCAGCTCGCCATGCTGGACGCGGCACGCGCCGGCGAAAGCGTGCTGCTCATCGCCCCCACCGGCGGGGGAAAAACTCTGGCGGGCTTCCTCCCCACCCTGGTCGAGCTCGCCGACACCCCGCGCCCCGGCCTGCACACGCTGTATGTCAGCCCGCTGAAGGCGCTCGCCACCGACATCGCGCGCAACCTGCTGCACCCGGTGGAGCAGATGGACCTGGCCCTCAGCATCGAGACGCGCACCGGCGACACGCCCGCCAACCGCCGCGCGCGCCAGCGGGCCGAGCCGCCGAACATCCTGCTCACCACGCCGGAGAGCCTGGCGGTGCTGCTGTCGCTGCCGGACGCGGGAAAGATGTTCGCCGGCCTGTCATGCGTGGTGCTGGACGAGGTCCACGCGCTGGCCGGCACCAAGCGCGGCGACCAGTTGGCGCTCGGCGTGGCGCGGCTCGGCTCCCTGGCGCCGCGGCTCCGCCGCGTCGGGCTGTCCGCCACCGTGGCGCATCCCGCCGCCATCCAGGCTTATGCAGGTGCCTCGCGCATCATCAGCGTCGCGGACGGCGCCCCGCCCGAGCTGTCGATGATGCTGCCGGACGGAAAACTGTCCTGGGCCGGGCACATGGGCCTGGAGGCGGCGCCGCCCGTCATGGCACGCATCCGTGCCGCCGGCACGACCATCGTCTTCGTCAACACCCGCGCCCAGGCCGAGCTGATGTTCCAGGCGCTGTGGAAGCTGAACGACCCGACGCTGCCGATCGCGCTGCATCACGGCTCGCTGGAGGTCGAACAGCGCCGCCGCGTCGAAGCGGCCATGGCGGAGGGAAAGTTGCGGGCGGTGGTGGCGACGTCGTCGCTTGATCTTGGCATCGACTGGGGCGGCGTGGACCAGGTCATCCAGGTCGGCGCGCCAAAGGGCGTGTCGCGCCTGCTGCAACGCGTCGGCCGTGCCAACCACCGGATGGACGAGGCCAGCCGCGCCATCCTGGTGCCCGCCAACCGGTTCGAGGTGCTGGAATGTGAAGCGGCCATGCTCGGCGTCACCGCGGGCGAGCTGGACGGCGATCCCCCGCGTGCCGGCGGGTTGGACGTGCTGGCGCAGCATCTGCTCGGCCTGGCCTGCGCCGCGCCGTTCCTGCCGGATGACGCCTACGCCGAAGTGTGCCGCGCCGCGCCCTACGCCATGCTGACCCGCCAGGACTTCGACGACGTGCTGGCGTTCGTGGAGCATGGCGGCTACGCGCTGGCGGCCTACGACCGGTGGAAAAAGCTGTTCCGCGACAGTGAGGGCCGCATGCACGTGCGCAGCGCCCGCATCGCCGCGTCGCATCGCATGAACATCGGCACCATCGTCGAGGCGCCGCTGCTGAAGGTGCGCCTGGTGGGGAAGAAACGCTTCGGCCCGGTGCTCGGCGAAATCGAAGAGTATTTCGTCAGTCTCCTGCGCCCCGGCGACACCTTCATGTTCGCCGGCCGCCTGCTGCGGTTCCTGCGCCTGCACGAGATGGCGGTGGAATGCGCCGAGGGCGGCACCGGCGAGCCGATGGTGCCGGCCTATGAAGGCGGCCGGCTGCCGCTGACCACCAACCTCGCCGACCGCGTGCGCGGATTGTTGCAGGACCCGTCGCGCTGGGACCGGTTCCCCGAGCAAGTGCGCGACTGGCTGCGGCTGCAACGCGCGCGGTCGCGCATGCCCGGCCGCAACGACCTGCTGGTGGAGACGTTTCCCCGCGGCGACCGCTGGTACCTGGTGGCGTATTGTTTCGAGGGCCGCAACGCGCACCAGACGCTCGGCATGCTGCTGACCCGGCGGATGGAGCGCGCCGGCATGGCGCCGCTGGGCTTCGTCGCCACCGACTACGTACTGGGCATCTGGTCGGCGAACCGTCCGACGGACATCTCCCGGTTGTTCGGCCAGGACATGCTGGGTGACGACCTGGAGGCGTGGATGGCGGAAAGCTCCATGCTGCGCCGGACTTTTCGCAATGTCGCGGTGATCGCCGGACTGATCGAGCGCCACCAGCCGGGCGCGGAGAAAACCCGCCGGCAGGTGACGGTGAATTCCGACCTGATCTACGACGTGCTGCGCAAGCACCAGCCGGACCATATTCTGCTGCGAGCGACACGGGCCGATGCGGCCGGCGGACTGATCGACCTGGCGCGCGTGGCGGGAATGCTGGCGCGGGTGAAAGGACGCATCGTGCACATGGTGCTGTCGCGCGTGTCGCCGCTGGCGGTGCCGGTGCTGCTGGAGATCGGCCGCGAGAGCGTGCGCACGGCGGAGGATGAGGAGACGCTGTTGGCCGAGGCGGAGGCGATCATCGCCGAGGCGACGGGGGACGCGGCGGCGCCGCACCGCGGAGTGCCGGACCGGTCCGGCGTAAAGACGATTTACCGGGCCAATGTCGGGCGAGGGCGCGCCGACGGCAGCCCGCGCAAACGGGCCGATGGCGACGCGCCGGCGCAGGCACGGCTGTTCGATGCGTGATGACACGGCGCGGCGACGGAGCCGAAGCCTTCAGGCCAGCGCGAAAAGTCCAACCCACCATGACCATCAGCACGCGAACCATGATGCCGGCCCGCCTGCGGCTGTGCAGGCGTGCCGGCATTCACCATGTGCCGCCGCGCGGTATCAGAAGATGGTCCAGGCGTAGAGCAGGAAGGAATTGTTGTCGGAGGCGTTGCGTCCGAAGCCGTCGTAGTTCGAGGTGGCACCGTTATAGTCGGTGTAGTACATGTATTCCGCGCCGATCTTCAGGTTGGCCCAAGGCCTCCACAGCGATTTATCCTTGCCGAACGGCACCCAGTCGGCCTCGATGCTGAAGCCGTTGTAGTTCGGCGAGTTGTTGGCAAAGCCTGCGAAATCGGCGCCGAGCTGGCCTCCGGTCGGGTAGGCAATCGGGTTCGTCGATCCGAAGCCGGCGAACCAACTCAGGACCACGCCGTAGGTGCTCTCGTACCAGTACTGGGCGCTGACGTTGATCGTGTTCAGCCCGTAACTCGTTCCCAGACTCGGGCTGTTGGAGGCATTGTAGTTCGCGGCGCTGGCGGTGAGGTTCTGGGCCTCGTGCACGAAGATGCCCTGCACGGTGACGATGTGCTTGCCGGTGCCGAGGAATTGATAGCCGCCGTCGATCGCGTAGTCGGTGTAGCTGTCCTGGCCGGTGCCGAACTGCGGATTGATGTTGGCGTGCAGCATGGTGCCGCCGACCCAGGCCGCGTTGGTGCCCCAGTCCCATTCGTAGGCGGCGCGAACATAGGGCATGAGGTTGTCGCTGGCCGGGCCGCCCTCGGTGCCGAGCCGGTCGGATAGCCACGGGCTTTGCGCCCCGTAGGCGCCGGCTTCCACATAGAGATGCTCGTTGTACCAGGCGTAGGCGGTCACCCCGATGACGTTGCCGGCGAACGCGCCGCCGCCGAGCAACGTAGCGGCGCCCGGCGAGATTTCGAGTTGGTTCGAATAGTACGGGTACCCCCAGGCGAAGGTGCTGTTGTATGGATCCTGCACCGTCGGGTTGTTGTTCACGGAGATGCCCAGGGTCAGGTCGTTGCCAAAGGCCTGGACGGTGGTGACGTAGGGACGCAGGTCGGTGTTGTCGAGTACGAAGGTATTATCGAAGTCGGAATAGGTCATCTGGATGAAGCCGCCGGTGTGGCTGCCGATGCCGCCGGCGATGAATCCGCTGACCTGGTCGAGCGACGGGTTGTTGTTATCGTTGTAGTGGTGCGGTACGGCATCGGCCGGGTAGTTCTTGCCGACATTGGTGAACGAGGTCATCGTCATGGCGGAAAATGGGATTTGCGATGCCACGCCCTGCCCGCCGCGCTGGGTATAGCCGGTGATCTTGAACGCCCTGCCCAACGGCGTCAGTTGCGGCCCGAAGCCGCCGACATGGCAGGCGGTACAAGCCAGTCCGGTCTGTGTCGCGAATGCCGGCACGGCTTCCGCCGGGCGCCGCGGCACCAGGAGAATGACCGCGGCGATGACGGGAACCGCGCCGGCACAACCGGCGGCCCGGGCGACCCTTGCAAGAGTCCGAAACATAGGATAACCGCCTCCATCGATGCTTGAGAGCAGCGCAATCTTCGGTAAACCTTAGCCGTATGCCTTGATCTGGATCAATGCCGCAGGATGACCAGACGATATATCCCGACAACCGTTGCCAGGGAGCACCACTATGCGCGCTCGACCGTTTTGCGTTCCGCTGCTGGCGGGCGCGGTTTTTCTGCTGCTGCTCAATGGCGCGGCGCGGCCGGCGCAGGCCGCTGATCCGGCCGCCGGCCAGGCGGTGTTCCGCCAGCAATGCGGGATCTGCCACTCGCCCAAGGCCGGCCGCAACATGATCGGCCCGTCGCTGTTCGGAGTGGTCGGCCGCAAGACCGGTTCCGTACCGGGTTACACGTATTCGGTAGCCAACAAGAACTCCAACATCACCTGGACGCCGGAGGTCCTGGATAAGTACCTGGATTCGCCGCAGAGCGTCATACCCGGAACGAAGATGCCGTACGGCGGGCTCAAGGACCCGATCAAGCGCGCCAATCTGATCGCCTACCTTGAGACCCTGAAATAACCGGAAGCCGGGCTTCCCGAAGCGTCCGTCCCAGGAGGACAGCATGATCCCGATACGTCGCTTCCCTACGCGCCGGCAGGTCCTCGGTGGTGGACTCGCGCTGGGGACGCTTGCGGCACCATTCGTGCGCGCCCAGGCGGCAGCGCCGATTCGCATCGGCTTTCCGATACCGCTTACCGGGCCTTATCAGGACGAGGCGTTGGACATGCTGCGTGGCGGCCGTGCCGCGGTCGCCACATTCAACGAGCAGGGCGGCCTCGGCGGCCAGATGGCGGAACTGCTGACCCGCGATGACGAGCTCAATCCGGCCACGGCCATGCGGGTGACCCGTGGCCTGATCGAGAACGATCACGTTAACTTCATCACCGGAGGGCTTTCCGCGTCGGTGCAACTGGCGATCAACCAGGTGACGAAGGCAGCCAAGGTGCTGTTCAATTCCATCAGCCAGTCGGATGCGATCGTCGCCGCGCCGGACTGGAGCCCCCACACGTTCCACGAGGCGTTGACCCCGCACATGACCTCCCACGCCGTGGGCAGCTATGTGTTTGCCAATTATCCCCGGCGGATTGCGTTCCTGGTCGCCGATTACGCATTCGGCAACGAGATCGTCGCCGGCTTCGAGGCCGTGGGCAAGCATTTCGGCATCGAGGTCGTGGCCACCGTGCGCCATCCGCTCGGCACCAACGACTTCCGTCCCTATCTGGAGCAGATCCAGGCCGCCAAGCCGAACGTGCTGATGCTGTGCAATTTCGGCTTCGACCAGCGCAATTCGGTCCAGCAGGCGGACTGGATGGGACTCAAGAAAGACATCAAGCTGGTGACGCCGGTGCTGGACTTTACCCAGCGCCTCGCCCTCGGTTCGGAAGCCTATCAGGGCATCCTCGGCGGCACGTCGTATTACTGGCGGCTCGAAGACACCGTCCCGAGCGCACGGGTGTTCAACAACCGCTTCCGCGAGATGAACGACGGCCGGGTGCCGTCGGATTACGGCGCGCTCGGCTTTGCCGGGGTCATGACCGTGCTCACCGCCGCGAAGCACGCCAACAGCGTCGCCACCGACAAGTTGATCGCGGCGATGCAGGGCATGAAATACGATCTGTACAAGGGCCCCGAGTACTACCGCACCTGCGATCACCAGGCCGTGCAGTCGGCGTTGGTCGTCGATAGCCGGTTCACCGCGATCCCCAACGACATGGACGTGTTCGCGATCGTTCGGATCGATCCGCCCAGCGAGGCGATGTTGCAGAGTTGCGCCGCCGAGGGGCATGGCTAGCCGCGGCCGGCTGGCTACCGGACGCTGTAATCTCGGCCACGCGGCGCGGCCCGGCGCGCCGGTACAGTTGCGCCACCCGAACCGCGCCGGCACCGGGCGCTTGCCATGACCGCCGCCCCCATCCACCTTGCCGGCGAGCGCCTGATGCTCGATCCCGCCGGCGCCCTGTTCTGGCCGGCCACCGGCATGCTCTGCGTCTCCGATTTGCATTTGGAGAAGGGCACGTCCTTCGCGCGCAAGGGCATGCTGCTGCCGCCCTGGGACACCCACGCCACGCTCGACCGGTTGATCCTGCTGTTGCGCCGCTACCAGCCGCGCATCGTCGTCGCGCTGGGCGATTCGTTCCACGACAACGAGGGCGCCGCGCGCCTTCCCGCCGGCGAAATCGCCCGGTTGAACGCGATGACCGGGGCGCACCGCTTCGTCTGGGTGCAAGGCAACCATGATCCCGCGCCGCCGGCCGGCCTGGGCGGCGATTGCGTGGCGGAGTTCGCCACCGCGCGGCTGGTGTTCCGCCACGCCGCGATCGGCGGCGCGACCGGCGAGGTCAGCGGCCACTACCACCCCAAGGCCACCGTGCCGGCACGCGGCGGCGCGGTGTCGCGCCCCTGCTTCGTCGCCGACGCGCGGCGGATCATGCTGCCGGCGTTCGGCGCGTATGCCGGCGGCCTGGACGTGCGCGACCCTGCCATCATGCGTCTCTTCCCCCGCGGCGCGCGCGTGTTTCTGCTCGGCAAGGACCGGCTGTTCAGCTTCCCGCTGGGGACGGAAATGCGGTCGGCCGCCGGATGAACCCCGGCTTCGCGACCCGCTTGCGGCGCGGCCGCCCTTGCAATAGCCAAATCGGCTGGCGGTGAAGCGTTCCGGGACAGCCCGGGGCAGGCATGCCGGACGCCCCGGCCGACCAGGGAAGGACCAACCATGAAAATCGTCAGCGTGTCTGCCATTCCAATGTCGGCACCGGTTCCGGGGGAAAACCGTCACCGCACGGACCTCGGAACAAAGGTCAAGAGCGACGCAACACTCATTCGCGTCGAGACCGACAACGGCCTCACCGGCATCGGCGCGGCGCTCGGAACGCCGCCGATCGTCGCGGCCATTATAGCGCATGAGCTCGCGCCGGAATGCGTCGGCGAGGACCCCATGTTCTCCGAGCGCATCTACGAGAAGATGTACAACGGCTCGCGCGCCAGGCCGGCGCTCGAACGCGGCGTGACACAGGCCGATGAAAGCCGGCGCCGGGGCGTCATCATGGAAGCGATTTCCGGCATCGACATCGCGGTGTGGGACGCAAAGGCGCAGGCGCTCGGCGTTCCGCTGTACCAGGCGCTTGGCGCGGTGCGCAGCTCGGTGCGCGGCTATGCCAGCGGCGGCTGGGCACCGGGCGACGAGGCCGAGGCGGAACTCGCGGGCTACGCTGCCAAGGGTTTTTCCGCCGTGAAGATGCGCGTGGTCGGCCGCGACGGATTCTCGATCGCCAATTGCGTGCGCCGGGTGAAGGCGGCGCGGCGGGGGATCGGACCGGGGGTCGAACTGATGATCGACGCGCACGGCTCGCTGGAAGTTTCGACCGCCGTCAAGCTTGCCCGGGAGCTTGAGCCATACGACATCGCCTGGTTCGAGGAGCCGGTGTCGCCGGACGATCACGCCGGCCAGGCGGAGGTGCGGCGTTCGACGATCATCCCCATCGCCTCGGGTGAGCGCGAGTTCACACGGTTCGATTTCGTGGACCTGCTGGAGCGGCGGGCTCTCGACATCGCGCAGCCGGACGTCGCCCGCGCGGGCGGCATGACGGAGATAAGGCGCATCGCGGCGCTGACCTCGGCGCACGGTGTGCGTCTGGCGCCGCACGCCTGGGGCAGCGGGGTGCTGTTCGCGGCGAGCATTCACGTCGCGATGGCGGCCGCCAACTGCCACATTCTGGAGGTTACGCAGGGCTACATGCCGATGATGTGGGAGCTGTTCGAGGAGCCGTTCGACATCCGGCCGGACGGCATGGTGCATGCGCCGGACCGGCCGGGACTTGGGTTTACGTTGCGGCGGGATGCGCTGGAGCGATTCCGGTATGTGGATGGGCCAGAGTATGAGTTCTAGGGGTCGAAATCTGACGTTAGGTGCCCGATACGGGCGTCCCTTTGCGCCCGCGGCGGCTGGTTGGCGCGGACCGAAGCGGGGGCGGGGTGAAGTGCGGCTACAGCCGGGTTCGGCCCGCAGCGGAACTTCCCGTGGATCGCCCGTCGGTGGGCGCTTGCCCCACCAGCAAGACGCTGGCATCGACGTCTGTTCCGGTCATACTTTTTGGAAACCGCAACCCCTTGAAAGCGCGGGGTCGAACGGAGACTCGGGAAGTCTAAAGTTTTGCAACAAAGCGCCCCGGCGGCTACCAATCGAGGGCCTACTCGCGTTAGGCTCGGCAACCGGCATACAACGCGGGCTGCCCTGATGAACCAATTCTGGAGCCAGCTCGCGCGTGAGCTTTTGCCCTATGTGCCTGGCGAGCAGCCTCGCATGGCCAATCTGGTGAAGCTCAACACCAACGAAAGCCCGTTCGGCCCTTCGCCGCTTGCGCTGGAGGCGATGCGAGCCGCCGCGACCGATACAATGCGGCTCTATCCCGATCCCGAGGCGACGGAGCTGCGCGCGGCGCTCGCGGCCCATCACGGCGTGAAACCCGAAGAGGTGTTCGTCGGCAATGGTTCCGACGAAGTGCTCGCGCATGCTTTCGTCGCGCTGTTGAAACAGCCGAAGCCGCTGCTGTTTCCGGACGTTACCTACAGCTTCTATCCCGTGTGGGCGCAATTGTTCGGCCTTGCCTGCGAGACCGTGAAGCTGGATGGCGGCATGCGCGTCAGGGTCGAGGATTATCGGCGCGTGGCGGGGGCGATCGTGATCGCCAATCCCAACGCCCCGACCGGCGTCGCGCTGTCGCGCGCGGAGATTGCCCAATTGCTCCACGATCATCCCGACATCCCGGTGCTGGTCGACGAAGCCTATGTCGATTTTGGCGGCGAGAGTGCGGTTCCGCTGATCGCCAGTCATCCGAACCTGCTGGTCGTGCAGACGATGTCGAAGTCGCGCGCCCTGCCCGGCTTGCGCGTCGGCTATGCGCTGGGGGACGCGGCGCTGATCGAGGCACTGCGCCGCATCAAAGACAGCTTCAATTCCTACCCGCTCGGTCGCATCGCCCAGGCGGGCGCGACGGCTTCGGTTCGCGACAAAGCCTATTTTCGCGAGAGCTGCGTCAGGGTCATTGCGAACCGGGAAGCAATGACGCGAGAGCTGATCAGGCTCGGCTTCGTCGTTCTGCCTTCCAGCGCGAATTTCGTCTTTGCCAGGCATCCGGCTAGGGGCGGGTCAGAACTCGCGGCGGCGCTGCGCGAACATGCGGTGCTGGTTCGGCATTTCGGCTCACCGCGCACGGCGCGCTATCTGCGCATCACCGTCGGGACGGAAGACGACACAAGGCGGCTCATTGCGGCGGCGGTGAATGTCCTGGGGGATTAGTCGCCTAAGCGCAGACGCCGAACGCGCCAATGCGCGAACGGGAGGCGAGCACACGAGGCTCTGTCTATAAATTCGTAATGTGTTCGCAGTAGGGACGGCCATTACTGACCGTTCCCCGCACCGATCCGGACGAGCCCAGTTAGTGAGCCTCTATGCTCTATCGTCAGAGGCCCGTCAGGAGATTCGGGCGTGCTACCTGAAAGAAGCCGATGCGCGCGTCGCGTGCTGGGTGAAATTACCAGCGCCTTCCAGTTTCTTGCGGCCAATCCCGGCATCGGACATCTGCGCACCGACCTCACCGGCGAGAAGCTGAAGTTCTGGCGGGTGTTTTCATATCTGATTATCTACGACCACCTTACCAGCCCCATTGGTATTGCGCGCGTGCTTCGCGCCAGCCGGGACGTTGCAATGATTCTGGTCGGGCCGCAGTCATAGTCCGGGCGGCACGAGGCATTGACGGTCCGCGATACCCCCTTTGGTGCGAGACAACTCCTTCGATTTAGCCTGGCCGGCCACGACCCTCAAGCAGGGACCTTGGCTGTCAATTCGATCCCAAGCGCCTTGTCGGATTGCCATTCTCACTGCATGACCGATAGAGTTGCTCGCGGGAAAGCTTCGGTCTGTCTGGCGATCTATGCCATACCCTTGGTACGCGCCACGACGCCAAGCGCATGCGCGATATAGCCCAGGTCCCCCGATGCGAACGCCTCCGCCATGAAGGTCGCGATCGCAGCATCGGAGGTCAAGTCTTCAGCCGGATCGTGCGTCGTGAGTCTTTCTGTCATTTCAGTCAACCCGTTCCTCGATCAGCCGTCTTGCCGTCTTGATATCTCTCGTCAGGGTGCTCTTGCTCCCGCCGCACAGCAGAATCACCATCGTGTAGCCCCGCTGGTGAAAACGGATGCGGTAGCCGGGTCCAAAGTGGATGCGACATCGCGTGGTTCGAGCAGCCGGTGTCGCCGGACGATCACGCCGGTCAGGCGGAGATGCACCATTCGACGACCATGCCATCGCACCGGGCGAGCGCGAGGTCGCGCGGTTCGATTTTCGGGATCTGCTGGAGCGCCGTGCTCTCGATTACGCCGCGGGACCAGCGAGCACGGCAGACGCCCCTGCCACGACACCGCAGCCAACCCCCGACAGAAGCTGCAAGCGTCCTTGACGGATATACGAACTAATACCAACCGTCCTAACCACTGACCGATGCCCACTCGCGGGTGGCGATGGATCGGATCCGATCCGGGTCCTCGATCAGGAACTGCCAGGCATTACGGCACGCGTCGACAATGGCCTCGTAGGTATCCCAGACGACGGCGC
>DATLQW010000173.1:0-22894 GCA_035535035.1 Acetobacteraceae bacterium
GAACACGCGGCGGAGCAGATTGGCGAGGCGGTGTGGGGTGGGCGCGCTGGTGGGGGCCCGATCGGGATCGGGGTGGGGGGTTGGCTCGGGAGGGGAGGCGGTGGCGGGCATTTGATGGGATTTTAAGCATATATAGGGAAAATTGTCAAGGGAGGTTACGGAGGTGCCGGGCCGGTCGCGGGTGGGGCGGGCCGCTGGCGTGCGGCTGCGCGGAGACGCGGCGGCGGGCGGGGGCGACCGGGACGGATCGGTGGTTCGTTGCGGTGCTAAGGTTGAGGTCTCATGCCAACCCGCGGTAGTGGGTCGGTTCGAATGGGTGCAAAGGGTGGGGAACGGACCTTCGACGGCATGAGTCGAGAACCGAAATTCAAGGCTCTCGGGTTCATCGGAAGATATGACCGGTCTGGCGTAGATCGGCATCACTCTCGGACAGGACCGGGCGGGCTGCCGCGGGCGCGCTGACCTTGGCGGTCCAAGGGCGGGGGCGGTTGGACTCCCTTGACGGCCTGTAGTCAAGAGACTACATCGACCCATGCTCGAACTGAAGCAAACAGAGCAATTTCGGCGATGGCGGACGAGGCTCAAGGATGCGCGGGCACGGGCATTGATCGCGTCCCGTCTGGACCGTCTTGCTTACGGACATGCTGGCGATGCGGCGCCGGTCGGAGAGGGGATCAGCGAACTGCGCATTCATCATGGTCCTGGTTATCGCATGTACTTTCACCGGCAGGGTAACACGGTGGTGATCCTGCTGTGCGGTGGGGACAAGGGCAGCCAGGCGAAAGATATCAAGACGGCGAAACGGCTGCTCGATGAATGGATGAAATGACATGGTGGTTAAGCTCACGACGTATGATCCGGCTGAAGACCTGACCTCCGATGCGGCCATCGCGACCTTCATGGCGGAGGCATTCGCAACGGAGGACCCGGGCTATATCGCGCATGCGCTTGGAGTCGTGGCGCGGGCGAAGGGTATGGCACAGATCGCCGAACAGACCGGTCTTTCGCGCGAGCAGCTCTATCGGTCGCTCAGCGAACACGGCAATCCGACGTTGAAGACAACGATCGCGGTGATGAAGGCGCTGGGGATTGAATTGACGGCCAAGGTTCCGGCTTGAAGGGGCGTACCGAGATCACTCTCCCGGAATCCAAGACTTATGCAAAATCGAACTTATGGGTTCGGAGTCTCAGGGTTTCGGTATGAGTGGCACCTGCCCTACAACCAAGTGACTATCGGCTTGTCCCTTTCCACCCAGAACCTCGATGGTGGTTCGAACACGTGTCGGCCGGCGCACGCCGGGAAAGGGCCGCTTCGGGTCGAATGCAGCGGTTCGGATAGGACGCTCCGACTAACGCGGCTCCGGGTCGGTTGGCGAAATCCAAGCTGGCCCACGACCCAGCCCGCCGAAGCGTTGGCCCACTGGCGCTGCCATCCTCATCATGGCGTGCGAAGGCCCCATGGGCGTTAAATTGGCGGCGCACGCGCCGAATTGCTCGTCATGGCCGTCCCCGGGCCTGACCCGGGGATCAACCCAGCCATCTGCCCTGGCGGATCGGAAGTGGTGCCAAAGCGGCCCGGTTGCCGTTGCGAAGATGGCCGGGTCCAGCCGGGTCAAGCCCGGCCATGACGAGGCGGTCAGGCGTCTTCCCGGATCATCGCCGCGCCTTTCTCGGCAATCATGATGGTGGGCGCGTTGGTGTTGCCGGTGGTGAGCGTCGGCATCACCGAGGCGTCGATCACCCGCAGCCCGCCGATGCCGTGCACGCGCAGCCGCGCATCCACCACAGCGCTCGGGCCTTCGCCCATGCGGCAGGTGCCGACGGGATGGAAAATCGTCGTGCCGTAGCGCCGCGCATGCTCTGTCAGGTCCGCGTCGGATGTGCAGTCAGGCCCTGGAAGAATCTCCGCGACGCTGTGCCGTGCCAGGGCCGGTTGCGCGAAGATGCACCGGGTGATGCGCATACCGGCGAGCAGGACGCGCGCATCGTTGGAGTCCGACAGATAATTCGGCGCGATGGTGGGCGGCGCGAACGGATCGGCCGAACGCGCCATGATGCTGCCGCGGCTGCCGGGACGCACCGGGCAGATCGCCGCCGTCATGCCCGGCGCATGCTCCAGCTCGCCGAACCGCGCGGCGTCGTAGCTGGCGGGCGTGAACAGCAATTGCAGATCGGGACTGGCGAGTCCCTCGCGCGACCGGCAGAACACCTGCGCGCTGGTGACGCCGAAGGTCAGCGCGCCCCGTCCGGTCAGTGCGAAGCGCGCGGCTTCCACCGCCAGGCGCGGCAAGCGGGCAAGCTGGTTGATCGAGATCGCGTCCTTCGCGCGATGCGACACCCGCGTCACGTAATGATCCTGCAGATTGCCGCCGACACCGGAGAGATCATGCAGCACCGGCACGCCGATCGCTTGCAGGTGCGCCGCCGGGCCGATGCCGGAGATTTGCAGCAGATGCGGAGAATTCACCGAGCCGCCACACAGGATCACTTCGCGCGCGGCGAACGCCTGCTGGTCCTGGCCACGCTGGCGGAATGCGACGCCGGTGCAGCGTTTGCCGTCGAACAGCAGGCGCGTGGCGAGCGCGTCGGTCGCGACACGCAGGTTGGCGCGGCGCTTCGCCGCGGCCAGGAAGGTGCGCGCGGTGGAACCGCGGAAGCGGCCCAGCCGGGTCATCTGCGAATAGCCGACGCCTTCCTGTTGGCGCCCGTTCAGGTCGCGGTTGAACGGGAAGCCGGCCTGTTGCGCCGCTTCGACGAAGCGGTGCGTCAGGGGGAGAACGGTGCGGTAGTCCTCGACCTGTAGCGGTCCGTCCTGGCCGCGGAAGTCGGACTCGCCGCCCTGCACGTAGCGTTCGGACTTGCGGAAATACGGCAGCACATCATCGAAGCTCCAGCCGCGGCAGCCCATCTGCGCCCAGCCGTCGAAATCGGCGGGATTGCCGCGCACATACAGCATGCCGTTGATCGAGCTGGAGCCGCCGAGCACCTTGCCGCGCGGCCAATGGATGGCGCGTCCCGCGGTGCCGGCCGAGCCGTCGGCGCTGTAGTTCCAGTTCACCACGGGATGGCGCAGCAACTTCAGCACGCCGGCCGGAATATGAATCCAGATATTGCGGTCGGGCGGCCCGGCTTCCAGCAGGATGACGCTGGCGCCGGTTTCGGACAGGCGGTCGGCGATGACGCAGCCGGCCGATCCGGCACCGATCACCACATAGTCCGCATCCATGCGGTCTCCCCTTCGGTTACGCCGGCGGTTGCCGTTGCGGTCTGCCGAAGCGGCGCGCCGGCAAGTTCCGGCGGCATCGGCGCCAGCCGTGGCGACGCAGCGGTCCGCCGCTCGCGCTGCCCGCGACCGCCCCGTGGCTGCCGGGGCGGGTGCAGCCGCGCCCCTACTCCGCCACCCGCGCCATGGCACGGCGTTGCCCGCGCGTCGGCGGCACCGCCGTCAGCCGCCGCTCATGGCGGTGCACGATCCAACTGCCGACCGCGAACACCAGCACCGCGACCGCGCCGATCGCGATGCCGATCGGTCCGGAGGCGTGCTTCATCTGCTTGCCCAGCATGCTGGCGGACACGCTGTAGAACGCCGCCCATGCCACGCTTCCGACCACATTGGCGATCACGAAACTCCTCAGCGGCATGCGGTTCGCTCCGGCCAGCAGCGCAGCGATCGTCCGCACCACGATGATGAAGCGGCCGACCGCCACGACCTTGACGCCGTGCCGGCGGAACAACAGGCGGCCCAACGCCAGGCGCCGCCAGGTCAGGCCGACACGATCGCCATACCGCCGCAGCAGGCGATAGCCGACGCCGATGCCGATGCCGTAACCCGCCATCTGCCCCACGATCGAGCCAAGCGCCGCTGCCATCCCCACCAGATACGGATTCAGCTCGTGCGTGGTGCCGGCATAGACCGCGGCCATGATCAGCAGCCCCTCGCCCGGCAGCGGCAGGCCCAGGCTTTCAAGCCCGACAACCAGCGCCAGCCCGGCATAGCCATACGTGTGCAACAGGCCGATGAAGAGATGCGTGTGAAAGAAGTGCATGCCCGGACCAGGAAGCGAAACCACGCCGCGCTGCCTGTGCGCGGGCGGTTACAATAGCCCAGGTTGCCGGCGCGTGCGAGGGCGTAAGCAAGAGAAACCGTGTTGCAGTGCAGCGCGTCGCTGCGCCACAAGATTACGGAACAAGCAATATCTTGCCGATGTGCTGGCTCGATTCCATGAGCCGGTGCGCCTCGGAGGCTTGCGTGAGCGGAAATTGCCGATAGGTAAAGCTGCGCAGCTTGCCGGCTTCCCATAGCGGCCACACCTTCTCGCGCAGCGCCGCGACGATCGCCGCCTTTTGCTCGATGCCGCGCGAACGCAAGGTCGATCCGGTGATGGTCAGGTGCTTGCGCTGCACCGCGCCGAAATCCGCTTCCACCCGCGTGCCATGCATCAGCGCGACGAAGCACAGGCGTCCCTCACGCGCCAGCACCTCGATCTCGCGCGGGATGTAATCCCCCCCGACCATGTCGAAAATCGCATCGACGCCGCGGCCGTCGGTGAACTGCTTGCCGGCCGCGACGAAATCCTGCGTATGGTAGTTGATCGCGAGGTCGGCGCCGTAGTCGCGGCAGGCCTGGCATTTTTCCTCGGAACCGGCGGTGGTGATCACTTTTGCGCCGAACGCCTTGGCGAGCTGGATCGCGGTCATGCCGATGCCGCTGCTGCCGCCCTGCATCAGGAAGGTTTCTCCCGCTGTCAGGTGGATGCGGTCGAACACGTTGGTCCAGACGGTGCAGAACGTCTCCGGCAGGCCGCTGGCGTCGATCAGGCTGACGCCGTGCGGGATCGGCAGGCATTGCACCGCGGGGACGGCGGCGTATTCGCCGTAACCGTCGCCGATCATCAGCGCGCAGACCTGGTCGCCGTCCTGCCACTGGGTCACGCCGTCGCCGCGCTTGACGATGGTGCCGGAGCATTCCAGGCCGGGTATGTCCGGCGCGCCCGGCGGCATCGGGTAGCGCCCCATGCGCTGCAGGCAGTCGGCGCGGTTCACCCCGGCGGCGGCGATGCGGATCAGCACCTCGCCCGGTTTCGGTTCGGGCACCGGGCGGATGGCCGGCACCAGCACCTCGGGGCCGCCGGGCGCGCTGATCTCGATGACGGTTTGCGTGGCGGGGATGTTGGCGAGCAAATCGGTCCTCCCGAACGGGCATGCGCACACGCGGATCGCGGCGTTGCCACCGTCGTCCCGGACGCTAGTCGCAACCCAGCATCGTCGCAACACGCCGGGTGCCGGCGCCGAACCCGCGCGGCGTTCCGGCACCTGGCTCGCGCCGCGCCCGGCGATGCGACGGCGTTCCCATCGTCGCTCCGCCGCCGGCACGACCCATCCGGCGACCTTCCCCAAACCGCAACCGTCGGGTAAATACTCCGCCGATGCAATGGGTTTTCCTCGTTCTTGCCTTGTGGGCCGCGCTGGTCGAGTTGCACACCGGCACGTTTTATCTTGCCGGCGTCGCCGTTGCCGCCCTGCTCACCGCCCTGATCGGCTTCTGGATTCGGGACGACCTGCTGATCGTGGTATTTCTGCTCTTGTGCGCGATACTGATGGCCACGGTCATGCTGTCTCGGCGGAAACGCGCGCGCGGCAAGCCCTTGGCGGATTTCGACATCGGCCAGACCGTGTCGGTGCACAGTGTTTCGCCGCGGGACAACCGCCTCATGGTGCGCTATCGCGGCACGAGCTGGGAGGCCGTGATGGATGACGGCGCCGTTCTCGTTCCCGGCGATACCGCCGTCATCGTGCGCAAGGCCGACAAGCTGCTGCATCTGGTCTCGCCGCCCAAAGTGGCGCAGACGTAGCCCGTTGCAGACAACAGGCACTTGAGGGGAAACGACGTGGCGATCACCTATCTGAGCTCGCTCCTGCCGCTGGTTCTGCTTCTGCTGGTCGCCTTTGCCATTCTGCGCTCGATGCTGCGCATCGTGCCGCAGCAGCAATCGTGGATCGTCGAGCGCCTCGGCCGGTTCCACCGCGCCCTTTCGCCGGGGCTGAATGTCCTGGTGCCGTTCATGGATCGCGTTGCCTACCACTTTGACCTGCGCGAAGTGCCCTCGGAGGTGCCGCCGCAGGTCTGCATCTCGCTCGACAACACCACGCTCACCGTCGATGGCTTCCTCTATCTGCAAATCACCGATGCGGTGAAGGCGGCCTATGGCTCGAGCAGTCCATTGGTCGCGGCGATGCAGTTGGCACAGACCAGCATGCGCTCGGAAATCGGCAAGCTGCATCTCGACCAGGCGCTGTCGTCGCGGCAGTTGCTGAACGCCGCGGTCGCTTCGGCGGTGGAGGAGGCAGCGGTCAACTGGGGTATCAAGGTGTTGCGCTACGAGATCAAGGACATTACGCCGCCGCAGGAAATCCTGCACGCCATGGAGTTGCAGATCACCGCGGAACGCGAAAAGCGCGCGCTGATCTTCCGGTCCGAAGGCCAGCGCCAGCAGCAGATCAACACCTCCGAGGGCCAGCAGCAGCAGGAGATCAACCTCGCGGACGGGCGCAAGCAGGCCGAGATCCTGCGCGCCGAGGGCGAAGCCAGGGCCATCGCCCTGGTCGCCGCGGCCACCGCCGATGCGATCCGCGCCATCGCCACGGCGGCGGTCGTCGAAGGCGGCATCGAGGCGCTGCAGATGCAGCTCGCCAAGAGCTTCATTGACCAATGGGGCAATCTCGCCAAGCAGAGCACGACGATGATCATCCCGGCCGAGCTGGGCAACATCGGCGCGATGGTGGGCACGGCGCTGCAAATCGTGAGGGGAAGCTCGATCGCGTCGCCCGGTGCGCCGCCGCGGCCGGGCGGGTCGGTACCCACTGCGGGCTGACACGGCTGGGCCTGGCCCGATAAGCGTCGGGATACGCCGGATGGGGGAAAGATCGCTCCCCCTCCCCTTGAGGGGGCGACTATGCACCTCTTGACACCCACGGATGTGCAACCGGGAGCATGGCTTGATCGGGTCGCCACCGGCGCCTTCCCTGGCCTTCCCGCGCCGGACGCGCTAGCCGTGGCCCGCCAACCGGAGGGAACGCCCGCGTCATGACCGTCACCGTGCTGTATTCCGAGAACATCTACCCCGACGACAGCGTGGAACGCCGCATCTACGGCCCCGACGCGCGGGTGATCTTCCCGCAACCGACCAATTCACTGGCCGACCTGTCCGACGCGGACTGCGCCGCGGCCGAGGGCCTGATGATTCTGCGCTACAAGGTCACCGCAGCCGACCTGCCGCGTTTCCCGCGGCTGCGCGCGATCTGCCGCATGGGCGTCGGCTACGACAACCTGGACCGCAAGGCCGCGGCTGAGCGCCAGATCATGATCCTCAACGTGCCCGACTACGGCACCACCGAGGTGGCCGACCACGCCATCGCGCTGGCGCTGGCGATGCGCCGCGGCCTGCTGCTGCATCTCGAGGCGCAGCGCAAGAATCCGCCGGCACCGTGGCGCTATATCCTCGATCCGCTGGTGCGCCGCTCCGGCGTGCAAAGCTTCGGCATCGTCGGCCTGGGCCGCATCGGCACCGCCGTCGCGCTGCGCGCCAAGGCACTGGGGTTTCGCGTCGTGTTCTACGATCCCAACCTGCCGAACGGCGTCGAACTCGGCGTCGGCGTCGGCCGCGCCGCCACGCTGGCGGATCTGCTGCACGTCGCCGACGTCCTGTCGGTACACGCCCCGCTGACGCCGGAGACGCGCGGCATGCTCGGCCTGGCACAGCTTTCCCTCCTGCCGAAGGGCGCGGTGCTGGTGAACACGGCGCGCGGACCGATCGTCGATGTCGATGCGGTGGCCACGTTGCTGAAGAGCGGCCATCTCGCCGGCGTGGGCCTGGACGTGCTGCCGGTCGAGCCGCCCGTCGAGCCGGAGCCAGAACTGCTGCGCGCCTACCGCGCCCGCGAACCGTGGACCGAGGGAAGGCTGATCATCACACCGCACTCGGCGTTCCACACGCCCGAAGCCTGGAATGACATCCGCGTCAAATCCGCCGAAACGATGCGCGCCGCCTTGCTGGGACCCAAGCCG
This sequence comes from Acetobacteraceae bacterium, assembly GCA_035535035.1. Classification (GTDB taxonomy): domain Bacteria; phylum Pseudomonadota; class Alphaproteobacteria; order Acetobacterales; family Acetobacteraceae; genus JASHVB01. The sequence continues at coordinate 8,066 of DATLQW010000173.1, forward strand.
CAGAACGTGATTCCGCCCGACGCCTACTGAACGCCGATCCGCAGCGACGCCCCGCCGGTCCCGCCCAGCGCGTTGCGCAACGCGCTGAGCGCCGCGACGATCGAGGGCGCGACACGCGGCGGCCGGCCGGCGGCGGCGCGCATGGGAGTCTGCAACAGCCAGCGCACCGGACGTTGCTCCGGCGCGGCGCGCCGCAATTCAAACCGGCCGTCCGGCGTATCGATCGTCAAGCCGTCGTCGCCGGCCGCGACCCGGCCGTCCACATCCCACAACAGCAGGCAATCGCGCAGCAGCAAGCGCAGTTCGGCATCGGTCATGCTGGTTTCCCGCGTTACGGGTCGGCCGCAACGACACCGTAGAGGCAACCGACCCCGGCTGGAAAGTGGCTTGCAATGAAGATCGTTGCTGGTGTGGCCATTGCAGCCGTTCACGCGGCGTTCGGCTGGCCGCATTCTCCGGCATGATCGCCGGCCGCGTGGCGCATGTCCTACCAGGCACCCTAAAGACTGACGTACGCGTGCGGGAACCAAGCACCATGTCATTGCGAGTATCAAGTACCATGTCGTTGCGAATACCATGTCGTTGCGAGGAGCGGAGCGGCGAAGCGACCTCCCGCCCGATGACGCAGGACCGCGGCTCGTCAGGCGGGAGATTGCTTCGTCGCTCCGCTCCTCGCAATGACATGGATGTCGCGTGACATGGAGGTCGCGCGGCTGGCCGCTCGGTGACCGAACCGGAACCGAACCGGGTGCGCGAACCGGGGGATCGCCGGTCGGCACGGAGGTCAGGCAGGCCGTCATCCTGTTTCGCAGGGCTGCCTCACAACGGCACGCTGCTCGCCTGCCTCGGACCGCGGCCCTGCTTTCAGACCGCTACGGTTCGCCACCTCCCGGGTCCGCTTTGCGACAGGGTTCGCCATAAGGCCGAGAGCGTGCTTTGCCGCACGCATCACGGCGATCGGCTGCCGTTCGCCTGTGACGCAAGCCGCGGAAATGCCGCATGCCCGCCGTCGTCGCGACCGCGATCACGCAAGGATGGCGCGCGTCGTTCCACCAGATTCGGCACGCAGTCGGGATTGTTCGCCTGTTGCAGCAGCGCTTGCAGGCATTGGCCGAATCGCGCGCTCAGCAGCGCCGCGCCGCGCGGATTGAGGTGGGAAAATCCGTCGCCGAAATAACGGTCGGGCCAGGCAGGCATCGGCGGCCCCACCACGTGAAAGTTGGGGTATTTCGCCGCGTAGCGTGCGAGATAGGCGGCGAACCCGGCCCGCACGCCGGGCAGCACCGCGCGCGCCGTCGCCTGGTTCATCGGCATGGCCACGAAATCGGCGGAGATTCCGCGCGCCGCCAGCAATGCCAACATGCGGTCGAAATAGCGATCGAGCACCGGCAAGGGCACGAACGTCGCCATGTGTCCCTCGATCGCCACCGTCGAGGAGCCGTCGTTGCGGCCGAAGAAATACTGGCCCCGCGCCGCAAGCGTGGTCGCGTACGCCGCCCGATTGCGCCACAGCCGCAGGAACAGGCCGCCCTTGGCCAGGCTGCTGAAATACAGCGGCGGAAACCTCCAGGCATACAGCCAGCCACGCAGCGAAGCGGGCAGGCCGTCGGGAACCTTGGGGGTCGCCAGCGAGTCGTCGCCCGTCTCGCGTTCCAGGCGGCGCAGCAGGGCCAGGTCCGCCGGCCCGACGAAGCCGAACTTCACCGTGCGCTCCCAGAACAGGTCGGGCACGGCGAAATGTGCGGCATCGAGCGAGATCACCACGCACCGCGGCGGCACCGGACAGGCCAGGGCGCGCGCCACCGCGACATAGGCCTCGATCGGCATGCCGCCGCCGACCGCCAGATTGGTGGTCTTCACCGGCAACAGTGCCGGCATCACGGCAACGGCGGCCCGCGAATCGCCGACCACCAGGACGTCGCCCAGATCGCAGCGCCGCAGCATCGCCAGCTTGGCGCGCCAGACCGGATATTCCGCATCGAGATAAGCCAGCGGCGCCACCGCCACCCACACCCAGACCAACAGGAAGGCCGCCGCCATGACGGCCGCCAGCGTGGCCAGATAGTGCCGCGCGGAGACCACGGCGTCAGAACCGGTAGTACAGGAATTCGCCGGTCCCGCCGATCGACAGCAGCCCCAGCGTCGCGGCGGCGCCAAACGCCACCGCCCAGGGCAATGTCGGATGCCAGATCACGCGCGGCCACGGTCCCGCCGCGGCACGGCCCAGCGCGGCGGCGTGCGCGCGCATGATCTGCTGCGTATTCGGCGCACCCCATACGATCGCATACAGAGCCGCCAGCCACAGGATACCCGCCACCGCGTGACGATCAGGCACGCTGGCCGACAACCCGCGCAGGCCGAGCATGCCGCCGAGCATTGCCCCGGCATCCGCCAGCGACGCCGCGCGAAACACCACCGATCCGACCAGGACGCAGCCATAGGTCAACGCCACGCGCGCCACCACCGCGGGCCACGCCGCTGAACTCGGCCCGGGCCGCCACAGCCGCCAGGCATTGTTGATGCAGAGATACACGCCGTGCAGCAGCCCGAACACAACGAAGGTGAACGCGCTGCCGTGCCAAATCCCGGCCAGGCCGATGGTCACCATGGTCGGGAACGCCACCATCGTCGCGAAACCGCGCAACGTGGTGCGCGCCGCGCGATCGGCCGGCAGCCCGCGCGCGACACGCCGCCGGGCGATGCGCAGCGCCAGAGGGTTATACAGATACAGCATCAACCAACGGGTCAGCGTCATGTGCCAGCGCTGCCAGTAGTCGATCACGCTCTGCGCCTGGTATGGCGAGTGGAAGTTCAGTGGAAAGCGCAGGTTGAACAGCCGGGCGAGGCCGATCGCCATGTCGGAATAGCCGGAAAAGTCGAAATATAGCTGCAACGAATAGGCCAGCGCGGCGTGCCACGCCGGGAACAGCGTCAGCCCCGCCGGATGGGCGTAGCCGGCCGCGGAGATCGGCGCCAGCGGATCCGCCAGCAGCGTCTTCTTCAGCAGGCCAATCAGAAAGATCGCGCTGCCGACCGCCAGGTTTTCGCCGCGCAGCCGCCAGGTCGCCGGATCGGCGAATTGCGGCATGATCTCGCGATGATGCAGGATCGGCCCGGCGATCAGGTGCGGAAAGAAGCTGACGAACATCGCATAGTTCAGCAGCGAGGGCTCCCTCGCCTGGCCCTGCCGGCAATCCACCAGGAACCCGATCTGCGTGAAGGTGAAGAAGCTGATGCCGAGCGGCAGCGCCGGATCGGCCAGGGCCATGTCGGCGATGCCATGCGCGCGCAGGAACCACAGCACCGCGGCGAGGTACTTGCACCAGAACAGCGCCGCCAGATTGCCCGCGACCGCTCCCGTCAGGATGGCGCTCTGCCAGCGCGGCCGCGCGGCACAGCGCATGATCAGCGCCGACGCGGCGTAGTTGGCCCCGACCGAGGCGGCCAGCAGCGGCAGGAAGCGCGGATTCCACCAGCCGTAGAACACCAGCGAGGCGAACAGCAGGAACAGCGCGGCAGGCAGCCGGCCGAGGCGGCACGCGAGGGCGAAGCCACCCAGCGTCAGCGGCAGGAATGCCGCGACGAACACATAGGAGTTGAACAGCACGAAGCGCGCCGGCGGTCAGGCGCTGCTGCTCCGGCTGCCGGCCGCCGGCCACGAAGCGCCGCCAGCGGCCGGTGCGCGCTTCGCTTCGATCGCCCGCACCAGTTCGCCCACGCTGTACAAGGATTCGATTTCCGCCGCCTGGAACAGGATGCCGAAGCGGCACTCGGCCTCCACGATCAGGGTTATGTGGGTCATCGAGTCCCAGCCCGGAACCTCGTCCGCAGTGGAACGCGAGGTCAGCTCCAGGTCCGGGTCGTTGAACACCGCGCGAAAAATCTCGGTGACCCCAGCCAGAACCGGCTGCTCGGTTATGACGCTGGTCGGCATGCTGCGTGCCTCCGGGCTGGTGCAACGGATTGCACGCACACGATGCGCCCGGACCGGCTACCGAAGGGTTAACGCCCCGGGGTCGATGATGCAGGCTCGGCGCATCAGGCGTGTCCCGCCGCGCTGGACAGCAGCAGCGGGTCGATGCGCAGGGTCGCCAGCGCGCGGTGCCACTTGGTGTCGTGGCCGGTGTCGAACACCAGCGTCTCCTCGGCCGGCACCGACAGCCAGGCGTTCTGCTGGATCTCGTTGTCGAGCTGGCCCGGCCCCCACCCGGCATAGCCCAGCGCCAGCAGTCCCTTGCGCGGACCGCCGCCGCCGGCAATCGCCTTCAGTACGTCGAGGCTGGCGGTCAGCGCCAGGGCGTCGTTGACGCGCAGGCTGCCCTCGCCGGTCCAGTCCAGCGTGTGCAGTACGAAGCCGCGGCCGTTTTCCACCGGTCCGCCGGAGCACAGCCGGATGCGCCGCACCGGCGGCACCGGTGCCACTTCGAGCTGGCGCAGCAGCTCGTCGAAGCTCGGCTTGACGATCGGGCGGTTCACCACCAGCCCCATCGCCCCGTCCGCCGTATGGGCGCAGACATAGATGACGCTCTGTGCGAAGCGCGGATCGGCCATGGCCGGCATGGCCACCAGCAACTGCCCGGTCAGGAAGCCTTCCGCCGCCACGGCGTCACGCTTTCCGGTCGCGCGCAACGCCGCCCGCGAGGCCGCCGCCGTATCCTCCGGGGTGTCCGTCTCGGATTGCGGGGAGGGGCGCGCCGCTTTGCCAGGACTCTGTGCCATGGCGGCGAATCTGGCGCCGCCCGTCCCGCGACGCAAGCGGGATGTCGCGACAGCGGGATGTCGCCGCGCTGCGCCGGCGCCCGGCGTGACAGAGGACGCCGGGGAGGCTAGGAGTCTCGCCTGCCAGCCCACCAACGGGAAGCGAGGGAGCCCATGACAATCAAGGTCGGCGATACCATTCCGTCCATGAAGCTGATGATGGCGACGCCGGAGGGACCGAAAGAGGTCTCCACGGACGACGTCTTCAAGGGTAAGAAGGTTGTGCTGTTCGCGGTGCCGGGGGCCTTCACGCCGACCTGCAGCGCCAAGCACCTGCCCGGATTCGTGCAGAACGCGGGGGCCTTCAAGGCAAAAGGCGTCGATACCGTCGCTTGCATCGCGGTGAACGATGCGTTCGTGATGGGCGCCTGGGGCAAGGACCAGGGAACCGACGGCAAGGTGACGATGCTGGCCGACGGGGCCGCGGCGTTCGCCAAGGCACTCGGCCTGGAACTCGACCTCAACGCGCGCGGCATGGGCTGGCGCAGCCAGCGCTATGCGCTGGTGGCGGAGGACGGCAAGGTGACGCACCTCGCCGTCGAGCCGCCGGGCGGATTCGACGTAAGCAAGGCCGAATCGGTGATGGCCGCGCTGTGACAGGCTGCGTGGCGCACGGCCCCGGGGCGCGGCGCGCCCTGGTGGCCGTGCGCGGCCGCGGTGCGGCACGCCGGCCTGAAATGGCGCTTGGAGCATGAACGTCGCACTGCGCCGGACAATGTCTCTGCGGCAGTTCCTCGCCTGGGAGGAACGCCAGGCGTTGCGTTTCGAGTTTGACGGATTCCAGCCGGTTGCCGTGACCGGCGGGACCGCCGCGCATGATGGCATCCAGATGAACCTGCATGCGGCTCTTGTAAGCCAGTTGCGGGGCAAGCCGTGCCGCCCGCACGGCAGCGACCTCAAGATCGAGGTCGTCGGGCGCATCCGCTACCCGGACGCCTTCGTCGTTTGCACGCCGATGCTTCCCAGGCAAACCGTGGTCACCGACCCGGTCGTCGTCTTCGAGGTGCTCAGCGACGGCACGGCCAATACCGATCTGGTGGAGAAGAACGCGGAATACCGCGCCACAGTATCCATCCAGCGCTACGTCATCCTGGAGCAGACGCACGCCGCCGCCATCGTGTTCGTGCGCAAGGGCGAGGACCGGATCAGCGAAATTGTCGCCGGTGACGACGCCGTGCTGCGCCTCCCGGAAATCGGCATCGAGGTCAGGCTGGCGGAGATCTATGCCGATGTGGAACTGACCGGGACGCCATCGGAGGACGACGATACGGCGGAAGCCTCCGGCGGCGACCGGGCGGGCAGCGCACCCCGCGCCTGACGCGCGATCCGCCATCCCGTTCAGGATAGGCCGTGAAGCAAATCTTCACACGCTGGCCCGCGGATTTGATCGCCACCGTTCCGCCGGTCCGTCCGGGGGAAACGAAGGCCGGCATGTCGTTGGCGCGCCTTGACGCCGCCGCGCCGGTCACCCTGGCCATGACCGTTTCGCTGCGACCTATCCCGCGACTCCCCCTCGGCTGACCGATGCCTCGTAGGCTGTCGCTTCTGGCCTTTGCCATCGTCGCGCTCGCGTTGCCGGTTACCGCGGCCGCACGGAGCGGTTCGCCGCAAGCCGCGGCGGCATCAGGTCTGTGGGAGCAGGATACGCTGGCGGGCGACTGGGACGGGTTGCGCAAACGACTTGCGGACTCCGGAATCGTTTTCGGCCTGCAAGAGCAGAGCGAGGTGTGGGACAATTCGGCGGGCGGCCGGCGGCGCGGCGCCACGTACGACGGCCTGACCACCGCCAGCCTGCAGATCGACCTGGACAGGCTGGCCGGCTGGAGCGGCGCGACGTTCTTCGTCGATGCCTTCCAGATCCACGGCCGCGGACCCTCCGACAACCTGGTCGGCAACCTGCAGGACGTCAGCAACATCGAGGCCACGCGCGGCGCCAAGCTGTATGACCTTTGGCTGGAACAGACTCTGCTGAACGGCCGGCTGAATGTTCGGCTCGGCCAGGAGGGCGCCGCCGACGAGATGGCGATCGTCGGCGACGCGGCGCTGTTCCTCAATGCCAGCTTTGGCTTTCCGGCGGTGCCGACAACCGATCTGCCCTCCGGCGGCCCGAACTACCCGATGGCCGCGCCGTTCGTGCGCGTGAGATACCGGCCCGGCGACGCGATCACCCTGGTCGGCGCGGCGTTCAGCGGCGATCCGGCGCCCCCCGGCGGCGGCGATCCGCAGCGTCGCGACGCCGGCGGCGCGGCCTTCCGGCTGAACGACCACGCGTTGCTGTTTGCCGAGCTCTGGTATTCCCGCAACGCGGGCCGGGATGCCGCCGGCCTGCCGGCCGTCTTCAAGCTGGGAGCCTGGTTCGACTCCGGACGTTTCGCCGACCCGCTATACGACAGCACGGGACTCTCGCTGGCCAATCCGGCCAGCAGCGGCGTGCCGCGCCGGCACCTGCACGATTTCGCCTTCTACGGCATCCTGGACCAGACGGTCTGGCGCAAGGCCGACAATCCACATGAGGGCGTCGCGGTGTTCCTCCAGGTCATGGGGGCGCCCGGCGACCGCAACCTCAGCAGCCTGTTCGTCGAGGCGGGTCTGAACTGGAAAGCCCCGATCGCCGGGCGGGACAACGACGCGTTCGGCCTCGCGGTGGCGTATGAAGGCATCGGCGCCGCGGCGCGGCGGTTCAGCAGCGGCCTGGCGTTCTTCAGCGGATCCGGCGTGCCATACGACCGCAACGAAACCGTCGTGGAGGCCACCTGCCAGTATCAGGTGGCGCCCTGGTGGACGCTGCAGCCGGATGCGCAATACGTGGTCAATCCGGGTGCCGGGATTCCTGCCGGCCCCAATCGCAAGCCGCTGAAGGACGCCTTCATTGTCGGGGTGCGCGCCATTATAACTTTCTGAGGGACCCCAGCGGCAACCCTCGGCCGCGAGCGCCCGCGGACGCATCGTATCAACACCGGGGTGGAATGCCGGGTTTCGCGCCGAACCCCAGACGGCCGTTGCGCAAGCGGGTTTCGGCGATCCCGACCGCACCGGCGCGGAACCCGCCGGACCAAGTGCGGTCGATCGCGCGAGCCGGCGGGTGTCAGGCGCGGGAGCGGGCGGACGTCCCGGTCGCATTGCGCAGCCGATCCAGGCTCCATTCCCCGCCGCCGGCAAAACACAGATACAGGAACACGAAGCAATACAGCACCGCCGCCTCGCCGCCGCTCAGCAGCGGGAAGAAGCTCTTAGGCGCATGGACCATGAAATAGCCGATCGCCATCTCGCCCGACAGCAGGAAGGCCACTGCGCGGGTGAACAGGCCGAGCACCACCAGCGCGCCGCCAAAGCACTCCAGTATCCCGGCGAACCAAAACAGCGTCAGGAATGCCGGGTGCATGGCGGCCGACGGAAACCCGAACAGCTTGGACAGGCCGTGCTCCATGAACAGCAGGCCGGTCATAATGCGCAGGATGCTGAGCATGCGCGGTTCCCAGACGGTCATCGATGGTCTCCCCATGACGGTCATGTGCCCCTCGCCGGAGGAATTTGGTGTTCCCGCGCGGAAGGGCAATAAGTCAACCTGTGTGTTGCGATCGCGTTCTGCAGCCGTCCCCGTGTGCCTTTGCCGACCGGATGCAGGCTTGCGAGTCCAGCGATCCTTCAAGGCGATCCGGGAATAGAAGTGGCGTCGCCGCGGTGGACATTTGGCAGCCGGCATCCTGGCCCGGCAGCGCCGCCAGGCCAGGATGCCCCATCAGGCAGCGATGCCGAGCAATTGCGCCGCGGTGCCGCCGAGGATCGCGATCCGCTCGGCGTCGCTCAATCCCGGCGTGTTCAGCACCAGATCCACCTCGGTGCTGGTCCACGGGAACGGGTAGTCGGTGCCGATCATGATCTGGCCGGAACCGGTTTCCGCGATCAGGTGCCGCAACGCCTCGGGCGTGAACACGATCGTGTCGAAATAAAGCTGCCCGTCCTTGAGATACGCGGTCGGGTTTTTCTTCGGCAGCTTGCCGACCCGGTCGGGGAAGCATCGTGTCACCGCGTCCGACCGGTTGGCGTAGGACGGCAGGAATCCGCCGCCATGCGCGGCACAAATCTTGAGCCCGGGAAACCGGTCGAGCGTCCCCTCGAAGATCAGGTGCGACAACGCAATGGTGGTTTCCAGCGGGTTGCCGATCGTGTTGGTCAACAGGCCACTGCCGTCAAGCCGGCCGCTCGGCTCCAGTTCGCGGGTGCCGAGCGGGTGCATGAAGACGAGCACGCCGAGCTCCTCGCACTTGGCCCAGAACGGATGGAACCTGGGATTGGCCAGCTCCTCGCCCGCGACGCTGCCGCCGACGCCGACGCCGCGGAAGCCGAGCGTCTTGACCGCGTATTCGACCTGTTCCGCGGCGAGCTCGGGATGCTGCAACGCGGCGGTCGCGAAGGCGACGAACCGGTCGGGGCTGGCGGCGCAGAATTCCACCAGCGTCTCGTTCTGGAGTTTGATCAGTTGGGCCGCGACCTCGCGCTCTGCGCGGTACCAGTACGGGTTGATGCTCAACGCCTCGACGTCGATGCCTTGTGCGTCCATGACCGCGATCCGGGTGCTGGTGTCGTGCATCAGCAATCCCGGCGCTTCGAGCGGCAGGTTGACCAGCGCCATCGCCTTCGGCACGGCGCAATGGGCGTGCACATCGACTGTCTTGACCCGTTTGCCGTTGACCACGACCTCGCGCCGCCGCCCCTGCGCGTGCGGTTGCGAGCCTGGCGCCGGCGTCGCGCTGGTCATCGCGCAGCCGATGAATGCGATGCCGGCCAGAGTGCTGGTGAGCAGATCCCCGCTGATAGGCATTTCCGTCCCTTCCCCATGCTTTGTCGGTCAGTCCGCGATCCTACCACAGCTTGATCGCGAAATCGCCCCGCGTCACCCACCCCGCTTCGCCGGCAGCCCCGCTTCGCCGGCAGCCCCGCGTCGCGCGGGGCTTGCCGCGGCGCGGGCGATTGCCGCGAGGCGCGACGTACCAAGGCTTGCTATGGTCGGTCCCCGATGAACCACGATCCGCGAGGCTACTACGAACGGCTGGAACTCGGCTGCCAAGCGCCGCCCGAGGCGATCCATGCGGCGTATCGCCGCAAGGCGCGGCTGCTGCACCCGGACATTCCAGGCACCGGCAATGCCGCCGCGTTCATGGCGGTCAAGGAAGCCTATGACGTTCTGGCCGACCCGTTGCGCCGCGGCGCGTACGACCGGGCCGCGCGCGGCCTCGATCGGTTGCGGTCTGTCGAGGTGGCCGATGGAGCCGAAGAAATCCGCCCCGATCCCCCTGCGGCGCCTCCGCGCCCCATCAAAACCCGCGGCCCCCGGCTGTCCGACCTGCCCTTTGCGGTTTGGGCGGGCCTCGGCATCATCGTGTTGCTCGCCGGCGGGGAGGCGGTGCTGCGCCTGAACGCGCCGCCCTCGGCGGACTACGCGGTCGAGGTGCCGGCAACCGCGCCCTCGGTGCCGCCGCAAGTGCCGCCACCGCCACCGCGGCCGATCCGGTTGATCGGCAACCCGAACGTTTACGTGATTCCGGCCGCCGGTCCTGCCCTGGTCCTGCGCTACGATCAGCAGCGGCACGCGTTCATCCCGATCGGGCAGTTGCCGGCATTCAGTGCCGTGCAGGCGTTGCGGGTCCTCCGGCGGAACGGCCTGGTGGAAATCCGCCTGACCGATACCGCGACCGGCTTCATGGATGCCTACCGGCTTGAGCCCGGCAACGTGGCGGAGGCACGCCAAGCGTATTGCACCTATAACTCGGGACCACCGCCCGCGAACGGCGAGATACTGGCCCGTCACGGTGCCGGCGCGGGCCAGACCATGATCGAGAACCGCAGCGGCCAGCCGATGGTGGTCAAGTTGCGTGACCGCGGCGGCGTGACCGCGGCCACGGTGTATCTGGCGCCAGGGGGGGAGGCTTTGGTCGGCGGACTCCCGGGCGGCGCCTATCGGCCCGACTACGCCATCGGCGAGTTGTGGAGCCGCGCCTGCAACAGCTTCGCCGCCGGCATGCGGGCGCAGCGTTTTCCGTCGTTTGCCGAGCTATCCACGCTCGGCACGCTGGCCATTCCGCCGGAACTTCCCGGCCAGGTTCCGCCACTGGATATCTCCGACCAGGACTTCGAGCGTGACTGATACCAGGCGCCCTAAAGCCTGACATACGCACGCGGGAACCGAGTACCATGTCATTGCGAGAAGCGGAGCGACGAAGCAATCTCCCGCCCGATGACGCAGGACCGCGGCTCACCGAGCGGGAGACTGCTTCGCCGCTATCGCTCCTCGCATGTGTGGACGGCCCCCCGGATGCAAGAGCAAAGATGAGGCAATCTGACGGGCGGTTCGATTGCGGTTATGTGTCCGGCCTGTTGGCGCGGCTGCATGGCCGCTGGCCCAGGTGGGTTCCGCGATCGAGCCGCAAACAATGACGCGGCCTGGTTGGCCGGCCGCTGCGAGTAACGGGTTCTCCGGATCGTCGGTTCGACCGATCGTCATCTCACTCAACTCTGTCACCCCGGCATCAACGCGTGGTCCGGTGGGTTTGGCCGACTGCCGCTCCACCGTCTCGTGCGTCGTCGCGACCGATGCCGACTGGGCCGTCTGGTTGGCTACGCCCGACCGGAGCCCGCGCTGTGGGCGGGCGGCGCTACTGCCCTGCGTCGCTCATAGTGCGGAGATCGCTCCGCACGGACGGTTTGCGGCGACAAACGGCGACGCTCGCGAACCGGTCTTGCTGGCGTGGAGCGGTCATGTCGGATAACGCCATGCGGTCCGTGCGGGCCGTTCTGTCGCAAGCATTTAACACGGAGACCACGAAGAACCACGGAGCAGCACGGAGCGGTTCCGTGTTGAAAGCTTATTTGATTGCTTTGCCGCGGCTTGCTTTGGACGAGCGGGGTTGCATCACGCGGCGCCCATACCGCTTAAGTGCGATTGCCCTATGGGCCGCTGGCAGACGCCGGAGCCGGCACCGCTGCGATCGGCAGCATCTGCTTCACCGGCCCGGCGACTGCCGCCGGCACGTTGCCGCTGTATTTGATGGGCGTGTCCATCCCGGTTGCGGTGAACAGCGGCGACACCGCCTCAACCATCGCGACCAACACGGTTGCCGTGATCGCGGCCTCGGTCGGGGTTGCATGGGGCCGTTCCATCGCTGGATCAGGTTGCCGCCGACCTCGGGATTTTCGAGAATCAGATCGTATCCGTCGGCCCATTGCCAGGACCAGCGGCAACAATCAGCTCGCGAAAATGGCTCACAAACCGCCTGGCCGTTGCGACAGCATCGGCGGCCTCCGCGGCGGATGTCGCAGCCTCCGGGCCGGTGCCATAGTCGGCTACTGATTTGAATTCATACGACTGCGAGAGAAACCGTCGCAACTGATGATCGACGCTCGCATCGTCTTTGGACAGCCGTAAAAATTCGGTTTGCACGCCATGGTACGATTTCGAGGTTTCCCATGTACGTTCGAAGCTGTAAGCCTGCGCCATGTGAAAACCGGCAAGATAGGCGACCCGCGCCGCATCTTCATTAAGGCTGACCGACAGCATGAGATCGGCGCGGACAAGCACAATGCCGGCTTAATCCAGGAAAGCGGCAGACTCGGCTTTCATAAGTCCAGACCATCCCGTCTGATCTCATGCATAAGCGGCGTGCGGTCACGATAGGCCGTTGCGGGGTAAGGCTTTGCATCGATGAAAGCGCCGGTCTCATCGAAAAAATCAACCCGGAGACCGGCAAGGCGAAACCGCTCCTTCCAGGCGTCGGGAAGTCGCTTGAGAAAGACGGCTATGTCGTAATCGGAATCGGGGCGCGCTTCGCCGCGCGCGCGCGAGCCGAACAGTACCAGGCGATCGATCTGGTCGCCGTAGATTCCCCGCAGCGCGGCTCTCAAGCGCTGCAAGACAGGATCATCGGCGGGCGCATGGTTTTCCATCACAACAGCCTAGCACGGAACGCTATCCAAGGCGACCAACGAAAAGGTGGGGCGTACCGCCACCGCGGAACGGCCCGCATTAAGGAAACCGGCTGTGCACATCGGCGGATCATTCCGTTTTGGACGCTCACCACGCCAGGTCACGGATTGGCGTTGAGATCGACGCCCAGCTCGCGGGCGATGTCTTCCATGGGGATACCAGCCGGCCGGCCTTCTGCCTCCCATTGCATGACCGCTTCATCGGCAACGCGAGACCAGTACTCGTCCTCCGCGTCGTCTTCTTCAAGGATGCGGAGGTCGGCGATCGGCACGACAGCCGCAACCGGCTTTCCGTCACGGGTCAGCACAACACGGCCGTCGCGCCGTTCGACGTGAGCAACAGCATCGGACAGCCGGTCGGGCACCGGTTCGAGGGGGAGGGGATACTGGCAATGACGGACATGACGGTGGCTCCTGCGTCAGGAAATATGAAGCCGCCGGCCGGGGTTTGCGAGGGGAGGCGTCCGGGCGCGGAGCCGGCACACATACGGGCAGGCGGAGCTGCCGCCCTGCGCCGTCGGTTCCGCGGCCTGACCGTTGAATCATGCCAACTGATCGTTGCAAGCAAAACCGTTGCCGGCATCGTGTGATCCCAACCGGCGGAGAGAACGACGTACCGCACCGGCGCGGCGTAATCAGGTAGGGCGGAAAATCGAAGCGCATTCCGCCATCGAGCTGACGGAATGCGCTTCGCGTTTCCACCCTACCTGCTTGCGGCGGTCACACGCATGATGAGTTGCTCTTCTCACCGGTTGGTGCGAGACGCCGGGTCCGCTGCGCATTCGCTCAGCGGACCCGGCGTCTTGGCGGACTCCGTCTTACTCCGCCCAGCCACTAACAGCCGCCGCCGCCGCCGCCCGCAGCATCCCGCGCCATATCACAGTCAGGCGCGGCAAGTGAATGAACGCCGCTCATCCATTGGCAAACAATTCGCTTGACAATCGCCACGTCATAGGTTAGTCACTCTATCCATGTCCGACGCGCCCGACATCGCCTTCCGGCCTGCCCAACCCGATCCTGCACAGGATCGCTCCGGCCGGACCGTGCCCGAGCGCATCGCCACACTCCTCCACGCCGTGCGCACCCTGCTCGGCTACGGCCGCCATCTCACAGACACCGCCCAACAGCGCGCCGCCGCCCCCAATTTCGCCTCCATCGCGGTCTGCTTCGGCACTGCAAGGCTTGCCGCAATCCTCGCCCACCTGAACCGCGGCATCCTGCGCGCCCTGGCCCTGGAGCGGGTGTTGCTGGCGCGCGCCGCCAGCGGCCGCGATGTGGCAATCGTGCAACGCCGCCGCCCGGATGCGGTGCCGCCGGCCTCAGTCGAGCCACAAGCCGTTCCGGACGCGGGACAATCGGTCGATCCTGCAGCCGCGCCGGCTGCACACAAGGCTGCGGCGCGGCCGTCCCGCCCCGCCGGCTGGAACGATCCCGAATTGTTCATGCCCACATTGGAGGAACTCGAGGCCGACGTGCGCCGCCGTCCGATCGGCCACACCATCGTCGCCATCTGCCTCGATCTCGGCGTGGTGCCCGGCTTCTGCACCGGCCCATTCTGGAACACGCTGTTCGAGATCATGCGCTGCTTCGGCGGCAGCCTGGCCAGCATGCTGCAGGAGAGGTCCCGCCGCGAGGCGGCGTTCGGCCAGGAGCAGGACCGGCGTCCCACCAGCAACTGGCACTGGTGGGATTGCAAGCGGGAGACGATCCGCCGGGTGCTGGGGTTCTTTATCGGCGAGGAACCGATCGATCCGTTCGGTTCGTCAGCGGCGGCCGGTGCACCGGCCGTCGCGGTCGCCACCGGCCCGCCCTGAACCCACGGCGACGGCACACGCACGCTGTTCGCTCGACGGCCCTCGCGCCACCTCGCGGTACGAGTGACGCAGGGCATTGGCGCGTCCTGGCCGTCCGGTGCGGCACGCGGCAAAGCAAGAATGGTCTTATGTCGGGCGCCCGAAAGACACACACACGCACGCGCACGCGCGTGCGGGAACTGAGCACCATGTCATCGCGAGCACCATGTCATCGCGAGTACTGTGTCGTCGCGACCCCATGTCATTGCGAGTTGACCACCGGCCGCCGCCGGCCGGT
>DATLQW010000174.1:0-13275 GCA_035535035.1 Acetobacteraceae bacterium
GAGCAGAAGCTTCACTATCCGCCAGCGAAAAGCCGCTCGATTTCGTCGCGCGCGATTTCGTCGAAATCGTCAGGCACGGTGCCCTGGCCTTCCATGAACCCGAGGCGGCGCATCACGGTCCTGACCGGTGCGTCGAGCGGCACGACCTTCGCCATCGGCTTGCCGGCCTTGGCGATGACGAACGGCTCGCCCGCGGCAACCTGGTTGACCAGACGGGACAGATGGGTCTTGGCTTCGTGGATGTTGATCGTGCGCATCGCAGCATCACTGGACGAAGATGGGTTAGTCTAGCATGAGGGATCGCCGAGGCCAACGGATGCGCCAGATAGTCGCCCTTGAAGGAGGGACAGCAACTTCTCCGCGTCCCGCGCCATCCTGATGCACAAGCGGCGTCACTCGTGCCGCCGCCGCGGCGCACCATAATCCGCGCCGCAGGAGTTCGCCGCGCCAGCGGTGAAGGCCGCTGCACGATCAAGTTCCAGGGCCACACGGACCACACCACCGCCGATGCGCTCGCAGCGATCTCCGGCGGAAGATTGATGCACCTGTTCCACAACAAGCACGAACTTGCCCTCGTCTGGACGCGCGACCGGCCCGCGACACGAGAACCAGCGCTATAGTCACCGTGACGCATGGAGACGAGCGAAAAAATGGCACGATTGACGACCGCCGAGGCAGTGATCGAGAGCCTGCTGCAACATGGCATCGACACGCTGTACGCGCTGCCCGGCGTGCACAACGACCACCTGTTCGATGCGGCGCAACGCGCCGGCGACCGGATGCGGGTGATCCATGCGCGGCACGAGCAAACCGCCGCCTACATGGCGCTCGGCGCCGCGCTGGCCACGGGCAAGCCGCAGGCTTTCGCCGTGGTGCCCGGCCCGGGGTTGCTGAACGCATCCGCCGCCCTGCTCACCGCCTATGGCATGGGCGCGCCGGTGATCGCGCTGGTCGGGCAGATCGCCTCCTTCGCCATCGACCAGGGGCACGGCCACCTGCACGAGATCCACGACCAGCTCGGCCTGTTGCGCCACATCACCCGCCATGCCGCGCGCATCCGCACGCCGCACGAAGCGCCGGCGCTGGTCGCCGAGGCGATCCGCATGGCGTGCGGCGGCCGGTCGGGTCCGGTGGCGCTGGAATGCGCCATCGACGTGTGGGGGATCGAGGGCGAAGTTTCTTTCCCGCCGATCGCGCCGCCGGCAGTGCCGCCGATCGATGCGGCGGCGGTGCGGCGCGCCGCCGAACTGTTGGGCGCGGCGGAAAAACCGTTGATCGTGGTGGGCGGCGGCGCGCTGGATGCCGGCGCCGAGGTTCTTGCGGTGGCGGAGGCGCTGCGGGCGCCGGTGACCTCGTTCCGCCGTGGCCGCGGCGTGATTCCGACCACGCATGAGCTGGCGATGTCGTTCACCGAGGGCCACGCGCTGTGGAAAGACGCCGACGCGGTGCTGGCGATCGGCACGCGGCTTTATTGGCAGCAGAGCGTGTGGGGCGTCGATGACAAGCTGCCGATCGTCCGGCTGGACATCGACCCGGAGGAGATCAATCGCTTCCGTCGTCCCGCTTGCGGGTTGGTCGGCGACGCCGTTACGGTGCTGCGCGCGCTGCTGGCCGAGCTGCCGGCGCACAATCACGCGCGGGACCGCGCTGTGGAGTTGGCCGCGGTGCACGCGGCATTCGCCCAGCGCCTGACGCGGATCGCGCCGCAACTGGGCTTCTTGCGGGCGATCCGCGCGGCGCTGCCTGACGACGGCATCTATGTGGAGGAAGTGACTCAGGTCGGCTTTGCCAGCCGGCTGGCATTTCCCGTGCCGGCGCCGCGGAGTTTTCTCTCGCCCGGATATCAGGACACGCTCGGCTGGGGCTATGGCACGGCGCTCGGCGCGCAGGCGGCGTCGCCGGGACGCAAGGTGGTGCTGGCGACCGGCGACGGCGGCTTCATGTACCAGGCGGCGGAACTCGCCACCGCGATGCGTCACAACCTGCCGGTGGTCGTCGTGGTGTTCGATGACGGCGCGTTCGGCAACGTGCGGCGCATCCAGCAGGAGCATTATGGCAACCGGCTCATCGCCTGCGACCTGACCAACCCGGATTTCGTGAAATTCGCCGAGAGCTTCGGCATGGCGGCGTTTCGCGCCGACACGCCTGAACGACTGGAAGCGGCGCTGCACCAGGCCTTCGCGTTGAATGCGCCGGCGCTGGTGCATGTGAAGGTGGGACAACTGCCGAGCGCGTGGGGCATGATCCTGTTGCCGCGCGTGCGCGGATTCGCCGATGCCTGGCGGCCGGCGTTGCCATGATGGAGATTGGTCCGATGCACGCACGCCCCGCATTGCTCGGCGGCCTGTTGGTGGCGCTGGTATTTGCCGGTTGCGGCGGTCCGGTCACCATCGGTGTCAACGGCGGAGGCACCCTGAAGGTCGGCCCCGGTCACGCGCTGAAGCTGCCGAGCCAGGCGGCGCGGATAGCGCGCAATGGCGATACCGTGCTGATCGACCCCGGCACCTATGACGACTGCGCTGTGTGGCGCGCCAGCCGGCTCACCATCGCGGCACGCGCGCCGGGCGTGGTGTTCGCCGGAAGAACCTGCGAGGGCAAGGCGATTTTCGTCATCAACGGCAACGACGTCACGGTGCGCGGCATCACCTTCACCCATGCCGCCGTGGCGGATCACAACGGTGCCGGCATCCGTGCCGAGGGCGGCAACCTGACAGTCGAAGACAGCCGCTTCATCGACAATGAGGAGGGCATTCTGGCCGGCGGCGGGTCGCGCACGACCATCCGGATCGTCGGCAGCACGTTCCGCGGCAACGGCACCTGCCAGGCGGCCTGCGCGCACGGCATCTATGTCGGTTCGATCGGCTTGCTGGAGGTGACGGATTCGCGCTTCACCGACACGCACCAGGGCCACGACATCAAGTCGCGCGCGCTGCGTACCGTGCTGCGCAACAACACCATTTCCGACGGCCCGGCCGGGCACTCGAGCTACCTGGTCGATGTGCCGAACGGCGGCGACCTGCTGATGGAGCACAACACGCTGAGCAAGGGGCCGCACACCGACAACGACACCACCGCGGTGGCGATCGGCGAGGAGGGCGTGCGCAACCCGACGGACTCGCTGGTGATCCGCGACAACAGTTTTACCAGTTTGCTGCCGAATCCGACGGATTTCGTGCACAACCTGACGCAGACCGGCGCCGAGCTCATCGGCAACCGGCTGGTGGGAAGGGTGGTGCCGCTGCAAGGTCCCGGAACGGTGCGGCAATGACACTGCGCGCGTGCTGCGCGCGGGCGAGGTCGCCGAGCGAAGCCGGCGGGTGAGGGTGATCGGGTCGGCACGCGACAGCCCCACCCGGCGCGTCGCGCCGACCCGCCAGAGCATGGCAGGTGCCAATCCGTGGCCAGGGCTCAACGGGAAGATTATGGTGCCTGTTCCGGGCTGACCACCGGCCGGAGGACCCTATGTCACCCCCTGTCGATCCGGTAGAATCCGACACGGCATTGCCCGCCCGCGCCGGCGTGGTGATCGTCGGCGGCGGCATCATCGGCGTCTGCACCGCGTTGTTCCTCGCCGAGAAGGGGCACAGCGTCGTGCTGTGCGAAAAGGGCCGCATCGGCGGCGAACAATCCAGCCGCAACTGGGGTTGGTGCCGCAGCATGGGGCGCGACGCGCGGGAGATCCCGCTGGCGCTGGAAAGCCTGCTTCTGTGGCGCGGCATGACTGCACGCACCGGGCGCGAAACGGGATACCGGCAGCCCGGCATCGTCTATCTGTGCGAAACCGAACAGGAGGTCGCGGCGCAGGAAGCCTGGCTCGACCAGGCGCGGCAATACCAGGTGGACGCGCGGCTGCTGCGCGGCGCGGCGGTCGGTGCGCTGCTGCCCGGCGCCGCGACGCCGTTCCTCGCGGCGCTGCACACGCCCACCGACGGCCGCGCCGAACCGGCCCACGCCGCGCCGGCGATCGCCGAGGCGGCGCGCGCGCATGGCGCCGCCATCCTGACCAACTGCGCCGTGCGCGGCCTCGACATCCAGGCCGGGCGGGTCGCCGGCGTGGTCACCGAGCGAGGCCGCATCGCCTGCGACGCCGTGGTGCTGGCCGGCGGCGCCTGGTCGCGGCTGTTCTGCGGCAACGCCGGCATCGACCTGCCGCAGTTGAAAGTGCTCGGCTCGGTGTTCCGCACCGCGCCGCTGGCCGGCGGACCAGAGGTCACCGCCGGCGGCAACGTGTTCGCCTGGCGCAAGCGGCTGGACGGCGGCTACACGATCGCCCGCCGCAACGCCAACATCGCCGACGTCACGCCGGATTCATTCCGGCTCCTGCTGGATTATCTGCCCACCATGCGCCGGAGCCGTGGCGAGCTGCGGCTGCGCCTCGGCCGCCGCTTCATGGAGGAATGGCGCACCCGGCGCCGCTGGACGCTGGACGTCGCGACGCCGTTCGAGGCGGTGCGCGTGCTCGATCCGGCACCGCGGCAATCCGTCCTGGCCGAGGCGCGCACCGCCCTGTCGCGCGCCTTCCCGGCCTTCGCCAATATGCAGGTGGCGGGGAGCTGGGCCGGGCTGATGGACGTGACGCCCGACGCCGTGCCGGTGATCGACCAAGTGGCACGCATTCCCGGTTTCTTCATCGCCACGGGGTTTTCCGGGCACGGCTTCGGCATCGGCCCCGGAGCGGGACGGCTGATGGCCGACCTAGTGGCCGGCGACACGCCGGTGGTCGATCCGTCGCCGTTCCGGCTCGGCCGGTTCGCCCGGGCACGCTGACGCGGTCCCATGACTCTCTCGCCTGGCGCGCGGCAACGCGTGATGTTCCTCATCCTGTGCTTCGTGTGGGGCACCACGTGGCTCGCCATGAAGGTGGGCATCGCGACCGTTCCGCCCGGCGTATTCGCCGGCTCGCGCTGGACCGTGGCGGGGCTGATCCTGCTGTTCATCCGCAAGCTGCGCGGCGAACCGATCCGCGCAACGCCGCGCATCACCGGCCGGCTGCTGCTGGTCGCGGTGCTGATGGTGACGCTGAACCAGGTGATCCAGCTCTACGGCCTGAAATACATCACGGCCGGGCTTGCCGCGGTGATCAGCTCGGCGCTGACGCCGATCGCATTGCTGGGCTTCTCCGTTGCCATGGGACAGGAAGGCTTTCGTCCCCGCCAACTTGGCGCGATGGCGCTGGGCGTGGTCGGTATTCTCGTCCTGTTCGGGCCGGCGGCGATCGCCGGCACACTGGATTTCTGGGCCGTGCTGGGGGCGTCGGGGGTCATCATCGGCTGTCTCTGCTATTCCGCCGGTTCGGTGATGGCGCGCCCGTTGATGCGCTCCCTGGCGCCGACCCAGATGGCGGCGATGACCAACCTCATCGGCGGGCTCATCCTGCTGAGCATGTCGATCGCGGTGGAGCCGGGCGCGGCGGCGGCGCTGCGATGGCACTGGGGGTGGCCGGCGTTCCTCGCCTGGCTCTATTTGCTGCTGCCCGGCTCGGTGCTGGCCACGACGATCTATTTCCAACTGGTGCGCGACTGGGGCGCCAGCCGCACCGGCACCTACGCCTTCATTTCGCCGGTGATCGCGGTGGTGCTCGGCATGACGCTGTTCGGCGAGCATGCGGACTGGTCCGACCTGGTCGGCATGGCGCTGATGCTGGCGGCGGCGGGGTTGGCGCTGCGGCCGCGGCAGACGAGGGTGCCGGCCAGCGCGAATGCAGTTATGCTCGTGCCAGATGGGTGCGTGCGTACAGCTCGGCGAGCAGAACGGTGAGACCAATGGATTCCAGCGTGAGCTGATCCGCGGGACCGACCGGATGGGGTTCCTCGGGCCAGGACGCGTCGGGTCGGCGACGCAACAGTTCGGCGGCAATCCTGGTCGAATGCAGGATCAGGATTTCACGGACGCTCGGGATCGAGGCGTAGGCCCAGACGTTCTGCCGCGTATCCGCTTCGTTGGATGGGGACAGGATTTCGACCAGCAGCACCGGTTCCTGCACCGCGACCTGCCCAGCCTGGACGATCGCGCAGGTCACGGCGAGATCCGGGACCCGCATGTTGCTGTGGGCACGGATTTGCGGGACGACTGCCGGCTCGGTGACGACGGCGCATGAACTTCCCCCGTTGATCAGGTGCCGGTTAAGAACATAAGCGAAATATGCCTGAATGATGCCATGCGTCGCGCTGGCCGGCGCCATGGCGCGCGGCTCACCGTCCACAAGTTGCCACTTGCCGGGTGCGCCCGACGCCCAGTCGAGGAACTCGTCAACCGTCATGTGGTGCGGCACATCGTGGCGCAGGGCCGTGCTCATGACGCGGTGGTCCGATCAGCGTGTCGGACCAATATGGGCACGCGGCACATGGCAGTGCAAGCGCGTTCCCCAATCGGGAGTGCGTCATCTTGAAGGTCAGCCCCGGTGGGATCGCGCTTACCGGGCTACGTGCCGGTGGTTGAAAATCATGTCCTCTGCCGCCAAGCCGCCGACCCATAGGAACGTCGGACAGAGCGGAATCCCGACGGCGGCGACAAGCCAACCACGCGGGCGGAGCCGAAAGCGGCGCCCGCATGGCTCGCATGCCTGAAAGAACGTCCAGAAGCCGCCCATAAGGCCGGCGAAGCAGAAGGCATGTTCCGTGATCGATCGCCGATTGCATTATGGTGGGCGACGGCCGAGGCCGGGGCGCCAATTTCAAGCTGACGCACTACCCCAGCTTCACGTCCCGCAACTGCCGCACATCCCGCCGCCCGGCACTGAGGATGTAGCCCACGTCCGAACCACCGGTCAGGTAACGAACCCCGAGCTGCAGCAGCCAGGTCTGGAACGCCAGATCCTCGCGCACGCCACCGACGCCCATCGACTTGCCATGCGCCTTCGCCGCCTTCGCCACCGCCTCGAACGCGACGCGCATGCGCGGATGCTGGTAGTCGCCGGCGATGCCCATCTCGGTGGACAGGTCGGTCGCGCCGATATGCAGCGTGTCGATGCCGTCCACCGCGGCGATTTCTTCCACGTTCCCGATCGCCTGCGGCGTCTCCAGCATGGCGATCAGCAGCGTGTTGTCGTTGAGCAAGCGGTTGATCTCGGGCTGCTTCAGCGCAGCGTAGCCCAGCGCGGCCACGCTGCCGGCGGCCGAGCGATGGCCGTGCGGCGGAAAGCGGCATGCCTCCACCACCGCGCGCGCCTCCCGCGCGTTCTGGATGTGCGGCACCATCACGCCCTGCGCGCCGCAATCGAGCATCCGCGTCGCGTCGTGCGGATCGTGCGAGGTGACGCGGGCGATCGGCGCGATGCCCATGCCCAGCGCGGCGACGCAGACTCCGGCTGCGGTTTCCAGCGATGTAGGGTTGTGCTCCAGGTCGATGTAGATCGCATCGAACCCACAGGCCGCGGCGATCATGGCGATGTTCGGCGTGCGAAGCTGGTTCACACCGAGGCACAGCACGAGCTCGTTGGCCGCGAGTTTCTGTTTGGTGTGGTTGGGGCCGATGGCGGTTGGCATGTCGGCGTTCCCTCCCGGTCGATGGCGGGAGCATGCTGGCCGCGTTGTTGCCGCGCAGCAAGCGAGGAGGGCGGCAAGCGAGGAGGCCGGCAAGAAGGCGGTGGCGCGAGAGCCGCGCAGGGCGGCGAGCAATGGCCGTGATACCATCGTGCCGCGTACCACCCGCCAGGCGCGCCGCGGCAGATCGGGAAATCCGCCGGCTTGCCAGAGGCTACGGCACCGTCGTGGTCGGCGCGTTCTGCGCCATGACGTACGGTGCCGGACCGCTGGATTTCTACAGTCCTGATCCGCGGACGCTGCACGCGCCCGCAGCCGGCTGCTTCCAGAACGCGCGCGTCAGCCGCCCACCCTCTCGTCCGAATTCACCCCCAGTTGCTTCAACTTCCGATGCAGCGCGCTGCGCTCCATGCCGACGAACTGCGAGGTCCGCGAGATGTTCCCGCCGAACCGCATCAGTTGCGCCTGCAGGTATTGCGTCTCGAACAGGTCGCGCGCCTCACGCAGCGGCAGGCCCATGATGTCCGCCGTCGGATCGATGGTCAGCAACGCCGGCGCGCCGGAGCCGATCTCGGGCGGCAACATGTCAGCGCGGATCGGATCGGCGGAGCCGCCGGGCGCCATGATGAGCAGCCAGTCCATCAGGTTGCGCAACTGCCGCACGTTGCCCGGCCAGTCGTATGCCTGCAGCGCGGCGATGGCGTCCGCCGACAGCTCGCGCGCCGGCATGCCGGAAACCTCCGCCGAGCGGGCGAGAAAAAGCTCGGCCAGCAGCGGCACGTCCTCGCGCCGGTCCTTCAGCGCCGGCAGCTTCAGCGGCACCACGGCGAGCCGGTAATACAGGTCCTCGCGAAACCGCCCGGCGGCGATCTCGACATGCAGGTCCTTGTTGGTGGTGGCCAGGACGCGCACGTCAACCTTGATGCGCGAGGAGCCGCCCAGTCGCTCGAAGGTCGAATCCTGCAAGGCGCGTACGATCTTGCCCTGGGTTTCCAGCGGCATGTCGGAGACCTCGTCCAGCACCAGCGTGCCGCCATGCGCCCGTTCCAGCACGCCGGCGCGGCGCGGATGCGCAACCGGGTCCATGCCGGCCTCCAGTCCGAACAACTCCTCCTCGAAACGCGCCGGGTTCAGCGTCGCACAGTTCAGCGCAACGAATGGCCCGTCGGCACGGCGCGAGCGTGCGTGGATCATGCGCGCCACCACCTCCTTGCCGCTGCCGGCGGGGCCGTGGATCAGCACGCGGGAGCCGGTGGGCGCCACCTTCTCCACGCCCGCGCGCACCATTGAGATTGCATTGCTCTCGCCGGTCAGGCCGGTCTCGGGTCCGACCCGCAGCCGCAGTTCGGCGTTCTCGCGCGCCAACGCCGCGGCCTCCAGCGCGCGCCGCACCGACAGCAGCAAACGGTCGGACTGGAACGGCTTTTCGATGAAGTCGTAAGCGCCTTGCTGGATCGCGCTCACCGCCATCTCGATCGTACCGTGACCGGAGATCAACACCACCGGCACTTGCGGTTCCTCGCTTTGGAACAGTTCGAGCAATCCCAACCCATCGAGCCGCGAATCCTGCAGCCACACATCCAGGATCACCAGCGACGGCCGGCGCATGCGGAATGCGGCGATCGCAGCGTCGGAATCAGCGGCGCCGCGCGTTTCATAACCCTCGTCGCACAGGACGCCGTCGATCAGCAGCCTGATATCGGGTTCGTCATCGACGATCAAAATGTCATGCGCCATCGGGAACCACACGCATCAGGTTGCCTGCCTCGGGCCGTCCCAGGGCTTGATCCGGGGCCTGGCCGGGCCGCGGCTCGGGGCACGGCAACGGAATGACCAAAGTGGCGACTGCTCCCGCAGCAGCGGTTGGGCCACCGGGACGATCGTCCAACGACAGGCTGCCACCGTGGTCCTCCATGATCTTCTTCACGATCGCCAGACCGAGGCCGGTGCCCTTCGGCTTATGCGTCACATAGGGCTCGGTGAGCCGGACGCGATCGGCCGGCAGCCCGACGCCATCGTCGGTCACGCTCAGGCGCACCGTATTTCCATCCTGGCGGACCGCAAGCTCGATGGTGCCGGCGCCGTCGCGCATCGCCACCGCGTCCGCGGCATTCTGCAACAGATTGGTCAATGCCTGGCGCATCAGCCGGCGGTCGCATGGCACTACCGGCCCACGGTCGGGCAACTCGGTGCGCCAGGCGATCCGCGGCCGTGCGGTTTTCTGCAACACCAGGGCCTCGCGCGCGATCTGCCCCAGGTCCTCCGGCTTGATCACCGGCTGCGGCATGCGGGCGAAGGCCGAGAACTCATCGACCATGCGGCCGATATCCCCGACATGGCGGATGATGGTGTCGGCGCACTGGGCGAACGTGTCTGGATCGGATTGGATTTCCTTGGCGAAGCGGCGCTTCAGCCGTTCGGCCGCGAGCTGGATCGGCGTCAGCGGATTCTTGATTTCGTGGGCGATGCGCCGGGCCACGTCGGCCCATGCCGCTTTGCGCTGCGCCGACTGCAACTCGGTGATGTCGTCGAAGGTCAGCACGAAGCCGTCGGTGCGCCCGCCCGACCGGTCGGCGCCGATGCGGGCCAGCAGGATGCGGCGGCGGTTGGGCGGCCCGATCTGGACTTCGGCGGTGCGCGCACGCTCCGGCATCGCGGCGGCGTCGCTGATCAGCGGCGCGAATTCCGGCACCACCTCGGCCAACGAGCGGCCGATCGACGCCAGAAGGTCGCGTTCGAGCAACTCATCGGCGGCGCGGTTGGGCAGTTCGATGCGGCCTTGGGCATCCAGGCCGATCACCCCGGCGGAGACGCCGGACAATACGGTTTCGGTAAAGCGGCGGCGCTCGTCGATTTGGCTGTAGGCGTCCATCAGTTCGGTGCGCTGCGCGGCAAGCTGGCCGGTCATGCGGTTGAACGCGCGCGACAGTCCCGCCAGTTCGTCGCCGGTGGCGATCTCGGCCACGCGCGTCGCCAGGTCGCCGCTGCGCACCCGTTCCGCGGCGTTGATCAGCGAACCGATCGGCCGGGCAATCTGGTTGGCGATGACCAGGCCGATCAACGCCGCCGCCAAGAGGACCAGCAGCGCCACGATGGCAAAGATCCAGGCGAAGGCGATCTGCAGCCAGGAACGGCTCTCGTTCAGCCGCTGGTATTGCGCAAAGGCGGCCTCGGTCCGCTTCATGTAGCCGAGGATCTGCGGATCGACCGGGCGGCCGATCATCAGCATCAACGGCGGCGTGGAATCCAGCCGCACCACGGCGCGCACGCGGGTGCCGTTGCCGGCATTCAGCACCACGACGTCGCCTTTCAGCGCCTGGTCGGTGGCCGCTTGGGCCGGCGGCGCGACCCCCATGCCCGCGAACAAGCCCGCCGACGCCATCACCTGATTGGTGAGCGGGTCGTAGATCACCGCCTCGGTCAGGCCGCGCAACGCGGTCTGGGTGGCCAGCACGTCGCCGAACGCCGAAGGCGCGCCGGCCAGCAGCATGCCGGCACGATTGAGGTCGGCGGCCATCTCCAGCGCCACGGCACGGATGTTGTCGCGGTGCTCCTCGAGATAGCCGCGGGAGACCTGCAACGATTCCCGCAACGCCTCGCGCACCGGATCGTTGAACCATGCCTGGATTCCGAAATGGAAGAAGGCGACGGCGAAGCAGGCGACCAGGATGGTGGGCGCCACGGCGACGCCGGAGAACAGCATCACCAGGCGCACATGCAGCCGCGAACCGGCGGAGCCGCGGCGGCGCTCGGCCCAGACGCGGGTGAGGCGGCCGGCCAGCACCGCGCCGAGCAGCAGCAGCACGGAGAGATTGGCGAGCACCAGCCCTACTCCGGTGCCGGACGCCACCCCGAACGGCGAGGCGCCGCGCGCCAGGATGAGAAAGGTCGAGAGTCCGACCGCCAATGCGATGCCGGTGAGCACCAGCGTAGTCACCTTGCCCAACAGCAGGTCGGCAAGCAGCCCGAGCCAAGTGCGTGCCGGCGCCGGGACCGGTTCGGGCAGCGATGCCGGGCGCAGCGGCTCAGGCGGCCGCAGCGATTCAGGCGAGGGGGCGACGTTCATCGGAGTGGACCGGCCGCGGCAGCGCCTCTCGTTGCGCGGGAGAGGCTACCGCGCGACAACGCCGCGTGTGAGAGTGCCGCGCACCCGCCCGGTATTGCTCCGGGCTGGACCACAGCCTTGGCGGGGCGCGCAGGGGCAGCGTCGCCCGCTGCTTCGCGGCGGCCTCTCCCGCCTTGCGGGAGAGGGTTCACACCAGCCCCCGTACGACTGGGATCTCCAGGTCGCGGATCTTCTTGCGCAGCGTGTTGCGATTCAGCCCGAGCATGGAAGCGGCCTTGATCTGGTTGCCGCGCGTTGCGGCCAGGGTCAGGCGGATCAGCGGCCTTTCTACCTCGGCGATGACCCGATCATAGATGTCGGATGCGGTCATGCCGTCATCGTGCGCAGCGAGGAATTCGCGAATGTGGCGCTCCACCGCCGTTGCCAGGGTGTCCGGTGGGGTACCTGGGGCGGCGGCCTGCGACGACGGCGGCGCGGCATCCGCCAGTTCGGCGGCGACCGAATCGACGCCGACCAGATCGTTTGGACACAGCGCGGCCAGCCGGCGCATCAGGTTCTCGAGTTCGCGCACGTTGCCGGGCCAGTTGTGCTGCTTCAGCTTGTCCACCGCGGCCATGTCGAGCGATTTCAGCGGCAGCCCGTCGTCGCGCGCGCGTTCCAGGAAGTGGCGCGCCAGCAGCGGGATATCTTCGGCCCGCTCGCGCAACGCCGGCAGCCGGATCGGCACGACGTTCAACCGATAGAACAGATCCTCGCGAAACAGGCCCTGGCGAATCGAATTGCGCAGATCGCGATGCGTGGCGGCGATGATGCGGACATTCGCCTTGATCGGCTGGCGCCCGCCGACGGAGGTGAATTCGCCCTCCTGCAGCACGCGCAGCAAGCGGGTCTGCGCCTCGGGCGGCATGTCGCCGATCTCGTCCAGGAACAGCGTGCCGCCGTTCGCTTGCTCGAAACGGCCCTGGCTACGATTGGTGGCACCGGTAAAGGCGCCGCGCTCGTGGCCGAACAGCTCGCTTTCGATCAGCTCGCGTGGGATCGCCGCCATGTTGATCGCGACGAACGGTCCATTGCGGCGCTTGCCGTAATCGTGCAGCGCGCGCGCCACCAGCTCCTTGCCGGTGCCGGATTCGCCGTTGATCATCACCGTAAGGTCGGCGATGCTGAGGCGGGCGATGGTGCGATAGACTTCCTGCATCGCCGGGCTGCGGCCGATCAGCGGCATTTGGTCGTCGGCGTCGCGCGGTTCGGCCGGACCCGGTGCCCGCGGGGCAGGCGCCGCCAGCGCCCGGGCGACCACCGCCAGCAACTCCTGCAGGTCGAACGGCTTGGGGAGGTATTCGAACGCGCCGCGCTGCGCCGCCTTCACCGCGGTCATCAGCGTCGATTGCGCGCTCATCACCACCACGCGCAGGTCCGGGCGGATGCGCTTGATGCGCGGGATCAGGTCGAGGCCGTTCTCATCCGGCATGACCACGTCGGTGATGACAAGGTCGCCCTCGCCATCCTCCACCCAGCGCCACAGCGTAGCGGCGTTGCCGGTGCTGCGCACCTGGTAGCCCGAGCGGCCCAGCGCCTGGGTCAGCACGGTGCGGATCGAGCGGTCGTCGTCCGCGACGAGGACGGTGGGGAGGGTCATCAGCCGGTTCCGGGCAAAGTCCTCCCCCGCCGCTTGAGGGAGGGGGTTGGGGGGAGGGGTCGGCCGGAGGCTCGCACCGGCCGACCCCT
>DATLQW010000175.1:0-10068 GCA_035535035.1 Acetobacteraceae bacterium
GGCCACCCGGACTGGCCGTACCTGGCCCGCACCATCGTGGCGTTTGGCGGCAGCGTGAAGGGGTTCCGCGCCGGCGCCAGGCCGTGCGGGCTGCAATGGTGGGAAAATCCCGCCATCTTGCCGGGGATAATCGGTGAGACCGTGGCCACTCCCGCAGCCGCGGCAATGGCCTTGCTGCTGTCGCCGCAGGCGGCTGCCGCCGCTCCCTCGCCGGTACCGAAGAACATCGTGCGTTCGGCAGCCGAGCCTGCACGGCCGCCTGTGTTCCGCCGGCAGGTCTTCGCACGTACCGCCACGGGTCCGCCGACCGGGCCGCCCGCGATCCGGGCGCACCATGTCTGCTATGCCTGAACGACCGGGGCCAGAGCATGGCTGGCCCCGCCGTCCTGATTCGTGCCGACCGCGAATCCCCGTTGCCAGAGCCTGACACGGCAGTCCGATCGACCGCTCCGGCTGCTCCCCGCATTACGAGTGACGCAGGGTACTAGGTCAGCCAGACCCAGGCGGCGGCCGCCAGCGTAGCGACGTTGACCGCAAAGGTCGCAGCCATGCCGGGCGCCCGCAGGCGCACCCCGGCCAGGTAGCCGATCCAGAACACCAGCCGCGCCACGGCGAACACATAAGCCAACGCGACGACCGGCCCCATCCTGGCCGCCGGCACCCCCGCCGCCAGCGCCAGCAAAGCCGGCACGAACACCGTCATCTGCTCCACCGTGTTGGCGATCACTCGCTGGTTGGTGCGCAGAAAGGGGCTGTCGGTCCCGGCCAGCGGATCGATCGCGCCGGTCATGGCGCGCGCGCCCATCTGCGCCAGGATCATCACCGCCAGCAGTGCAGCGCTCGGCAGCAGCGCGGCGAGCGCCAGCGCGACATGCGGCGCCACGCCGGCCAATGACACAGGCGCCAGCACGGCGGCCAGCAGCCACCAGGCCAGGATCGCCGCCACGACCCCAGCCGCCGGAAGCAACATGGGTGGGCGGCACGTCGTCACGCCAGCGCTTCCCGCCCCATCTCCAGGAACTTCTCCCGCCGGCGCGCCTTGAGCGTCGGCCCGTCCAGGGCGACGAGCGGCGCCAGCGCCGACGCCACCGCGTCGCCCACCGCCCGGATGGCGGCGCCCGCATCACGTTGCGCTCCGCCCAGCGGCTCGGGGATCACCTTGTCGATCATGCGCAGGCGTTGCAGGTCCTCGGCGGTCAGGCGCAGCGCCTCCGCCGCGGTGGCCGCGTGCGCCTGGTCGCGCCACAGGATCGAGGCGCAGCCCTCCGGCGAGATCACCGAATAGATTGCATGCTCCAGCATCATCACATAGTCCCCGGCGGCCAGGGCGATGGCGCCGCCGGAGCCGCCTTCGCCGATGATGGCGGCGACCACCGGCACCGGCGCTTCCAGACATGCCTCGATGGAGCGGGCGATCGCTTCGCCCTGGCCGCGCGCCTCCGCGTCGATGCCGGGGAACGCGCCGGAGGTATCGACGAAACTCAACAGCGGCAGGCCGAAGCGGCCGGCCAGCTCGATCAGGCGGCGCGCCTTGCGGTAGCCCTCCGGCCGCGCCATGCCGAAATTGTGCTTCAGGCGGGACTCGGTGTCGGAGCCTTTCTCGGTGCCCAGCACCATGACGGAGCGGCCACGGAACCGGCCGAGCCCGCCCAGCACCGCGGCGTCGTCGGCAAAGGCGCGGTCGCCGGCGAGCGGCGTGAAGTCGGTGACCAGCGCGGCGATGTAGGCCATTGCGCGGGGCCGGTCGGGGTGGCGGGCAACCTGCGTCTTCTGCCACGGGGTCAACCGGGCGTAAACGCCGCGCAACTGGCGGTCGGCAGCGGCGGTCAGCCGTCCCACCTCCTCGGCGATGTTCAGCCCGCCGGGTTCCGAAAGGCGCCGGAGTTCCTCGATCTTGCCCTCCAGTTCGGCGATCGGCTTCTCGAAGTCGAGGTAATGGCGCATGGGCCGGGGCTTTAGCACATGCCCGAGGGAAGGCCAGGGGCAGCGTGCAGGCGTCGGGGCGATGGCCCCGCACGCCGCGGCATTGACAGCGGCGGTGCTTCGGCGAATCCCTAGCGCAACGAATGGACGATCTGCCGATACGCCTCCTCCGGGAACGCTTTCAACGACGTGGTGCGCACGTTGCCTAGTCTGCCCAGCAGCAGAATAAAGCGCGCCGCCACCGCGTCGTCCGGCGCTTCATAGGTGACGATCAGGTCGTGCGCGCCCATCGTCATGTAAGTGGACAGGAAACGCCCGCCCATGTCCTCCAGCGTTTTCCGCGCCGCATCCACACGCTTGGGGCTTTCGTCGATCGTGCGGACGCCCTGGTCGGTCCAGTTGGCCAGCATCACATAGGTCGGCATGGCTCACATCCTTCCGCAACCTGGAGTAGTCTGACGACCGAATGCGGCAGGAGGCAAGGGCGTCATGCTCAAGCGGGAGATCGGGTATTTCGCGCCACCGCAACCGGCGCGCTGGATGAAACCGATGCGCGGGCGGGCGAAGCGGCGCCATATCGCCGATCTGTTCGTGGCGCCGGACCGGCTGATCGACCGCACCGGCTGCGATGCCGAACGGGACATCGAGCAGTGGAACGGCGCGTGACATCCGTTCCGCTCCCGTGGCCCAACGATGCGGCACTCCACCGGTCGCTGACCGGCTTGCTGCGTGACCTGGTGCGGATACCAAGCCGAGCCGGCACCGATGACTACGGTGCAATCTTTTCGTGCATCGCCGGCTGGCTCGCCGTGCGCGGCGTCTTGAGCGAAATTCTGCCGGCAAACGGCAGCCCGATCGCGATGGTCGCCGCGTGGCCGGACGACCGCGAGCACCCTGCCCTGCTGCTGAATGCGACCGTGGACACGGCCGGTTTCGGTGACGCGCCGGAATGGCGGCATCCGCCGCTCTCCGCCGTCATCGAGGACGGTTGGCTCTACGGCCGCGGCAGCGCGGACAGCAAGGCCGGCGTCGCCATCTTCTGTCATCTTCTGGTGGCCGACAAGGCACGCGGCGGCAGGGCGACCGCACTCGCCGCGGCATTCGACGCCGACGAACACACCGGCGGGTTCGCTGGCATGCGCGCCGTGGCCGAGCGCTGCCCGAACCCGATCGCAGGGGTCCTGATCGGCTATCCCGGCGTGGATCGGATCATGGCGGGTGCGCGCGGCGTGTGGCGCGCCACCGTCGCGGTACGCGGTGTCGCCGCACATTCCGGCTCCTCGCACGGGCGCGGAACGAACGCGGTGACACGAGCGGCGACTTTGGTGCGCGCCCTGGGGCAACTGCACGATCAGTGGCAATTGCTGCGCGCCGGCGATTTCCCGCTGCCGCCGAAACTCACCGTGACGGGCATTCGCGGCGGCGGCGAATTCTCCATGGTGCCCGAGCTTTGCGAGGTGGATGTGGATGTCCGGCTCACGCCCCTGCTGGCCGCGACGCAGGCCGAAGCGGCGGTGCACGCCGTCGTTGCCGAGGTGGTGCCGGATAGCGCGGTTGTCGCGCGGGTCGCATGGCCACCGTACCGGTTGCCGGATGATTCGCCGCTTGTCGTGGCGCTGGCGGATGCGGCGCAGCAGGTGCTCGGCATACGGCCCCCCGCGGCGGTGGCGGGACCCGCCAATGTCGGCAATCTGCTGGCCCAACGGGGAATTCCCGCGACCTGCGGGTTCGGCGTCGCCTATCGCAATGCGCATGCCCGCGATGAATGCGTTGACCTTGCCAGCCTGCTGCCGGTGTTCCACACCTACGCCCTGGCACTGCAACAATTGCTGGGATCGGTAGAGGAACGATAATGCCGGCACCGAACGACCGGGAGGAGCTGAGGATTGCCCTGGTCATGGGTGGGGGAGTCAGCCTCGCCGTCTGGATCGGCGGTGTCACGTATGAGATCGGCCGGTTGGTCGCGGATACCGGGCACACGGTTTACAGCGAGCTCTGCAACCTGACGGCGATGGCGCCGCGTGTGGATGTTATCGCCGGAACCAGCGCCGGCGGCATCAACGGCGCCTACCTCGCGATGGCGATGGCCTGCCACCAAGGTGCGGAGCTGGAGGACCGGCTGGCCGCGCTACGCGATCTTTGGATCGACGGTGGCTCGTTCGCTCAGTTGCTGCGCAGCCCGTTCCGCCGCGAACCGCCGTCATTGCTCGATGGCGACGGGTATTTTCTCGGCAACCTGCGCGCGGCATTCAAGGCGCTGCGGGCCGGCGCGACCGTGTTGCCGGTGGACCAGGTGCCCATCGAGCTGTTGCTGACCACCACCCTGCTCGATCCGGAGATGCAGACCAGGGCTGATGATTTCGGCGTGCGGATCGCTGATGCCAGTCACCAGGCCAGGCTGCATTTCAGTCGCCGGCGGCCGAAAGACGGGAACGACGATTTCGCCGATGCGACTATCGACGAGCGTCTGGCGCTGGCCGCGCGCTGCACCAGTTCGTTTCCGGCGGCGTTCGAGCCCAGCTTCTGTCCCATCGGCCCCGGCGACGCCACCGCGCAGCGGCCGGATATGGCGGCTGCCGCCAGCTTCACCGCAAGCGGCTTCGTCATCGATGGAGGGGTGCTCGACAATCAGCCGCTCGACGCCGCCTTGAGCGAGATATTCCGGCAGCGGGCCACCGGTCCGGTGCGCCGCGTGCTGGCCCACGTGGTGCCCGATCCCGGCGGCGCCGCACCGCGACAGGCGGCGGCCGCACCGCCGGCGACGCCCGATATGCTGGACGTCCTGATGAGCAGCCTTGTGCGCATCCCGCTGGTGCAGAGCATCGGCGGCCAGATCGATGGGCTGCGCGCGCACAACGCGAAAGTCCGCGAACGGCGCTGCGCGCGCGTCTTGCTCACCAGTTGCAACACCCCGCTGGAGATCGACGGGCTGGCGGCGACGTTGTTCGCAGCATATCGCGCGGTGCGGCTCGAAACCGCGGTGGATTATATCCTCGAGCGCATCGAGGCCGGATTGCTGCGCGCCGGATACGCCGGCCTTGGCCAGTCCGGACGCCGCGACTGGCTGCATGAGCAGATCGTGCGCCGGATGGACACCCTGCCATGGCTGCCGCAACGGGTACCGGATACGTCGGCGACAGCGGCTTTGCCCGCCGCGGACGCCTGGCGCTGGGGCACCAGGCCAATCGAGCATTCCGTCCGCGTCCTGATAGACCTGCTGACGCGGGCGCAGCGGCTGGCCCGCCTGGTCCCGCGGGTCCGCCCCGGTGATCCGGCTCACCTGCCATCGGATTTTCTGGCAGCCGCGTGGACACGAGCCTTCGCTCTGCTGGAGAACACGGGCCGGCTGCGCGGCCGGGATGCCGAGCATTGGTCCAGCCAGTCGGACGCGGTACGGAATTGGCTGGGCAGCGGCCGCGGCGTCACCAGCCCGCCTCCCGAGGCGCTGGAATGGCTGAACCAGGCGATCGACGGCTGGCAACGTCAAGCACCCGGCGCGCTCCCCGATGGCGGGTCGCCGACCAATCGGCTGGCCGCTCAATACGCCGCCGAGATCGGCCAGGCGCTGATCGACATCCGGCCGTCGATCACCGACCTGCTGCTCCGCTGCGCGGCCGGAGACGACCCGCAGCGCATGCGGCAGGTAGCCGAGTTGTCGCGCCTCTACGGCTATTTCCTGCGTGTCCAGGAGCAGCCGACCGTCGGTGCGATTGTCGGCCGCCTGCTGGCGTTCGAGGTCGTGCAGGAAGCCTTGGGCGGCCGTGGTACCATGCCGGAGGAAGAGATCGACTTTATCCAGCTCAGCGCGCAGGGAGCCTCGTCGTTCGGCGGTCCCGGCATTCCGGCGGAGAAGCTAGCCGGCGTCCAACTCGCGCATTTTGGTGCGTTCTACAAACGTAGCTGGCGTGCGAATGATTGGATGTGGGGCCGTCTCGACGCGGTTCGCCGCCTGGTGCGGATTCTGCTCGACCCCGAGGTGCTGCGTATTATTTCGCTATCGACGGCGCAGGGCCAGCGTGCCGGCGCGATGGCGAATCGCATCGCGGACATCGCGCTGGGCGATCCAGGCGAGGCACGCGACGAACTGCTGCGCAGCTTCTCGCGCGACGCGATCGCGCAGGAGCTCGGCTATCTCGACCATCCGAACGATGTCATGCCCGAGTTCCTCGAAGCCTCGGTCGGTGCGGTCTGCCGGCGGATCGAACTGGATATCCTGCAGCGGGAGTTGCCGCTCGTCGCGAACGCGGTGCAGCAGGATCAGTTGGATGGCTCGCGCCTCAGCGAGACAGTCAAAAGCTTCCTGATCGCCTCGGGCATTCCGCCTCGCGATCCCGTGCCGGCGGCACAGGTGCGGGCGATGCTGGCCGGATGCCGGCTCGGTCTGGAGAAGATCGAGGATGATGTGGGGACGGACCGGCTGACCGCCATCGCGGCGCAAACCACCGCGGTGGCGATCTCCGCCATGGCGCGGCAGGACGGCTGGCTGACAGGCTTCGGCAAGATGATGGCCGTGCTGCGGACTCCCTCGCTGCTGTTCTACCTGTTCGCCATGTCGGCACGTCTGGGGTCGAGGACCGGCCTGGCGTCCAGCGTCGCGGTGTTCGTGGCCGGCGCGGCCATCGTCGCGACGGCCCCGTTTGCCACCTCCCAATATCCGGACTGGCTGCTGCTGGCCGGCATCGCGGCATTCTTCGCCGGCGGATTGTTCCTGGTGGTGCGTGTCGGTCTGGTATGGCGCATCCTGCTGTTGGTGGGCGCGGCGGCGGCGATCGCCTGGTTCGTATGGTATGCGGTGAAGCTGCCTGATCTTCCGCCGGCGATATGGGTCGGGGTTGGGTTGATCGAGGTCCTGGTGCTGGCGGCGGCGATATTCGGCCGCTTGCCGCTGCCGCCGCGGCAGCGGATTTGAGTGCCGCGGAGGTGCCGCTTGAGAACGTCGCGTCCGTGCCGCAGACTGGCGCGGACGACGAGAGGGGAGACGCACATGAAAATCGGTTTTATCGGCCTGGGCATGATGGGTGCCGGCATGGCCAGCAACTTGCAAAAGGCGGGGCACGAGCTCGTCGTGCACGACCTGTCGCGCCAGGCAGCGTCGCGGCACCTGACCAACGGCGCCGTCTGGGCGGCGAGCCCGCGCGCGGTCGCCGAAGCGGTGGACCTGGTGTTCACCTCGCTGCCGACACCGGTGGACGTGGAAACGGTCGGCACCGGCGAGAACGGGCTGATCGATGGCTTCCGCAAGGGCGCGGCATGGTTCGATCTGTCCACCAACGCGGTCAACGTGGTACGCGCGCTGCATGCGATGCTGGCCGAACGCGGGGTGGATTTCCTGGACGCGCCGGTCAGTGGCGGGCCGCGCGGTGCCAATAGCGGCCGGCTGGCGATCTGGGTCGGCGGCGACAGGGCGGTGTTCGACAAGTACAAGCCGGTGCTCGACGCGATGGGCGACGCGGCGCGCTATATCGGCCCGACCGGCGCAGGCACCATCGCCAAGCTGGTGCACAACGCCGCCGGCGCGGCGGCCAACATCGCGGTGGCCGAGGTGTTCACCATGGGGGTGAAGGCCGGCGTCGATCCGCTGCCGTTGTGGGAGGCAATCCGACAGGGTGCCGGCGGGCGCAGCCGGCTGTTCGACCGCATGGCGGATCACTTCCTCACCGGCAGCTACGAACCGGCGGATTTCGCCTTGCGGCTGTTGCACAAGGACGTGTCGCTGGCGTGCCAGCTCGCGCGGGATGTCGGCGTGCCGATGCGGCTGACCAACCTGGCGCAGCTCGAACTGACCGAGGCGCTGAATCGCGGCTGGGGCACACGGGATTCTCGGGTCGGGATGCTGCTGCAGCAGGAGCGGGCCGGGATCGACCGGATCGCGGTGCCGCCCGATAAGCTGAAGGCGGTGCTGGACGCCGATAAGTAGTGCGGCAATGAATACTCCCCCTCCCCTTAGAGGGAGGGGGAGTATTTCACAACTTGAAACTTGAATCAGGAGATTCACATGCAGGTCGGGGCGCTGGTTCCACTCGGCGATATTGGCGGGGATCCCGTCGTGGTGCGCGACTATGCGCAGCAGATGGAAGGGATGGGTTACGATTTCGTCGAGGCGCCCGACCACGTGCTGGGCGTCAACGCGGCGTCGCGGCCGGGATGGGACCGCAACGACAACACGGATTTGTTCCACGACCCGTTCGTGCTGGGCGGCTACCTCGCCGGCTGCACGAGCAAACTCGGCTTTTCCACAGGCGTGCTGATCCTGCCGCAGCGGCAGACGGTGCTGGTGGCCAAGCAGGCGGCGTGCCTCGACGTGCTGAGCGGGGGAAAATTCCGGCTCGGCATCGGGGTCGGCTGGAACGAGGTGGAATATGTCGGCCTGAACGAGAATTTTCATAATCGCGGCCGGCGCTCGGAAGAGCAGGTGCAGGTGATGCAGGCGCTGTGGGCGCAGCCGCACGTGACGTTCAAGGGGCGCTATCACACGATCGACGATGCCGGGATCAATCCGCGTCCGGCCTCGGGGCGCGTGCCGGTGTGGTATGGCGGGCATCACGAGGCGACGCTGACGCGCATTGCCAAATGGGGCGACGGCTGGATGCCGAACGCCTATCCGCCGGACCAGACCGCGCTGGACGTGTTCGAGAAACTGCGTGGCCTGACGCGCGAGGCGGGACGCGATCCGGCGGCGATCGGCATCGAAGTGTGGACCTCGTGCGGCAGCGGCACGCCGGAAGACTGGCGCAAGGAGACGCTGTTCTGGAAATCCGCCGGTGCGTCGCATCTTTGCCTCACCACGACGTTCAATCGCCGCACCCATCACCGCATCGACGGTCACACTCTGGCCGATCACCTGGGCGCGGCGCGGCGCTATCGCGAGGCGGTGGCGGACGCGTTGTAGGAGGGGGCGAAAATGCAACTTGGGGCATCGCTGCCGGTCGGCGATCTCGGCGTCGATCCGATCGCGCTGCGCGATTACGCGCAGGCGGCGGAGGGGCTGGGCTACGACTACCTGGTGGCGCCGGACCACGTGCTCGGCGCCAACCCGGCTACTTACACCGGCGATGCGCGCATCGGCACGTCGGTTTCGCCGTATCTCGATCCGTTCGTGCTGTTCGGGTTCCTGGCCGGCTGCACGAGGGGAATCGGGTTCGCCACCGGCGTGCTGATCCTGGCGCAGCGCCAGGCGGTGCTGGTGGCGAAGCAGGCGGCGTCGCTCGACGTGCTGTGCGGCGGGCGCTTTCGGCTGGGTGTCGGGGTGGGCTGGAATCAGATCGAGTTCACCGGGCTGAACGAGGATTTTCATAACCGCGGTGTGCGCTCGGAAGAGCAGGTGCGGGTGATGCAGGCGCTGTGGGCGGAACCGCACGTGACGTTCAAGGGCACGTGGCACACGATCGAGGACGCCGGGATCAATCCGCGGCCGGCATCGGGTCGGGTGCCGCTGTGGTTTGGCGGCCATGCCGAGGCGACGTTCCGGCGCACGGCGAAATATGGCGACGGGTTCATGCCGCTGGCCTATCCGCCGGACGACACCGCACTGGCGGCGTTCGACAAGCTGCGCGCGCTGGTGCGGGCGGAGGGGCGCGATCCGGCGGATGTTGGCATCGAGGTGTGGGTGTCGCCGGGTGCCGGCGAGGCGGCCGATTGGCGGCGGGAAATCGCGTTCTGGAAGCGGGCGGGCGTGACGCACGCGACGGCGCACACGACGTTTCCGGGCGGGCACCACAAGCGGATTGCCGGCAACACGCCGGCGGATCATCTCGCGGCGATCACCCGGTTTCGCGCGGCGGTGGCAGAGGTGCTGTAGCGGCAAGACCGGCCGTGCCGATGCG
Source organism: Acetobacteraceae bacterium (assembly GCA_035535035.1). Classification (GTDB taxonomy): domain Bacteria; phylum Pseudomonadota; class Alphaproteobacteria; order Acetobacterales; family Acetobacteraceae; genus JASHVB01. Next base: position 9,747 of record DATLQW010000175.1, read on the forward strand.
TCGAAGACAATCAGCGGCTGCGTTCGGCCGTGTGCGTTGCGCGTTCGGTGTCGAGGATTTGCGGCGTCAACCCCCTCGCCGTTGCGTCAGCGCTCAGCCGCTGCATCGCATCGAGCGGGGGGTCGTCCCCTGCGATGGGGCACGGCAGGCAGTTGACAATAGGTCCGACCGCCTGCCGCTTGGTCGGCCGGAACTAACCAACTGGCCTTCTGGTACGCATAACGGGACGTAACAAGAACACTCCAACGTTCGCCCCGCGGAAGTCCACCAAAAAATGCTTTGCCCCATCAACGGCTCGGGCGGCCGAGGTGTCGGAAATAAG
>DATLQW010000176.1:0-8640 GCA_035535035.1 Acetobacteraceae bacterium
TATCGTCATCGTCGGCGGGCATGGCAGATTCTGTCCGGGTGCCTGGGTTGGTGTCAGCACCCAATCTCTAGGCGATTCCAGACACTTGTACCATGCCCGTCAGCGAATCCCTGCTATGCGGTGAATAAGATGGGCTAGCGAGCACCACCCGCCGCGGCGCGCGGCGGCGAACGACCGGAAGCCGGCGCCCCTCGCACAGCCAGCTCCTCCATCGGCACGTCCAACACGCCTGCGATCCGGCATAATGCGCCGGCGCTACCTGGCTTCTTGCCGCCCTCGATCTCCGCGAGATATCCCACGGAAACCGCTGCCGCCTCGGCCAAGGCACGCTGCTTTATCCCGCGCTTCTCGCGCCAGACGCGCACCGCACTATCCCCATTCAGCAGGCGACGGGCTTCATCCGCCGTGAGATAGTTGCGCCGCGCGGTGTCCCACCCAACGCGGTCCTCGTAGGCCCGATGAGCTTCGACCGCCGCCAGGTCGGCGGCATCCTCCGCCGCATGCACGAGCGCATCGAAATCGGCCCGCGTCAGGGTGACGGTCTCTCGCGTTTCGGCCAGCGGCTTGATCATGGTCATCGATAGACCTCCCTTCGATTGCCGACGCGGTCCACAACAACATCGGCGTCGCGCCGGCGGAATACAGCCCGCCAGTCACCCTTCCGCAGCCGCCATACACCCTGCTGGCCGATCATCTCGGTCACGAATGAGAATCGCCGGGCCGGTTCGGATGCAACCATTTCCAGCGCCTTCAGCAGCCGTTCGCGATCGCGCTTCGGGATCGCCATCAACTGGCGCAGGACGTCCGGAGGAACGATGAGCGCCATGCGATCGGCAATATTCTCTATCAGCGAAGTAGGGTCAAGCGGTCGGTTTCGTCATTGCCGACGATCTCCCCGTGCCGACGCCGGCCGTCGAGCACGGCCATAAGCACGCGCTACAGGTCATCGACGTGGTTGCGACGGGTGGCCGAAGTCGCGGTCTGCGACGCCCTGTCCGACCTGGCGGCGGCGCTGGCCGGATCGCTGGGCATCGCGCCGACCGGGAATATCGACCCGGAGCGGCGCTCGCCGTCGATGTTCGAGCCAATCCATGGCAGCGCGTTCGACATCGCCGGCAAGGGCATCGCCAACCCGGTGGCGACGTTCTGGACCGGGGCGATGAATGCTGGAGCATCTCGGCGAGGCAGACGCCGCCGCGCTGGTGATGCGGGCGGTGGAGCAAGTGTGCGCGGCGGGCGTGATCGGAGGGAGGTCGCAACAATGAGTCAGCACATGGTTCTGCGACGCAGCGCTATTGCGCCGGCCGAACTTGCAACCGGTTTTTTTTGCACCGTCTGCTTGATTTGTGCACAGGCTGTAGAGTTGCGATCGAGCCAGCCGCGGGTCACCGTAACCTCCGTCGAATATCTTCCCTCAGCACAGGCGCTCAAATCGAACGGCCAAACGCGACCCGCCGGCGCCTCTCGATAAAGAGGCAGCCGCCGCGTCGCGCGGCGCCACACACCCGGTGGGGCAGCCGCGCGTTTGCTGTGGGATGCGCGCCAGGCGGCCGAGCGCGTTGCGCGCCTGGTGGACGCGCACGGCTTTACCGAATATCTCGCCGGCGAGAGCCCGGGTCGGGCCGCTGAGCGCCAGACGACGGTCCTTGGCGAAGCGTTGTCCGCGCTGTGTCGCGCGTGCGGCCGGGGTGGATTTTGGCGGAACGCGCTGGCAAGACGGCGCGCTGGCGGGTGATGCGACGGGGATGACAATGGGCACTCTATTTGGGCCGATCGGCGCCGTCTGTTTCGACATCGGCGAGACGCTGATCGACGAGACGCGCCAATGGGGCGAGTGGGCGGACTTCCTCGGCGTGCCGCGTCTGACGCTGTTCGCCACGCTCGGGATGACCATGTGGCGCGGCGAGCCGCATCGCCGGGTGTTCGAGATGTTCCGTCCCGATCTCGACCTCGCCAGCGCGCGGAAGCTGCGCCACGCGCAAGGCTGGCGCTACGATTTTATCGCCGCGGATTTGTATCCGGACGCGATTCCGTGTCTCGCCGCATTGCGGCAACGCGGCATCAAGGTGCTGGTCGCCGGCAACCAGCCGATCGAGTCCGAGGCCGCGCTGGCCCGGCTCGGGCTGCCGGCCGACGTGATCGCCAGCTCGGCCGGCTGGGGCGTGGCGAAGCCGGGCGCGGAATTCTTCGCCAAGGTCATCGAGGCCGCGGGCGAACCCGCGCACCGCATCGCCTATGTCGGTGACCGGCTGGACAACGACGTGCTGCCGGCGCGTGCCGCCGGCATGGTCGCGGTGTTCCTGCGGCGCGGCCCGTGGGGCTGGATGCACGCCGAACGCCCGGAGATCGCCCAGGCGCATCTCCGTCTGGACAGTCTCGCGACGCTGCCGGAGGCGCTGGAGTCGCTGTGACCTGGCAAGCAATCCCAGCCGAGGGCGCACCCACAACGCCTGCTCGCTGCTCCGCCACACCGGGAGATGTACGGGCCGTCCAGGCGCCTCGGCTTGCTCGATTCAGGCTTTGACGGCGACCGCTATGTTGGGCGCCGCCGCTTCGCGGGTTGCCCCGCCGAACCTGCATCCAGGCAATTCAGCCACGGTGGCTCGGTTGCCGCCCCCATCCAATGCCGGCAGCGCAAAGATCACGACGGTGCAAGCGTTGCGGATGAGGCGGTCGCTCAGGCGGTCGCCAGGGCGCCGGGAAAATGGCATGCGACGCGATGGCCCGCGGCGACTTCGGCCAGAACGGGCGCCTCCGCCGCGCAGCGTGCCGCCGCCGCCGGGCAGCGCGTGCGGAAATGGCAACCGGAGGGCGGGTTGAGCGGACTTGGCACCTCGCCGCCGAGCACGATCCGCCGCTTCGACGCGGACGCGTCCAGGGTTGGCACGGCCGAGATCAGGCTCACGGTGTAAGGGTGCAGCGGTTGGCGGAAAAGTGCGGCCGCCGGCGCCGTTTCCACCACGCGGCCCAGGTACAGCACGACGATGCGGTCGGAGATGTGGCGGACCACCGCCAAATCATGTGCGATGAACAGGTAGGTCAGGTTCAGCCGCTCCTGCAACCCGATCATCAGGTTGATGATCTGCGCCTGGATGTTCACGTCCAGCGCCGAGATCGGCTCGTCGCCCACCACGAATACCGGCTGCACCGCGAGGGCGCGGGCGATGGAAATGCGCTGGCGTTGCCCGCCGGAGAATTCGTGCGGGAACCGGGCCGCCGATTCCCGCGGCAATCCCACCAGGTTCAGCAATTCCCCGACCTGCGCGCGCGCGTCGGCCGCGCCGTGCGCCAGCCCGTGCAGGCGCAGCGGCCCGGCGAGGATCTCGCCCACCATCATGCGCGGGTTGAGCGAGGCGTATGGGTCCTGGAAGATCATCTGCATCCGCCGGCGCAACGGCCGGATCGCCGATTGCGAGGCGTGCGAGATGTCCTGGCCGTCAAACAGGATGCGGCCCGCGGTGGGTTCCTCCAGCCGCATCACCAGGCGCGCCAGCGTCGATTTGCCGCAGCCGGATTCACCCACCAGGCCGACGGTCTCGCCCGGAAAGACTTGCAGGTCCACGCCGTCAACCGCGCGCAACACCCGGTGCTGTTCCAGGAAGTTCTCGCGCGGCAGCGGGAAATGCTTGACCAGGCCTGCCACCAACAGAAGCGGCGCCGGTGCGGCGGCTTGCGGCGCCGCGGCCACCCCCGCGGCGGCGCGCGGCGCCGGCGGATGCAATGCGGCACCGCCCTGGGTGACCCAGCACCTGGCGCTGCGATGGCTGTCGATCGGCAGCAACTCCGGGTGTTGCGCGCAGGCATCGATCGCGAAGGGGCAGCGGGCGCGGAAGCGGCAGCCCTCGGGCCAGGCGCGCGCGTCGGGCGGCTGGCCCTCGATCGTCGCCAGCCGCCGGTCGCCGGCAGTGCCGTCAAGCCGAGGCGCGGCATGCAGCAGCGCCCAGGTGTAGGGATGGCGCGGGTCGGTCAGCAGGTCTTCCGGGCGGCCTTCCTCGACCACCTCGCCGGCGTACATCACCAGCACCCGAGAGCAGATCGTCGCGATCACTCCAAGGTCGTGGCTGATCAGGATCACCGCGGTGCCCAGATCGGCGTTCAGCGCGCGCAGCAGGTCCAGGATCTGCGCCTGGATCGTCACGTCCAGGGCGGTTGTCGGCTCGTCGGCCAGGATCAGCGAGGGCTCGTTGGCGAAGCCCATCGCCAGCATCACCCGCTGGCGCATCCCGCCGGAGAACTGGTGCGGCCAGGAATCCAATGCCTGCGCCGGGCCGGCGATGCCCATGCGACCCAGCAGCGACGCCGCCCGCGCGCGTGCCGCCGCCGAGGTGAAGCGATCGTGCGCCGTCATCGTCTCGATCAACTGGCGCGAGATGCGCAGCACCGGATTGAGCGAGGTCATCGGGTCCTGGAAGACCATCGCGATCTCGGCGCCGCGGATTTCGCGCAGCTCCGCCTCGGACAGCGCGGTGATTTCCCGGCCGCGAAAGCGGATCGAGCCGGCGACGATGCGCGCCGGTTCCTCCAGCAGGTGCATGATCGACTTCGCCGCAACGCTCTTGCCGGAGCCGGATTCGCCGACGATGCCCAGCGTCTCGCCACGGTGCAGGGTGAAGCTCACGCCGTCCACCGCGCGCACCACACCGGCATCGGTGAAGAACCAGGTGCGCAGGTCGCGGACCCGCAGCAGCGGCTCCGCGTCTTTGGGAATGTCGGCCCCGTCCGGCATGTCAGCGTCTCCTGGCATGCGGGTCGAGCCAATCGCGCAGGCCGTCGCCCACGAAGTTGAAGCCGATCACCACCGTCAGGATGGCGATCCCGGGAAACGTCGCCACCCACCATTGCGAGACCAGCTCGCGGCCCTCGGAGACCATGGAACCCCATTCCGGGGTCGGCGGCACGACGCCAAGGCCGAGGAACGACAGGCCGGCGAACACCAGGATGGCATTGCCAAGGTCGAGCGTGATCAGCACCACCAGCGGTCCGACCGCGTTCGGCAGGATCTGGCGAAACAGGATGTGGCTGGGCGGAAAGCCAATGGTGCGGGCGGCGGCGACATATTCCAGTGAGCGCTGGCCGAGCACCAGGCTGCGTGCCAGGCGGGCGAATTTCGGCCACCACACCACCAGCATGGCGATCACCGTGTTGCGAGTGCCGATGCCCAGCGCCGCGGCGATCGCCATCGCCAGGATGATCGGCGGGAAGCAGAACATGAGGTCCGTGGCGCGCATCAGGACTTCCTCGGCCCAGCCGCGCGCATAGGCGGCAACGGCGCCGACCAGCGTTCCGGCGGCGCTGCCGATCAGCACCACGCTGAAGCCCACCGTCAGCGAGGTGCGCGCGCCGTAGATGATGCGGGTCAGCACGTCGCGGCCCAGCTCGTCGGTGCCGAGCCAATGCGCCAGCGACGGCGCGGCAAGGCGCCCCGCGACATTCACCGTGTCTGGCGCGTAGGGCGTGATCCAGGGTGCCAGCAGCGCGGCCAGCAGCCAGGCCGCGATCACCGCGCCGCCGATTGCGGGCAGCAAATAGCGCCGCAGCCAGCGCCGGCGCCGGCCGGTGCCGGAGGCGGTTGCGGTGGCGGACAGCGACGCCGCGGCCGCGTCGGTCAGGGCTGCGCCGAAAGCGGGTGGGCTCATCGCCGCATCACCCGCGGATCGAGCAGCGCGTAGGAGACATCGACGAGCAGATTGACGATCACGTAAACGATCGCGACTACCAGGGTGACGCCCATGATCGCCGGAAAGTCGAGGATCTCGGCGCTCTGGAACGTGTAGCGGCCGAGGCCGGGCCAGGAGAAAATGGTCTCGGTCAGCACTGTGCCGGTCAGCAGTTGCGCATAGGCCAAGCCGCCCAGCGTGACGACCGGCAGCAGCGCGTTGGGCAGCGCGTGGCGCAGCATGATGGCGTGTCGCCTCAACCCCTTGGCGCGGGCGACGCGGATATAGTCCTGCGACAAAGCCTCCAGCATCGCCGCGCGGGTGGTGCGGGTGATCAGGCCCATGGTCGCCGAGGCCAGCACGATCGACGGCAGCACCAGGTGCGCCAGCGCGTCGCGGAACGTGGCCCATTGGCCGGCCAGGGGCGCATCGATCAGCATGAACCCGGTGACGACCGGCGGCGGGAACTGGTCACCGCCGATCTGGCCCGGCCCCGGCGCCCATCCCAGCCAGCCGTAGAACACCGCCAGCATGATGAAGGCGAGCCAGAAGGTCGGGGCGGAGACGCCGGTCAACGAGAGGACGCGCGCCACGTGGTCGATCCATGAATCGCGCTTCATCGCGGCCAGCACGCCAAGCGGCAGCCCGAAGATCAGCGAGAGCATGAACGCGACGGTGGACAGTTCGATCGTGGCGGGGGCGTATTGCGCGATGTCATCGATCACCGGCCGCTGCGAGGAGATGGAGATGCCGAGATCGCCGTGCGCCAGGCCTCGGAGGAAAACCCAGTAGCGCTCCCCCATCGGCAGGTCGAGGCCCCATTTGTGCCGGTATGCCTCGACGATCGCGGGATTGTTGGCGGCGATGTCGCCAAGCTGCGTCAGCACGGGGTCGCCTGGGACCGTGTTGGCGATCAGGAAGATGATCAACGTGGCCAGCAGCACCATCGCCGCAGCAATCACGAGACGCGAGGCGATGTAGCGCAGCACCCGATGGCTTCCCCCGTTTGCCTGCCGCATACCGCATGGGCCGCGTGGCGCCAAGTTGTATTGCCTGGTGGGGCAGGTATGATTGCGGTCAATCGGATGAACAAGGGGAACGGAACGTGCAGCAGATTGGCTGGATTGGCCGACGGGATTTGGTGCGCCTGCTGGGAATCGGCGGCGCGGCGCTGGCGGCGGGACTGCCGGACAGGGTGCATGCGGCGAGCAGCGGCGGCACGCTGGTGCTGGGCATCGACATCAGCGACTCGATCACCTTCGACCCGGCACGCGAGGCGCAATACACCGCGCCGCTGAGCCTGCGGGCGGCATATGAATCGTTGGTCACGATGTCGCCCGGCGATTACCTGGAGGTGAAGCCGGCGCTGGCGAAGTCCTGGGCTCGGACGGCGGACGGCAAGGGCTGGCGGTTCAACCTGACCGCGGCGAAATTCAACAGCGGCAATCCGGTCACCGCCGACGACGTGAAATGGACCTTCGAGCGGCTGATCAACCTGCAGGACCAGCCGTCGCAATACGTGACGAATGTTTCGGCGGTGAATGCGGTCGATCCGAAGACGGTCGATGTCATGCTGGTCGATCCGACGCAGCCGATCCTGGCGATCCTGTCGGGGCCGAATTTCGGCGTGATGGAGCGCAAGGCGGTGGAGGCCCAGGGCGGCACCGCGGCCAAGGATGCCAACACCACCGACAAGGCGACGCAATGGCTGAACCAGCATTCCGCCGGCGCCGGGCCGTTCACCCTGGTGGGCTGGACCCGCGGCGCGCAGATCCTGCTGACCCGCAACCCGCATTATTTCCGCGGGCCGGTGCATTTCGAGCATGTGATCGTGCGGCACATGGGCGACAGCGCGACGCAGCTTCTGGCGATCAAGCGCGGTGACATCAGCGTGGCGTTCAACCTGATCCCGGAACAGATCGCCACGTTGAAGGGCAACAGGCAGGTGCGCGTCGAGGGGCTGCGCAGCCTGGATTACGTCTATATGGCGCTGACCAACGATCCCGAATTCAACAAGGCGCTGGCGGTGAAGGAAGCCCGTCAGGCGATCGCCTGCGCGATCGACTATGACGGCATCATCAACAGCCTGCTCGGCGGCAAGGCGATGCGCTGCGCGAGCTTCATCCCGATCGGGCTTTATGGCTCGACCGAGGAGACGACGAAAAAGTATGGATGGCACCAGGACCTGGACCGGGCGAAGCAGTTGCTGCAAAAGGCGGGGCTTGCGGGCGGCTTCGAGTTCAAGATGACCTATGGCGATGCGGCGGTGTCGGGGCTGTCGTATGCGGTACTGGCGCAGAAGCTGCAGTCCGACCTGGCGCGGGTGGGCATCAAGGCGGTGCTGGATCCGATCGACCAGGTGAACCTGCGGACGCAGTACACCACCGGAAAATCCACCGGCGGCGTGCTGACGTTCTGGAATCCATCCGGAGTGGAAACGGATCAGTGGGCGCAGGCCAGCGTGCGGCGAGTGGCAAAGCGGATTCACTGGACACCCGACCCGGCGCTGATGAAGACGGTCGATGCGGCCGCGGCGGAGCAGAACGCGACGAAGCGCTCGGCACTTTATGTGGAGTACGAGAAGGCCCTGATCGACCAGGCAAGCCTGCTGATCCTGTTCCAGCCGATCTACCAGTTCGCGGTTCGCGACACGCTGAAGCGGTTCCCGCTGACCGCGGCCGGATGGGAAGCCGAACTGTACGAGGCGACGACCTAGTACAGCGTTTCCATGGAGCGACTCCTATGGGGTTCTGCCCGAAGCCGGCGGTGCGATTCCCGGTGAGAGCTCATCGATACGAGCGCCGTCATGGAATCGATGTACTAGTGCCCTGAGTCACTCATCATGCGGGGACCAGCCGGAGCGGTCGATCGGACTGCCGTGTCAGGCTCTGGCAACGGGAATTTGCGGTCGGCACGAATCAGGACGGCGGGGCCAGCCATGCTCTGGCCCCGGTCGTTCAGGCATAGCAGACATGGTGCGCCC
>DATLQW010000177.1:0-21697 GCA_035535035.1 Acetobacteraceae bacterium
GTCTTGCGGCAGCTTGTGCAGCGGTAGCGCGGCTTGCCGTTGGCCTCGCCCCACCGGCGAATGGCATCGCCGCCGCAGTGCGGGCAGCCAAAGTTGGCGATCCGGGCCCGCCCGATTTGCGCCATCACATCTCCACCCGGAGCGGGATTGACGGAACTCTCGGCCCCCGGTGGCGCGGCTTCGGCCGCAACCTGCAATGGGCCCCCGGCGGCCTCTGGGTTCGGCAGGTCAATTGGATCATTCGCTTCAGCGAAAGCCAGGTCCTGCAACACCGCACTCCGTTGGCCCCGGTCCAATCCATCAACCCCGATACGCCACACCGCGAATGCAGCCGCGCGCCAGATGTATCGCACCAGGATCGGGAGCGGCGGTCCGGTTCCGAAGTTGTGAAGCGCAGCAACCGAGCGAGCCGATAGCGGGCTGGCGTCGCACGCCTGCGTCTGAACAGGATCACCGTCAACTGCCCCAGGCCACTCCGGCAGCGGTGGGCCGGCCCTTCTGCCAGCACTTAGTTCTGTCCAGGAAGAGCTCCCTTCTTCCTGGACACAGCGCGGTGAGGGATGCCGCAATGGCCGCTGTTCAGGCGGCCGTGCCCGCCTTCGCCTGGGATCGAACTGCGCAGGCGTCGTTCTCGTTTGCCGCCCCACCCTGGGTGAGCAGCGATGGCGTTGCTTCAGTCATGCATCCAGAAACACCGTCTCCCCGTCGCCCTGCAGGCGAATGTCCAGCCGCCACGTCGCCGTCCCCGCCGGTCGCGCGATCAACGTGTCGCGGCGTGACGGGTCGTCGATCGACGTCAGCAGCGGATCGGTCTGGTTCAGCGCCTCGCCATGGAAATAGGCGCGCGTCACCAGCCCTCGCATCAGCCCGCGCGCCATCACGCAGATCGCGATATGCGGCGCCTGCTGCGCGTTGCCGCGCCCCGGCACCGGGCCGGGCCTGACGGTCAGGAACCGGTACTCGCCCCGTGAGTCCGTATTGCTGCGGCCAAACCCCGGGAAGCTGTCGGACGCCGGCGGATCCGACTGCCAGATCTCCACGCACGCATCGGCGCAGGGCTGGCCGTCGCCATCCAGCACCGCGCCGGTCAGGGTCAGTTTTTCTCCCGTGGCCCCGAACCGCGTCAGGTCGGCCCAGGTCGGATCCTCAAGCAGGTGCCAGTATGGCCCAACGGTCTGGCTGGCGGTGGCGATCGGCATCGGCCTATTCCTCCATCGGCGTGGCGACACGGCCGCGCAGCACCACGTCGAACCGATAGCCGAGCGCATAGTCCGCCTCGGTGATCTCGAGGTCGAACCGCGCGACCAGCCGGTTGCGCGCATGCTCGTCGGCGGTGCCGTTGAAGATCGGGTCATAGGCCAGCAGCGGATCGCCCGGGAAATACATCTGCGTCACCAGCCGTGTGGCGAAGGCCGGCCCGAACAGCGAGAAATGGATGTGGTTCGGCCGCCAGGCATTGCGGTGGTTCGGCCAGGGATACGCGCCCGGCCGGATCGTCAGGAACCGGTAGCGGCCCTCGGCGTCGGTGAACACCCGGCCGACGCCGCGAAAATTCGGATCGAGCGGTGCGTCGTGCTGGTCGGCCGGATGGTCGTAGCGGCCGGTCGCGTTGGCCTGCCAGATCTCCACCATGGTGTTGGGCACCGGCCGCCCGTTCTCGTCCATGACCGTGCCGGCGACGATGATGCGCTCGCCCAGCGCCGGCTTGCCCGTGGTGTTCGCAGTGAGGTCTTCGGAAGGCGGGAAGCGCAGCGGGGAAAAGCTCGGGCCGGTGGTCTCGGTGACGGTCTGCGGCAACGCGTGCAGTGCCTGATTCGGATGCCGCTTGCGCGTGCTGAGATAGGCCGGCGTGTCATAGTCAGGCTGCGTGCCTTGGGTATAGGGTCGGAAGGGAACCGGATTGCTCATTCGCCTGCGCTCCGTTCGAGGGCGGCGCACCGTGTCATGGCGGCCTGACGGGTGCAACACGCCACACCGGCGCCAGCATTTTGCACTCCGCCGCCGACCCGCCAAAATGAGAGTCGCCGACCGATGACACCGAATCTGCTGATCTTTGGCCTGGGCTATTGCGGGGCCGCCGTGGCAGGCGCGGCGCGCGACGCGGGCTTCGTCGTGACCGGTACCGCGCGCGGCGCACCCGGCGCCGGCGCCATCCCGTTCGACGCCGCCGCGCCCGGCATCGCCGAGGCCACGCATCTGCTCTCCACAGTGCCGCCGGACGCGCGGGACGGCACCGGAACGCGCGTCGCCGGCGATCCGGTGCTGGCGCGCTATGCGGACGCCATCGCCGCGGCGCCGCATCTGCGCTGGATCGGCTACCTGTCCAGCACCGTCGTCTATGGCGACCGCGGCGGTGGTTGGGTGGACGAGGACACGCCACCCGCACCATCGCAGGAACGCGGCCATCGCCGGCTCGCCGCGGAAACCGCCTGGCGTGCGTTCGCCGCCGGCCGCGCGGTGGACATCTTCCGGCTGGCCGGCATCTATGGCCCGGGACGATCGGCGTTCGACACAATCCACTCCGGTCAGGCGCGGCGAATCGTTAAGCCCGGCCACGCATTCGGTCGCATCCACCGCGACGACATCGCCGGCGCGGTGTTGTCCGCGATGCGGCAGGACCGCGCGCCGGGACCGCGCATTCTCAACCTGGCGGACGACACCCCGGCGGAAACCGCAACGGTGATCGAGGAAGCCGCGCGCCTGCTGGGCGTGCCACCGCCGCCGGCCGTCGCGTTCGCCACGGCCGCGCCGGCGATGAGCCCGATGGCGCGCAGCTTCTGGGCGGAGAACCGCAAGGTCGCCAGTTGCAAGACGCAATCGATGCTGGCGTTCGCCTGGCGCTATCCGAGCTATCGCGAAGGGCTACCCGCCGTCCTGCGCCAGGAAAACAGCACTCACAATCTGGCATAGCAGCGCGAGGTCCGACGGGCGCGACAGCCGATGGTCGCCGTCCTTCACCACCGTCACGCGCACGTCGGTGCTGGTGACCCGGTCGGCGATCCGCATCGCCATCTCCCAAGGCACGTCCGGATCGGCCTGCCCATGCAGCAGCCGCACCGGACAATCGAGCACGATCGGCGCGGACAGTAGCAGATGATTGCGGCCATCCTCGATCAGCGCGCGGGTGATCGGGGCAGGATCGCCGTACTGGCTCGGCAGATGAATCACCCCGTCCCGCACCAGCCGCGTGTGCTGCTTGAAACTGAGCGCCTGGGACATCAGGGTCTCGGTGAAATCCGGTGCCGCGGCGATGCCGACCAGCGCCGCGACCCGGTCGCGTCGCGCCAGCGCGCAGAGCAATGCGATCCAGCCGCCCATCGACGATCCGACCAGAATGAGCGGCCCGGCGGTCAGACTGTCCATCGCGATAAGGGCGTCTTCGGTCCAGACGCTGATCGTACCGTCCTCGAACCGGCCACCGCTAATTCCATGACCGGAATAGTCGAACCGCAGCATGGCGTGGCCGTGCATGGCACAGAACGCAGCCAGTGCCGTGGCCTTGTCGCCGGCCATGTCACTGCGGAAGCCAGGCAGGAACACCAGCGTCGGGCCACTCCCCTCCTGCTTCGTCCAGGCGAGTTCCACGCCGTCGCCGCGGTCCAACCGTCCGGTGCTTGCCATGCGCGCCTCTCGCGGACTGACTTGACAGACGGCGATACCAGCGCGCGAGGCCACGCGATGCAAGCGAGTTCAATATCGGCCCGGCCGCAGGCGATCACCGGCTGACGGTCTCCGGTTGTCGGAGTCCGACTGGCCCCGGGCGACCGTCAATCCGGCAGCGGATCAGGCGCTGGCGGTGCGGCGCGATGCGGTCTCGCGGCCCGTCGCGGCTGTCTTGCGGGAGCCGTTGCCGGTGGGGCTGGCGGCCTCGCTCATGATCACGCGCAGATCGCGCAGGAACGCCGCACCCTTCATCGTACGCTGCACCAGAACGCTGCGGCGGTCGAGCGGATCCACCTTGCGGCGCGCGAGGTCGAGTTCGCCCAGACGGTCCAGCGCGCGGGTGATCGCCGGCTTTGAAACATTCAATTCGGCGGCCAGGCCGCGCACCGTGTGACCGCCGTCGCGCAGGTAGCAGGTCAGGAACACCCCCAACTGCCGCGCCGACAGATCAGGCCCGTCTCGGCGCACCAGTGCCACGACCGTCTCCCGAAGGATGCCAACCAGTTGGTCGGCAGACTGATTTGTTGCCATGCGTCAATCCCTTTGCCACCCGAACGAGTCGGTATTGACTCGTTTCCCCATCCGTCACGATGTAGGGCTGGACGGTCCGATGTCAACTTTATTGCAGAAAAGAAATCCGCAAGCGATTTCCCGCTCGCGCCGAATTGTTCAAGGACCGCTGCGGTTTTGTTTCAGCCTGCCGCTGTCAGGCGCTCTTTGATGGCCGCGAACACCCCCCGCACCGCCTGCGCTTCGCCGCCTTCGGGCCGTCCCGCCTGGGTCTGCTCATTCCAGGCATAGAGATCGAGATGCAGCCATGCGGTGTCTTTTGGAATAAATCGGCGCAAAAATAACGCCGCCACGATCGCGCCGGCAAACGGTTTCGATGAAATGTTGTTAAGGTCGGCCACCGGACTGTCGAGCCAGGTATTGTAACCGTCCCAAAGTGGCATGCGCCAGACCGGATCATGACACGCCCTCCCGGCGCGCAAGGCCTGCTCCGCCCATGCATCGTCATTGCAAAACAGCGCGGGCAGGTCTGGGCCGAGCGCGACCCGCGCCGCGCCGGTCAAGGTGGCGAAGTCGATCAGCAGCGCCGGCCGCTCCGTCCCGGCATCGGCCAGCAGATCACACAGCACGAGCCGCCCTTCCGCGTCGGTATTGCCGATCTCGACGGTCAGGCCGCTGCGTGTGCGGATCACGTCGCGCGGCCGCATGGCAGTGCCGGACACGGCATTTTCGACGCAGCCGATGCGCACGGCGAGACGGACCGGCAGATCGGCCTGCATGAGCAGTTGTGCCAGGGCAAGAACGTTGGCGGCGCCGCCCATGTCTTTTTTCATGTGCAGCATCCCGCCGGCCGGCTTCAAATCGAGACCTCCGGTATCGAAACAGACTCCTTTCCCGCACAATGAGATGAGCGGCGCTTCGTCATGCGCCGCGCTGCCCCGCCACCGGAAGATCGCCACGCGCGATGGACGGGGCGAACCGGCGCCGACGGCGGCGACGGCCGGATAGTCCCTCTCGAGTGCCTCGCCTTCGATCAGTTGCGTTTTTGCACCGAACCCGCGGCCGAGGGCGATGGCGAAATCCGCCAGTTCGACCGGTCCCAGCAGGTTCGCGGGGGTATTGATCAGGTCGCGCGCCATGCAGATCGCGCGCGCCTGCGACAAGGCCTCGGCGTGTTCCGCCGGCACGACCAATCGGGCGGGTGCGCGATCGGCCGCCTTCAGTGCCGTGTAGCGATAGGCCCCGAGGCAGAAGCCGAGCGTCGCCGAGCCGGCATCGTAATCGCCCGGTTCCAGGCGCCACGTCGTAGCCTCCGGCAAGAGGCGCGCGAGATGGCCGAAGGCGAACGGGGAGCAGTTGTCGCCCAGCCCGCAGACCGCGCCGGCGACGCCGTTCGGCCCGGGCAGGAATCCCACCTCGCCGGATTTGGCGGTGAAGCCGAGGTCGCGCAGGTAACCGGTCTGTGCCGCCGGAAGCCGGTCCAGCAGGCTCGCCAGTTCCGGCGGCCGAACGGGAAACAATGGCCGCGCGTTGTCGTCGCGATCCACCACGCAGCCGAGCTCGAACATGTGCATCTCTCCCGCCTCGCGGGGGAGGTTATACCGGACTCAGCGCCGCCACCCCAGGCAGGGTCTTGCCCTCCAGCCATTCCAGGAAGGCACCGCCGGCGGTGGAAACGTAGCTCATCATGTCGATCACGCCGGCATGGCGCAGCGCCGACACCGTGTCGCCGCCGCCGGCCACGCTGCGCAGCCCGCCGCTCCGTGTCGCCGCGGCGACGGCGCGGGCAACCGCCGTCGTCGCCGCGTCGAACGGCGGGGTTTCGAATGCGCCCAGCGGCCCGTTCCACAGCAGGGTCTTCAGCTTGCCCAGACGTCCCGTCAGGTCCGCCACCGTCGCCGGACCCACGTCCAGGATCATCGCATCCGCCGGCACGTCGTTGATGCCCACCGTGCGCGTCGGCACGTTCGGCCTGAGTTCCGTCGCAACCACCGCGTCGAGCGGCAGCACGATCACGCGTCCCTCCGTCCGGGCCTGCGCCAGGATTGCTCGCGCGGCAGCGTGCATCCCGGCTTCCTGCAACGACCTGCCGACCGCCACCCCTTGCGCCGCCAGGAAGGTGTTGGCCATGGCGCCGCCGATCGCCAGCACATTGACCCTGGACAGCAGGTTGCCGAGCAATTCCAGTTTGGAGGAGACCTTGGCGCCGCCGACGATGGCCGCCACCGGCCGGACCGGGTTGTGCAGCGCCGCGTCCAGCGCCTCCAGCTCCGCCTGCATCAGCCGGCCGGCATAAGCGGGCAGCAGGTGCGCCACGCCTTCGGTGCTGGCGTGCGCGCGGTGCGCCGCGGAGAACGCGTCGTTCACATACAGATCGGCAAGCCTCGCCAGTTCGGCGGCGAAGGCCGGGTCGTTGTTCTCCTCGGCGGCGTGGTAGCGGGTGTTCTCCAGCACCAGCACGTCGCCGCGCGCCATGCGCTCCACCGCCTGCTGGGCGGCGATGCCGACGCAATCCTCGGCGAACCGCACGCGCTGGCCCAATACCTCGCCGAGCGCCGCCGCCACCGGGCCGAGCGACATCTCCGGCACGCGCTTGCCCTTGGGCCGGCCGAAATGGCTGCAGACGATGACCTTGGCGCCCTTGCCGGCGAGTTCCCGGATGGTGGGCGACAGGCGCTCGACGCGCGTCAGGTCGGTTATTTTCCCGTCGTGTACCGGCACGTTGAGGTCGGCGCGCAGCAGGACGCGCTTGCCGGCGACGTCCAGGTTGTCGAGCGTGCGAAAGGGCATGGGGCTGTCCCTAGAGGTGGTAGAGCTGTTTGAACCAGGCCACAAAAGCAGCAGCCGCAGTCTTTGCGTTCGGGTCCAAGGTCTTGCGCGTCAAGGCGCGCCCCAGGCTCTCCCCGGGCGGGTCTTGCCATGCAAGCCATGTATGGATGCGAGCCTTGTCGGAATGTGCGGCCCGACAAGGAGACCCGATCCGGCAGGCTGCTTCGAACGATGACTCGGCGTGCGCCCAGAGCGGCGCGTCGGGTTCGGGCACCAGGTGCCGCACCAGCATGCCGGAGGATGAGCAATCGGGCATCAGCCATAGGCCAAGCCTGAGGCCGGATGCGTTCTGGGCAATCAGCCCCGCGGACGGAAGCGTGTCGGGCATGCCGGGAAACGCATGAATGCAGGTCGATCGAAAGCTGTCCCACCGCGCCTTTGGTTCCACGTCAGCGTCAATCATCACGCCCAAGGCAGCAAGTCCGCTTTCCTTCAGCGTTGTCCGGAGGAAACTTGCCTTCAATATCTCGCTGACGCTTCCAACGCTTTCAATGTAAACTGGCGGTTCGACCGGCCTGTCCGGCCAGTCAACGTGATGCTCCATCAAACCGACGACGGAAAATTTGTCGTCCTGACCTTCGACGAGCAGTTGCTTCGATCGCAGTGAGGCCATCGTCAGCGGATTTCTATTTGCCGCTCCGCGGCGGTGCGGATTTCGATCTCCGTAAACGGCGTCGCCACTGGTTTGTCCGATTCGATTCGCTGGATGGTTACTTCGCTCCCGGCCGATTCGTCCGCGCGACAGATGGTGGATAAGCTATGCACGCAATCATAGCTGTGCGTACTGGCGAACACCTGGACGTCGAATTGCCTGGAAGCGGCATGGATTAAGTGCCACATCTCTGCCAAGACGGTATAATGCAGTCCGGTGTCTATTTCATCGATAAACAGCATGCCGCCGGCACACTGCGTTAGAATGATTGCCAGCGTTAGCATGCGCCAGGCGCCATCCCCGAGGCTGCCAAGCGGAAACGGCAAGGGTTCCTGCTTGCGCTTGACCAGAAAGCCGCCTCTTGGGCCGTAGGCGCTGCCTGTGCCAAAGGATCGTATCTGCTCTATGGAAGGGTCAACAAAGCGCAATGCCTGAAGCACCAGCGCTTCGTCCGGTGTTAGTTGAATGCGATCCCAATGACGGATGAGTTCATTGCCGCTCAAGGACTCCGTAGAGATGAAGTGAACGTTTGCGGCACGTTCACGGTTCAGCCGGCCAGGCGGGCTGCTGGCAAGCTCCGCGTTCTCCTGACCCAATCCGCCCTGACGACTTAGTGGTATTATCTGCTGCCGCCGCAGGCCAGGTGACCTGATTCTGAGGGCCATACGGCGCCGCGTCAGCGTCTCTTCGTCCCGGATCAGGTCGGGTTCGTCTTCGCTTTCTCGCTCGGAGAAATCATCTATGGCGACGTTCACAAGCTGCCTTTTCGAGCGGTTATTTCCCTCGATAGAGAAGGACTGCCCAATGGTGAGTTCGTGACCTGTAAACAAATGCGAAACGTCCACTTCGGAGCGGCGCGGATAGCGAGATGGCTCGCCTGCGAAGCGCTCTCCGCGCCGATTGCAGATGCGCCAAAGTGCGGCCGGGTCGCCGCCGGACCCGAGCACATAGCCGGCTTCGAGCACAGACGTCTTCCCGCTGTTGTTCCTCCCGACGAGGAGGTTCACGCGGCCAAGCTCCCGCACCTCGTAGCTGGAGAGCCCGCGATACCCACTGACCTGGATCGAATGGAACATGGCGGGCGATCTCCTGACCGTGATGCCGTTCCACCGGACAACACGCCGGGGCGATTTGCGAACTGTGGTTCTGAGGCGGAGCGCAGGCCATGATCGCAGGATTCCGCGGAGTCGACCACCCATGCCCCGGCTTTCAGCGGCCGGGGCATGACAGCATGTCACGTCTGTCAGAGACTTCCGAACAGCGCGGTGGTGTCCGACATGCGATTGGAGAAGCCCCACTCGTTGTCGTACCATCCCATCACCCGCGCCAGCGCGCCGTCCACCACCGCGGTCTGCGTCGCATCGAACGTGCATGACGCCGGGTTATGATTGAAATCGATGCTGACCAGCGGCGCGGTGTTGTAATCCAGGATCCCCTTCATCTCGCCCTTCGACGCATCCTGCATCGCCGCGTTGATCGCTTCCCGCGTCGCCGGCTTCGCCAGGTTCACGTCAAGCGAGACGAGAGAAACATTCGGCGTGGGAATGCGGATCGCCGTGCCGTCCAGCTTGCCCTTCAGCTCCGGCAGCACCAGCCCCACCGCGCGCGCGGCGCCGGTGGAGGTGGGAATCGCCGACACCGCCGCCGCGCGGGCCCGGTGCAGGTCATGGTGCAGCGTATCGACCGTGTTCTGGTCGCCGGTATAGGCGTGGATCGTCACCATGTAGCCGCGCAGGATGCCGAATTTGTCGTGCAGCACCTTGGCCATCGGCGCCAGGCAGTTGGTGGTGCAGGACGCGTTGGAGATCACCGTCATCTCCCGCGTCAGGATCTTATGGTTCACGCCATAGACCACCGTGGCGTCCACGTGGTCCCCCGGCGCGGAGATGACCACCTTGCGCGCCCCCGCGGCAATCAGCGCCGAGGCCTTTTCCTTCGACGTGAAGATGCCGGTGCACTCCATCGCCACGTCGATGCCGGCATAGGGCACCTTGGTGGGATCGCGCTCGGCCGAGACCTTGATCGGCCCATACACCTTGCCGTTGTGGCGGATGGTGATGGCGTCGCCGGAGATTTCGAGCTGCCCCGGGAAACGGCCATGCACGCTGTCGAAGGCGAACAAATGTGCGTTCGCCTCCACGCTGCCCAGATCGTTGATGGCGACCGGAACGACGTCCTGCCGTCCGCTCTCGACAATGGCGCGCAACACCAGGCGCCCGATGCGTCCGAATCCGTTGATGGCGACCTTTACGGCCATGGTCTGTCCCTTTCCTGCTGCATTTCCCGGCATTCCTGGCGGCAACACATGAACGGATCATTGATGCGGATCAATGGTCCGGAGCGAAAGGGTGATGCGCCCGGAATCCGGGACTTCCCGCCTCCGCTTGAGCGAGGGTTCTTGCGCCACACACCCCTTCCCTCAAGGGGAGGGGGAGTCCTGGCGACTTTAGTCTGTCCTCGTTATCCCAACCGCTTGCGCACCACGCTCACGATCGCCTCCGGCGTGATGCCGAAATGCTTGTACAGATCCTCGAACTTGCCCGAAGCGCCGAAGCCGTGCATGCCGATGAAGTCGCCGTCCGGGCCGAGCCAGCGATCCCAGCCGAAATCGCCGGCGGCCTCGATGCCGATGCGCGGAGCACCGCCCAGCACCTGGGCACGGTAGGAAGGGTCCTGCGCCGCGAACAGCTCCCAGCACGGCAGCGAAACCACCGCCACGCCGATGCCGTCGGCGGCCAAAGCCTCGCGCGCCGCCATCGCGATCGGCACCTCCGACCCGGTGGAGATCAGCGTCGCCTGCCGCGCGCCCTCGCTTTCCGCCAGCACATAGCCGCCGCGGCCACAGCGGTTCTCGGCGAGGTCGGTGCGTTGCGCCGGCAGCCCCTGGCGGGTCAACACCAGCAGGCTCGGGCCGTCGGTGCGGCGGATCGCCAGTTCCCAGCATTCCGCCGTCTCCATCGTGTCCGCCGGGCGGAACACGTGCAGGTTGGGCATGGCGCGCAGGCTGGCGAGGTGCTCGACCGGCTGGTGCGTCGGCCCGTCCTCGCCCAGCCCGATCGAATCATGCGTCAGCACATGGATCACCCGCAGCCGCATGATCGCGCCCATGCGGATCGCCGGGCGCATGTAGTCGCTGAACACGAAGAACGTGCCGGTATAGGGGATCAGGCCGCCATGCAGCGCCATGCCGTTGGCCGCGGCGCACATGCCATGCTCGCGCACCCCGAAATGGATATACCGCCCGGCATAGTTGCCCGGGGTGACGCTGCCCATGCCCTTCACGAAGGTGAGGTTGGAGCCGGTCAGGTCGGCCGAGCCGCCAACCAGCTCAGGCGTCGCCGGCACCAGCGCGTCCAGGCAGCGTTGACTGGCCGCGCGGCTGGCGAGGTTCGGCTTGCTCTCGGCGATGCCCTGTTTCAGCGCCGCCACGGCATCGTGCCAATTGTCCGGCAGCTTGCCGGCAACCGCGCGTTCGAACTCGGCCCGCATGGAGTTGTGCGCCAGCCGCTTCAGCCAGGCGCGGCGTTGCGCGGCGCCACGGGCACCCACCGCGTGCCAGCGCTCCAGCAGGTCCGGCGGCGTCGCGAATGCGGCTTCGTGCCAGCCGAGCGCGGCCTTGGCGGCGGCAGCCTCCTCCGGCCCGAGCGGCGAGCCGTGCACCGCGTTGGTGCCGGCCTTGTGCGGCGCGCCCAGGCCGATGATCGTGCGGCACAGAACCAGAGTCGGCTTCTTCGAACGTATCGCGAAGGACAGCGCCGCGGCGACCTGCTGCGGGTCGTGGCCGTCCACGTGCTTGGTCGCCCAGCCATAGGCGGCGAACCGCCTGGCCACGTCTTCGGAAAACGACAGGGCGGTGTCGCCGTCGATCGACACGTGATTGTCATCGTACAGCACGGTGAGTTTGGACAGGCAGAGATGGCCGGCCAGCGCGCCCGCCTCGTGGCTGATCCCCTCCATCATGTCGCCGTCCGAGGCGATGACCCAGGTGCGGTGATCGACCAGCGAGCGGCCAAAGCGCGCCGCCATCATGCGCTCGGCCAGCGCCATGCCGACCGCGGTGGCGAAGCCCTGGCCGAGCGGCCCGGTCGTGGTCTCGATCGCCGGGTGCTCGCCGTATTCCGGATGGCCGGCCGCGGGGGAGTGCAACTGGCGGAAATTGCGGATGTCCTCGATCGTCATCCCGGCATGGCCGGTCAGGTGGATCAGCGCATACAGCAACATCGAGCCGTGGCCGGCGGACAGGACGAACCGGTCGCGGTCCGGCCAGCGCGGGTCGGCGGCATCGAATTTGTGAAACCGGCTCCACAGCGCGGTGGCGACGTCGGCCATGCCCATCGGCAGGCCGGGATGGCCCGATTTGGACGCCTCGGTGGCGTCGATCGCCAGGGCCCGAATGGCGTCGGCCATGCGCCGCTCCGGCGTCATGGGCCGCGCCAAAATGGCCGCCTGACGGGCGAGCACGGAGTTTTCGGCGACGAGTTCGGTGGTGGCGGCCATGGTCCCTCCTCGTGGCCCCGGCGCTATAGGGGGAGGTCCGGCAGGGGGCAAGGGGGACTGCCCCCACCGGCAGGCCGCAAGGTCAACCCGGGGTAAGTACAGCTCGCCCACGTCGCCGGAGACGTTGCGGCGCGCGAACACCGAGAGTGAGGCGATCGCATCGTCCCGCCGCACCGTCACGCCTCGCCGCGCAACGCGCCGATCCGCCGAGCACCCAACGCCGGCGAAGCGAATGCAGGTCCTTCAATGTGCGGTCTTCTTGTGGCGCTGCTGGGCCTTCGCCACGTAATTGCGGAACAACCGGTCGGCCTGCTGCTTCTGCTGGTCGGACAGCGACGCATACAGAGTCTGGAATGCCGGCACGAGCTTCTGCATGCCCTGCGACCGGGTTTGTTCGATCTCCGCGTAGGACTGCATGTTCTCGACCGCGTTCATCGACTCGAACCTGGCCCCGCGCTGCTGATAGGCCTGGTCGAGCTCCTTGGCGTTGTCCCGCATCACCCGGGCGAACCGGTCCCATTCCTGTTGCTCCGCCGCGGTGATGTGCAGCCGCGCGTGCAGATGCGCTATCCGTCGATCGACCATCTGCCGCATTGTCTCGCCCGGCGCGCGGGTGCCGGGCCGCGTGTGGTGGGTCATCGTCGCGTGATGCGTCGCGGTCGCGCTGCCGGACGGCATGGCGCCGGGGCTGCTGCTCGCGGCGGGAGGCGTGGTGCCAGGCGTGGTCTGGGCGAAGGCGGCCGCGCCGCCTCCACCGGCCAGGATGGCGGTCAGCAGAAGTGCCGGGGCGGTACGGGCAAGCAGCGAGGCTTTCATGCAGGTTCTCCGGATCATGGTCGGCAGGCGCGGCGATTGCTCGCGCGTCCGCGCCGCGCCTGCATCGGGGCGAATTGCGGCAGCATTGGTGCGCTCTCTGAAAAGTGCTCGCGTGGCGCGGCCGTGGCGATCACGCTGGACCGACCGCGCCGCGGCGCGGACAGTTTCCGTCGCAACTGCCCGCGCCTGCCGCCGGCGTGCGACGCGGAACAGCGACCCGACGATCCAGCCTCGGCTTTGCCACGGTTCCGTCGCGCCGGAGTTGCGAAGAATCTCTCGGATTCGCGCACTGCTTCCGCACCGATCTCGCGGGCATCCCGACCGAAACGGCACTTGGCATCCTGCCGGACCCGAGTCAGCCAGGCTTGCAAGGCCCGCTCTTCAGGCTGGCCTATGGAGACCAAAGTGCCGCGGGTCATCCGCGGGGTCATGCCACGTGGCGGCGATTTCCGCTGTCCGGCGTGCACGCTGCCGCTCTGTCGGTGCCAGCCTCCGGCCAGGCACTCGCGGCTGTGCCTGATGTGCGGCAGGCGATCACGTTCCGGCGGGCCGTTCCCCGGCCCGGCTTGGCGGCGGTAGCAGGCGTGCTGCGGTAGCAGGCGTGCTATAGCCCCGCCCGCAAATACTGCGGCGGCAGCTCCGGCTTCACCCCCAGCGCCTTCGCCGCGCGCAGCGGCCACGCCGGATCGGCCAGCACCGCGCGGGCCAGCAGCACCACGTCGGCGCGCCCGTTGGCGAGGATCTCGGCCGCATGGGTGGGCTCGGTGATCAGCCCGACCGCACCGGTGGCGATGCCGGCGCCCTGCTTCACCGCGTCCGCGAACGGCACCTGGTAGCCGGGATGCAGCGACGGAATCCTCTGGTCCGCCGCCACGCCGCCGGACGAGCAATCGATCAGGTCCACGTCGCCGCGCGCCGCGATCCGCTTGCACAGTGCGACGGTATCCTCAATGGTCAGGCCGCCCGCCGTCCAGTCGGTGCAGGACAGCCGCACCCACAGCGGCAGGTCGCCCGGCCATTCGCCGCGGACCGCGTCGATCGTCTCCATCAGGAAACGGCTGCGGTCTTCCGCGTCGCCGCCATAGGCGTCGTCGCGGCGGTTGGCGATCGGCGACAGGAAGGCGTGCAACAGATAACCGTGCGCGGCGTGCAGTTCGAGCATCCGGACGCCGGCCTGCCGCGCCAACCGGGCGGCATGGGCGAACTGGCCGGCGACCTCGCCGATCTCGCCGACGGTCAGAGCATGCGGATCGACGGCGCCCGGGACCATCGGAATCGCGCTCGGCGCCAGCGGCACCCAGCCGCCGTCCCGTGGCGCGATCGGCGCGCCGCCCTCCCATGGCCGCCGCACCGACGCCTTGCGGCCGGCATGCGCGAGTTGCACGCCCGGCACCGCGCCGCCGCGCTCGATGATCGCCACCAGCCGCCGCAGCAGTGCCTGGTGCTCCGCGTTCCACAGTCCCAGGCAGTGCGGCGTGATGCGGCCGGCGGCGGACACGTGCGTCGCCTCGGTGAACACGATCCCCGCGCCGCCCATGGCGCGGGCGCCCAGATGTTGGACGTGCCAATCGTCGCCCAGGCCGCCGGTGGCGCTGTACTGGCACATCGGCGAGACGACGATGCGGTTGCGGGCGGTGACTGCGCGGAAGCTGATCGGCTGGAACAGCAAGGGCGTGTGCGGCATGCCTGTGGCAATCCTTGTGCGGTGTGCGTTGCGATGGCGTCGCCCGCCCGGTCGTTGCGAGCCTCCGACCGACCCCTCCCCCCAACCCCCTCGCTCAAGGGAAGGGGGAGTTTGTTTCTTGCCCGCGAAGCGAAGCAATCGCCCGGCCGTGGGCCGCGCCTCCCGTCGGGCGAGAGATTGCTTCGTTGCCAGCCGCTTCGCAATGACCGTGCGACGGTCGGCGGCGCTGACCGGATGGCCGCAACGCGCTAGGCTGCCGGGATGACGGACCCCCCGCCCGCGCAGCGGACGCTGCATATCCTGTCGATCCAGTCCTGGGTCGCCTATGGCCATGTCGGCAACGCCAGCGCGGTGTTCCCGCTGCAGCGCCTGGGGGCCGAGGTGTGGACGATTAACACCGTGCAGTTCTCCAACCACACCGGCTACGGACATTGGACAGGGCAGGTGCACACCGGCGCGCAGGTGCGCGACCTGGTGGACGGCATCGCCGCGCGCGACGTGCTGCGCCACTGCGACGCGGTGCTGTCCGGCTACATGGGCGACGCGGCGGTCGGCCAGGCGATCCTGCACGCGGTAACCCGGGTGCGGAGCGAAAACCCCAAGGCGGTGTATTGCTGCGACCCGGTGATCGGCGACGTGGCGGAAGGCGTCTATGTGCGCCCCGGTATCGAGGCGCTGCTGCGCGACCACGCCCTGCCGCGGGCCGACATCGCCACGCCCAACCGCTTCGAGCTGGAACGGCTGACCGGGCTGCGCTGCGCCACGCTCGCCGCGGCAAAGCAAGCGGTGGCGGCGCTGGCGGCGACGCTGCGGCCGGACGGATTGCGCTGCGTGCTGCTGACCAGCCTGGATTCGGAAGAAACGCCGGGTGACCAACTGGACCTGCTGGTGGCCGAGGCGGGGCGCTTTTCCCTGCTGCGCACGCCGCGCCTGCCGGTCGCGGTAAATGGCGCCGGCGATGCGATCGCCGCGCTGTTCCTGTTCCATCGGCTGCGCACCGGCAGCGCCGTGGCGGCGCTGGAGGCCGCCGGATCGGCGGTGTACGGCCTGCTGAAGCGCACGGCGGAGGCCGGCTCACGCGAAATCCTGACGGTGGCGGCGCAGCAGGAATTCGTCACGCCCTCCACGTGGTTCACCGCGGTGCCGTGCTGACATGGCAAACGTCACCTCCTGCGGCGTGATCGTCACCGATGGGCACCGTCTCCTGCTCGGGCACGCGACGCATTCGCCGCGTTGGGACATTCCAAAGGGGATCGCGGAGCAGGGCGAGAGCTTCGTCGCGGCGGCAATGCGTGAACTGGACGAGGAGACCGGGCTGCTGGTGACGGCGGACATGCTGCGCGATCTCGGCGTGCATGCATACATGCCGGGCAAGGACCTGGCGCTGTTCGCCTGGACACCGGACGAGATGCCGCTTGCCGAGCGCCTGGTGTGCCGGTCCGTGTTCGCGTTGCTGGGTGGGGCAATGGTGCCTGAGTTCGACAAGTTCGGCGTATTCGCGTGGGATGCCGCGCTGGGGAAGGTCGGCAAGGATCTGGCGCGGCTGCTGGCGGAGGTACGCGGGGCGTTGCCGGCAAGAAACTGACGCGGGCGACAACGGACGGGCATTCGTCTGGCCCGAGGCAACGGAGCCGGAGGCATCGGCGTTGCGACCCCGCCGTGGCGGGCAAATACTGCGCGTGACGAGTCGGTTGGAGGATGTGATGGACGCCTTGCCGCAACTGGGGCTCGCATTGGGCCGCGAACAGCGGATGCGGATCCGCGCGGGCGCCTTCACCGGCTGCACGGCGGGACTGGCGCCGGGCAACGTCCAGGCAAACCTCGTGATCCTGCCGCGGGCGCTGGCGCACGATTTCCTGCGCTTCGCCCAGGCCAATCGCAAGCCTTGCCCGGTTCTCGCGGTCTCCGAGCCAGGCGATCCGTCGCTTCCCACCCTTGGGTGCGACATCGATCTGCGCACCGATCTGCCGCGCTACCGCGTCTGGCGGCAAGGCGCGCTGGTCGAGGAGCCAACCGACATCACCCATCTCTGGCGCGACGACCTGGTCGGCTTCGCCATCGGCTGCTCGTTCTCGTTCGAGGAGGCGCTGACCGAAGCCGGCCTGGAAATGCGCCACATCACCCGCGGCGGCAACGTCCCGATGTTCCGCACGTCGATCCAATGCGTGCCGGCCGGCGCGTTCCACGGACCGCTGGTGGTCTCCATGCGCCCGCTGCGTCCGGCGGATGCCATTCGCGCCGTGCAGATCACCGCGCGGTTCCCCTCGGTGCATGGCGCTCCGGTGCATCTCGGCCTGCCGGAGCAGATCGGCATCCGGGACATCGCGATGCCGGATTACGGCGACGCGGTTCCGGTGGGGCCGGACGAGCTGCCGGTGTTCTGGGCGTGCGGCGTAACGCCCCAGGCGGCGATCGCTACCGCCAGGCCGGAGTTCTGCATCACCCATGCCCCTGGTTCGATGTTGGTGACCGACCTTCGCAACGCCATGCTGGCGGTCTCCTGATCGGGGCAGAGGGGCGGAGCGGCGCGGCCGCCCGGATCGGGCCGAAGCCCGCTGTGGCGCATCCTGACCTGTCATGGGCGAGTCGTTGACCCTGGCGCAGGGGGGTCCTATCTGCCACGGGTGGACTTGTCCGGTGCCCCTGGATGGTGAGGGGGCGGCCGTGGCCGGTCGCGCCGACCTGGAAGGTTCGCATGCTCGCTTCGATCGCCCGCGCCATTTTCGGCACCGCCAACGAACGCTCGCTGAAGGCGTATCAGCGGAGGGTGCCGCAGATCAACGCGCTGGAACCGGCGATGGAGGCGCTGTCGGACGCGGCGCTGGCCGCCAGGACGGTGGAATTCCGCGAGCGGCTGGCGGGCGGCGCCACCCTCGACGAGCTGCTGCCGGAGGCGTTCGCCGCGGTGCGCGAGGCCGGGCGGCGCACCCTCGGCCAGCGGCATTTCGACGTGCAGCTTGTCGGCGGCATGGTGCTGCACGCCGGCAAGATTTCCGAGATGAAGACCGGCGAGGGCAAGACCCTGGTCGCCACCCTGCCGGTTTATCTGAACGCCCTGGCCGGCAAGGGCGTGCACGTCGTCACCGTGAACGACTACCTGGCCCGCCGCGACGCCGAATGGATGGGGCAGATCTATCAGTTCCTCGGCATGAGCGTCGGCGTGATCGTGCATGGCCTGGACGACGACGCGCGGCGCGCGCAGTACGCCGCCGACATCACCTATGGCACCAACAACGAGTTCGGCTTCGACTACCTGCGCGACAACATGAAATACCGGCTGGAGGACATGGTCCAGCGGGATTTCTGCTACGCGATCGTGGACGAGGTCGACTCGATCCTGATCGACGAGGCGCGCACGCCGCTGATCATCTCCGGCCCCGCCGAGGACAGTTCCGATCTGTACCGCCAGGTCGATCTGGTGACGCGGGAACTGGTCAAGGATGTCGAGACCTACGACAAGGACGAGAAGTTCCGCACCGTCTCCCTGACCGAACCGGGGTCGGAGCGGATCGAGGCGATGCTGCGCGAGGCCGGCATCATCACCGAGGGCAATCTCTACGACATCTTCAACGTCTCGGTCGTGCACCACGTGCAGCAGTCCTTGCGCGCGCACACGCTGTTCGCCCGCGACGTCGATTACATGGTCCGCCAGGGGCAGATCATCATCATCGACGAGTTCACCGGCCGGGCGATGGAGGGACGGCGCTATTCGGACGGGCTGCATCAGGCGCTGGAGGCGAAGGAAGGTGTGGAGGTGCAGGCGGAGAACCAGACCCTCGCTTCCATCACCTTCCAGAATTATTTCCGTCTCTATCCCAAGCTCGCCGGTATGACCGGCACGGCCTCGACTGAGGCGGACGAGTTCGCCGAGATCTACAAGCTCGAAGTGGTGGAGATCCCGACCAACGTCCCGGTCGGGCGCAAGGACGAGGACGACGAGGTCTACCGCAGCGCGGCGGAGAAATACGAGGCGGTCGCCACCCTGATCGAGGAGGCCCGCAAGACCGGGCAACCGATGCTGGTCGGCACCGTCTCGATCGAGAAAAGCGAGCTGCTGTCGGGCATCCTGAAGCGCAAGAAAATCCCGCACGCGGTGCTGAACGCCCGTTTCCACGAGCAGGAAGCCGAGATCGTGGCCGAGGCCGGCGCGCCCGGCGCGGTCACCATCGCCACCAACATGGCCGGCCGCGGCACCGACATCAAGCTCGGCGGCAATCTGGAGATGCGGCTCAAGCGGGTGCTGGCGGGGATCGACGATCCCGGCCTGCGGGCGACGCGCGAGGCGGAAATTCGCGATGAGATCGCCGAGGCGCATGAGCAGGTTAAGGCAGCCGGCGGGCTGTTCGTGATCGGCACCGAGCGCCACGAAAGCCGTCGCATCGACAACCAGTTGCGTGGCCGGTCGGGGCGGCAGGGCGATCCGGGGCGGTCGCGCTTCTTCCTCTCGCTCGAAGACGACCTGATGCGCATCTTCGGCTCGGACCGCATGGGCGGGATGTTGCAGAAGCTCGGGCTGCGCGACGGAGAGGCGATCGTCCACCCCTGGATCAACAAGGCGCTCGAGAAGGCGCAGAAGAAGGTCGAGGCGCGCAACTTCGACACCCGCAAGAACGTGCTGAAATACGACGACGTGATGAACGACCAGCGCAAGGAGGTCTACGCCCAGCGCAAGGAGTTCATGCGTGCCGAAGACGTATCGGAGACCCTGGCCGAGATGCGCGCCGAGGTCATCACGGCCCTGGTCGAGCTCCGCGTTCCGGCCAAGGCCTTCGTCGAGCAGTGGGCACTCGCGGAGCTGGCCGAGGATGTGCGCCGGGTGCTGAGCCTCGATGTGCCGGTGGAGGAGTGGGGTCGCGAGGAAGGGATCGACGAGGTCCAGTTGCGCGAACGCATCGAGCAGGCGGCCGACCAGATGATGGCCGCCAAGGCCGCCAACCTCGGCCCCGAGCTGATGCGCTACGTCGAGAAGTCGCTGCTGATCCAGACCCTGGATGCGGTGTGGAAGGAGCATCTCTATGCGCTCGACCACCTGCGCCAGGGCATCGGGCTGCGCGCCTACGGCCAGAAGGACCCGCTGAACGAGTACAAGGCCGAGGCCTTCGCGCTGTTCAACTCCATGCTGGACGAGCTCAAGGAGCGGGTGACGACGATGCTGAGCCGGGTCGAAATGGGCCCGGAGGCACCGCCCGCGTTCGATTTCCAGCCGCACCCGGCGCAGTATCTGGAACTGCACCCCGATCCGATGTCCGCCTTCGCCGGCGGCGGTGGCGGCGAGCCGGTCGGGGAGGCGGATGTGGCGACCCTGGCGCCGCCGGTGCTGCTGGCGGCCCAGCCGCGGCGGGCGGAGGCGGTCAATCCGGACGATCCCGCCACCTGGCATGCGACGCCGCGCAACGCGCCCTGCCCCTGCGGGTCGGGGCGCAAATACAAGCACTGCCACGGCAAGCTGGCCTGATACCGGCGGCCTCTTCGGCCGGCCGGTATCGCGCATGGGGTTGGCGGGGCGGCCATGCGCAAAACCAAGGACATACCAGCGGCCAGGTGGACGCCGGACGAGTCATCGGCCGGGGCCGCTGGTATGAGCGGCCGCCTGCCGCGGCGGGCTACACCACCAGGCGCATGCGCCGCGCCGCGGCCGGTTCGCGCGGCAGGCCCTCGGTCTCCGCGAACGAGCCCCACATGTCGCCGTTGTAGCCTTCGAGCGTGAATTGCCGCGGCCGGTAGGTCGCCTCCTGTTCCGGCAGGATGTGTTTCACGCCCACGGAATATTCGTAGACCATCCCGTCCGGGCCTTCGAAATAGACCATGATCGCGGTCGAGATCGGATGCCGGCCCGGGCCATAGACGATCTTCACCCCCTGTTGTTTCAGCCAGTAGTAGGAGCGCATCACGTCGTCGATGTCCTCCACCTGGTGGTTGATGTGCTGGATGCCCGGGCGGGTGGACGGCATCAGCACGACCGAATGGTGCACGGTGTTGATGCGCAGGAACGTCGCCTCGCCCAGCCAGTCCGACACGCGAGCGTTCAGCAGCCGGGTCCAGAACGCGGTGTCGCGTTTCGGGTCGGTGCTGAACATGCCGACATGGCTGAAATTGTCGATCGTGATGTCGCGGCCGGGCATGAAGCGCACGCCGCTGTTGAAGGAGCGGGCGAGGAACTCGATCTGGTTGCCGCTCGGATCGGTGGTGGCGATGAAATCGCGCGTGCGGCGGGCGTCGCATTCGGCGCGCGTACCGCGATGCACCGGCCTTCCCTCGCGTTCCAGTGCCGCGCCGAGCGCGTCGAGATCGTCGGGATCGAGCAGGTCGATGCCGATGGTGTGGTCGGATGGATCGCCCTCGAAATAGACCAGGGTGTGGTCGCGGGTGTCGCCGCGCACGGTGGCGCGGTCGGAGCGGAAATAGGCGGATTTGCCTTCGCGCGCGACCAGTTGCAGCCCGACGATGCTGGTGGCGAAGGTGATCGCGGCGTCGAGGTCCGAGGTTCCGAGCCGCGCGTAGCGGATGTCGTGCAGGTTGATCATGGCGTTTCCTTGCGATGCCGGGGCAGGCCGGAAGGACGGGCGGCCGCGTTTGGCGGGAGGCTAATCCCCCGGCCGCACCGGCTGCAACCACCGCGGCGGCGCGGCAGCAAGTCTCGTTTTGCCGGCGAAGGAGTGGGCGAGGCGCAAAAGCAAGGTCCACCACGGAGGCACGGAGGCACGGAGAAGGCCGCCGCCGCGGACTCTCTGCCCTTCTCCGTGTCTCCGTGGTGGATCTTGCTTCCTGCCGCGCGCCCTGGTCACGCGCGCATGCCTGGCAAAATGAGACTTGCTGCCGCCCGCACAAAACTGTTGCCTCTCCCCGCGCATATGTTCTATATATGTTCACAACCCATGACCCCCACCCCCCTCCTCGACCGCCTTACCAGCCTCATCGCCTGGCTGGCCGACCGCATCGGCGGCTTGCGAGATCACGCGGGGCGCGATCAGGCGGCGGGCCTGGAACCCGGGCACGCCGGCGCCCTGCTGGCCCGGCTGCGTCATCTCGCCGCCCGGTTCCGCGCC
>DATLQW010000178.1:0-12107 GCA_035535035.1 Acetobacteraceae bacterium
GCAGGCAAGGTATCGACCGGCAGTATCGTGGCAGTCACTTGCTCGCCGCCGGCGCGGGCGGCGGTGATCGCTGCGCCAAGCCGGTGCAGATATGCTGCTGCGGAATCCTCGATGTTCGCCGGGCCATCGGCGCGCAGCAGCGGCTGCGATGACGCGACAGCGATGATCATGTCGGTGCCGTAGGGCGGTCCCACCTCCCATAAAGGTCGCCCGGGGCCGTTGTCGCCCAGGCGCAGGATGCTGCCGGGCGTAAGTCGGCGCGACGGCACGGAAACGAAATGCTGCGACGGGTCCGCAACGGTCGGGTAGAGATGGACCACTGAGCCGTCGTGGCCGAGGTAATCGACCCGCAGGTAGCCGGCGAAGCGCGGGGCGGTCACCCGCGGCAAGATGCGGGCACCGTCGCGCAGTGCCATGATACCGCCGGCGAGCCGCAGGTCAAGGCCGAGCTCAGAGGCCCCGGCTGCCGGCGCCACCGGTCGCAGCACCGTCATCGCGGTACAGAACACCGGGTTGACGACCTGAACTTGCCAGGCCAGCGGCACCGGCCCGGCAAGGTCCGTCAGCCGCGTGCGCAGCCCGACTGCCACGTTGCCGCCGGCGAACCCGTTCACCGCCACGCCGTCGTCTGGCGCCACTGAAGGGCGGGCCAGCACGCAGGATGTGCCGGCGATCGCTGCCGCCAGGTGTTGCGCCGTAGCCGCCGGGCTGGGGGCCGGAGACGTGCCACCGGCTGGCGCGCCCGCACCACGCGATGCGGACGTGGGCGCAGACGGTGCGGCGGCGACTGGAGGCGTCGGCGCCGCGGGTGTGGGTGCGGTGTTGGCGGGAGCGCCGGGCCCCGGCCCTGTCTCGGCAGCCATCCCGGCAGGCCGGGGCGCGGCACCGCCTGATCCGTTCCCCGGCTCGGACCGTGACGGAGCGGAAACCTTCGCCACGGGCGAAGCTGGGGTCGGCGGTGCGGCTGCAGGCGTTGACGCGACGAGGGGCGTGTGGCTGGGCGGGCGCAGGATGAACCACCACGTCCCGCCGCCGGCCAGCACCAGCAGCAGCGCCAGACCGCCCAGGATCACCCCTAACGGCTTCCGGGGTGGCGCTGGTGCGGTGGTGGGAGCGGCCACGGGAACCGATGTCTCTGCAGCCACGCGCGCCGCGATCCGGCGTGCGGGCGAGACCATGGTGGCTTCGGCCTCGCCCGCATCGTCGCGCGCCGTCGGCGCATCGAGCGCGGTGCCGATCGCACCGGCGAAAGCCGCGGCCGAGGGAAACCGATCCTCCGGCCGTTTCGCCATCGCCCGCAGCACGACTGCGTCCAGGCTCGCCGGCACGAGGGTCGACAGCTCGGACGGGGCCGGTGGTGCCACATTGAGCACCTTGTGCATGATCGATGTGACGCTGCCTTCGAACGGCCGGTCTCCGGTCAGGAGCTGGTATAGCAACACGCCGGAAGAATAGATGTCGGTGCGCGGGTCGACCGGATCGCCGCGGAACTGCTCTGGCGACATGTAGGCCGGGGTGCCCAGCACCGTTCCGGCCTGGGTCATGTTGCTGCTTTCGATTCGCGCGATGCCGAAATCGGCGATCTTGGCCTGCCGTTCGCCGTTCAGCATGACGTTGGCGGGCTTGATGTCGCGATGCACCACGCCGCGGTCGTGGCTGAACTGCAGCCCAGCCAGGAGGCCTTCCATCACGCGGCGGATCTCGGGCAGGGGAAAGCGTTCGCGCTTGTCGAGCAGCGATTTCAAGGTCGGCCCGTCGACGTATTCCATGACGATATAGGCGATATCGGCCGTCTCGCCATAATCGTAGATGGCAACGATATTGGGGTGGGTGAGTCGCCCCGCAGCCTGCGCCTCGCGGCGGAAGCGGGCGATCTCTTCCTCGGTTTCGGGGTCGGGGTGTTCCGGCAACGGTACCGTCTTGATCGCCACGCGGCGCTGGATGACGGTATCCCACCCGTCGTACACGGTGCCCATGGCGCCACGGCCGAGCGTGCCGCGCAACTCATACTTCCCCAGCGCCTGCACCGTCTCCATCCGCGTCCCCGCCATGCCCCCACGGGCCAGCATAGAAGCGTCCCGCCCGTAGGCAAACACCACTCCGGCCCCCATTCCGGCTGGGGGGCGCGGGAGCGCATGACCGGCCGGTATCGTTCCCGGCATGTCCACGATGCAGCGGCGGCGAGGGGTGCCGCTCCACCACCCCGTCCGATCGGCCGCCGTCGCCGCCCGCGCGGCAGGAAAAAGATGCACCGCACGAACACCGCAGGTCGGCTTGACCCCGCGCCGGCCTGCTCTACCCTCCGGTAGGAAGCACCCGGCACGGAGAAACCCATGCACCCCAGGATTGCGGTAGTCGGCACCGGCGCCGTCGGCGGCTATGCCGGCGCGCACATGGTTCAAGCGGGGGAGGATGTGACGTTCCTCGACCCCTGGCCCGAGCATGTGGAGCGCATGCAGAGCCATGGCCTGCGCATCAGCCACATCACCGGCGAGGAGTTCACGACCAAGGTCCGTGCGCTGCACCTGACCGATGCACAGCACCTGGCGAAGGAGGCACCGATCGACATTGCCTTCGTCTGCATGAAATCCTACGACACCGCCTGGGCGACCAAGCTGATCTCGCAGTACCTGGCGCCGGACGGCTTCGTGGTCTCGCTGCAGAACTGCATGAACGAGGAAACGGTCGCCGGCGTGGTCGGCTGGGGCAAGGTGCTGGGCTGCATCGCCAGCTCCATCACCGTCGATCTGTGCGAGCCGGGTCACGTGCGCCGCGCGGCGGGCAAGAGCCGCGGCAAGGGCCACACCGTGTTCCGGGTCGGCGAGGTGCATGGGCGGATCACCGATCGCGCCCGCCAGGTGCAGAAGCTGGTCGATTGCGCCGACGAGTCGCTCGTGACCTCCAATCTATGGGGGGAGCGCTGGTCGAAGCTGGTGACCAACGTCATGGGCAACGGGATTTGCGCCTGCACCGGGATGATCACCCGCGATACCCTGACCAACGACGCCATCCGCCGTTTCGGCGCCCGGCTGGGCTCGGAGGCGATCAGGGTCGGGCAGGCGCTGGGCTACGAGCTGGAAGAAATTCACCACATGGACCCCGAGGTGATCGCGCGCGCCGGCGAGGGTGAACAGCAAGCGGCACGCGAGTACGACGAGCATCGGCTGGCCGAGGCGGCAAAACCCGGCGGCGGCGCACACCGGCCCTCGATGGGCCAGGATATGGTGAAGGGACGGCGTACCGAGATCGAGTTCCTGAACGGATTCGTGGTGCGCAAGGGCGACGAGGTGGGTCTGGCGACCCCGGCCAACGCCGCGCTGACCGACATTGTGAAGCGGGTGGAGCGCGGCGAACTGCAGCCCGACCCGAAGCACATCATCGACCTGCGGCTGAACTGAGGGAGGCGTCCCATGGACCTGCGCTTCACCCCGGACGAGCTTGCGTTCCGCGACGAGGTGCGCGCGTTCATCCGCGACAATTTGCCGGCGGATACGCGCGAGCGCATGCGGCTGGGCTACAGTCCGCGCAAGCAGGACGTGGTGGGCTGGCAGCGTATCCTGAACAAGCGGGGGTGGGCGGCGCTCTCGTGGCCGAAGGAATGGGGCGGCCCGGGCTGGACGGCCGTGCAGCGGATGATCTTCATCGAGGAGAACCAAGCCGCACCTGCGCCCGAACTGCTCTCCTTCAACATCACGATGCTCGGTCCGGTGCTGGTGCAGTTCGGAACGGAGGAGCAGAAGCGCCGCTTCCTGCCGCGAGCGGCCAACCTGGACGATTGGTGGTGCCAGGGATTTTCCGAGCCGGGCGCCGGGTCCGATCTGGCCGCATTGAAGACGGCGGCAAAACGGGTCGGCGACCACTACGTGGTGAACGGGTCGAAAATCTGGACCTCCACCGCGCACAACGCCGACTGGTGCTTCGTGCTGGTGCGTACCAACCCCGCGGCCGCCAAGCGGCAGGAAGGGATTTCCTTCCTGCTGGTTGATATGAAGACGCCGGGGATCACCGTGCGGCCGATTATCTCGATCGATGGCGCGCACCACCTGAACGAAGTGTTCTTCGACGACGTGAAAGTGCCCGTCGAGATGCGGGTGCACGAGGAGAACCGCGGCTGGGACGTGGCCAAGTTCCTGCTCGGCAACGAGCGCACCGGCATTGCCCGCCTCGGCAAGTCGCGCGAACGGGTGGCGGCGGCGAAGGAGGCCGCGCGGCAGGTGCGGTTCAACGGCAAGCCGCTGATCGAGGATGCGGCGTTCCGCCAACGGGTCGCGCAGATGGAAGTGGATATGAAAGCGTTGCAGATCACCCAGTACCGGGTGGTCTCGGCTGGCGCCAGGAAGACCGATGGGCGGCCGGATCCGCTGTCCTCGGTGCTGAAGGTGAAGGGCACCGAACTGCTGCAATCAACCACCGAGCTGGCGATGGACGCTGCCGGACCGATGGCGATGCCGATCTGGGCGCAGGAGCTGGCGGAGCTGGCCAACGAGCCCGACCTGCTCTCCGAGGCCGCGGAACAGGCGACCGGCAGCTACCTGTTCCTGCGCGCCGCCTCGATCTATGGCGGCACCAACGAAATTCAGAAGAACATCCTGTCCAAAGCGGTGCTGAGGCTCTGATGGATTTCGACCTTTCCGAGGACCAGCGCCTGCTGGCCGACAGTGTCACCCGCCTGCTGGCCGACCGCTATGGGTTCGAGGCGCGCAAGGGCTTCCTGAAGCAGCCGGTGGGCTGGAGCGCGGAGATGTGGGCGCGCTACGCCGAGCTCGGCTTGCTCGGCGTCCCCTTCGCCGAGGAACACGGAGGCTTCAGTGGCGGCCCGGTCGAGGTGATGCTGGTGATGCAGGAGTTTGGCCGGGCGCTGGCGCTGGAGCCCTACCTGGCGACCGTCGTGCTGGGGGGCACCGCGCTCCGGCTGGCGGGCAGCGCCGCCCAGCAGGCCGCGATCCTGCCGGCGGTCGCGGAAGGCCGCCTGAAGCTTGCGTTCGCGCATGGCGAGCGTGACGCGCGTTACGATCTGTCGGATGTGCAAACCACGGCAAAACGCGCCGACGGCGGCTGGGTGCTGGACGGGGCGAAGAGCGTCGTGCTGCACGGCGACAGCGCCGACAGGCTGGTCGTCAGCGCGCGCATCCGGGGCACGCGCGAGGATCCCGACGGGATTGGCCTGTTCCTGGTCGACGCGCATGCCGACGGCCTAGCCCGCCGCGGCTATGCGATGCGCGACGGCACCCGGGCGGCGGAGCTCTCGCTCACCGACGTCGCCGTTGTGGATAGTGATGTCCTGGGGGACCCGGGGAGCGCCTTTTCGGTGATCGAACGGGTGGTGGAGGCCGGCATCGCCGCCATGGGCGCCGAGGCAGTGGGTGCGATGGAAGCGATGCAGTCCCTGACGTTGGAGTACTCCCGCACCCGTGAGCAGTTCGGCAAGCCGATTGGCACGAACCAGGTCGTGCAGCACCGGCTGTCAGAAATGCTGATGGCGCTGGAACAGGGCCGCAGCATGGCGATGCTTGCGACAATCAGCGTCGAGGAGCCGGACCCCGCGGAACGCGCGCGCAGTATCTCCATGGCCAAGGTCGGCTACGGCCAGGCAGCGCGCTTCGTCTCCCAGCAGGCGATCCAGTTACATGGCGGCATCGGCATGACCGAGGAATACGCGGTCGGCCATTACTTCCGCCGTGCCATGGTGATCGAGCATACGTTCGGCGATACCGCCCACCACTTGGCCCGGCTCGCCGCGCAAGTACAATGACGTGAGGTCGGCGGGTGGTCTCCCTCGTGTGGCTCCGGGCGGGCCCTATGGCCGTGCTGGTCGCAAGCCTACGCGCGTGACACCGGCAATCACGTAGTACATTGCCTTGAATGCGGCCAATGGCAGGCCGAAACCGGGACGTTCGTACAAGAAATGCCCGGCCAGGACGGAAACCAGGCCGTCGCGCATACGGAACAGATTGCTTGGGGCGAGGAACATCCCTCGCAGCGCGGGGTCGTTGATGCGTCGGATCAGCCAGCTCAGCTCGTCCATCGCCCGGTGTAACCGCCGCTCCGCTCGCCGTGCCAGCATGCGTCCGCGGGCAGGATCGTCGAGCCATGCGTCGGCCACGTCGGCGCCGAGCTCGGCCGAGGCCATCGCGAGCAGCACGCCGGAGGAGAACACCGGATCGAGGAAGCCGAACGCATCGCCCAGCAGCATCCAGCCCTCGCCCCAGCCGGCGCGGGCCCGGTATGAATAATTGGCCGTCCCGGTGATCTCCCCCACTGGTTCCGCTGCCCGCATCCGCGCCGCCACGCTTGGGCTGGCGGCGATGCGGGCCGTCAGCAACGCCGGCATCCCGCCAGTGCGCGCCTTGAATGCGTCCGCACTGCCGACGAAGCCGACGCTCATGATCTGGTCCGGCAACGGGATCATCCAGAACCAGCCGTCCGGCACCAGATGCACGGAAATGCAGCCTTCCTGGGCGCCGGTGCGTTCTTCCACGTTCCGGAAGTGGCCGTAGACCGCCGCGGTGTTCATCCGCTTGTCCGGCTCGCGCAGGCCGAACTTGCCGGCGAGCAGGCAGTCGCGCCCCGATGCGTCCAGCACGAAGCGCGCCGCAATCTGCTGCGTTTGGCCGTTCGGGCCGCGCGCCGTCACGTGTGCCGTGCCGCCGGGGGCGAAGTCCGCGTCCAGGACACGGGTCTCTTCGGCGACCGTCACCCCGCGGTCGCGTGCGTGCCGGAGCAGGGTCGCGTCGAACGCCGCGCGCGGCACCTGATAGCAATGGGTAAAGTGGCGATCGAGGCCGGAAGCGAAGCTGAACGTCACCCCGGTGCCGGTTTCGTCGGAGATGAACTCCGCTCCGGGCTTGAACACGCCAAGGGCGTGCACCTGCTCGCGTACCCCCAACCGGTCGAAGATTGCCAGATTCCGGGGCAGCAGCGACTCGCCGATGTGGAAACGTGGATGCCGATCCTTGTCGAGCAGCACGACCCGTCGTCCCCGTCCGGCGAGCAAGGTTGCGGCAGTCGATCCGGCCGGGCCGCCGCCGATCACGAGCACGTCGCAGATATCGGGTAGCGGCGCGGTCATTTCCGGGCTTTGATAGCTGCCATGGAGGGGCAGGATAACGGACCGGTCGAGCGGCGGGAAGCTGCGTTGGCCGCAGATGGGGTGGCGATCGTCATCCCTGCCTTCAACGAGGCGATGACCATCGCTTGCCTCGTCGCAGACTGCCTCGCCTTGCCGGGGCGGCCGCGGGTGATCGTGGTCGACGACGGCTCGACCGATGCGACCGCGGTCCTCGCCGCCGAGGCTGGGGCAGAGCTGTTGCCGCAGCGGGAGAACCGCGGCAAGGGCGACAGCCTGCGGCGGGGCATGCGCGCTGCGCTCGCGGGGGGTGCGGGGTGGATCGTGACCCTCGACGCCGACGGCCAGCACCGGCCCGAAGATGTCCCCCGCCTGCTGGTGATGGCCGAGGCCTGGCCGGGCCATGTGGTGATCGGCGCGCGCTGCAACTGCGGCGCGGAGCGCGGACCGCCGGCGCGTCTGGTGGCCAACCGAGTGGCGGATTTCTGGGTCTCCTGGGCCGCGCGCCGGCCGGTGGCCGACAGCCAGTCGGGTTTCCGGGTCTATCCCGCCGCGCTCGCCGCCGCCCTGGTCGGGGGCGCCGGCCGATCGGAGCGCTTCGCCTTCGAGAGCGAGGCGCTGATCGTGGCCGGCCGCCGCGGCTTCGGCATCGTCGCGGTGTCGATCCCCGCGATCTACGGCCCGGCCTTGCGGCCGAGCCATTTCCGCCCCGTGGCTGATATCGCGCGGATCGTGCGGATGGTCGCGGCCCGGCTGCTGGCGCGCGGGATGGACCCGGTCGGGCTGTGGCGGTCGCGGCGAGGGGGGCGCA
Organism: Acetobacteraceae bacterium; assembly: GCA_035535035.1. Lineage (GTDB taxonomy): Bacteria > Pseudomonadota > Alphaproteobacteria > Acetobacterales > Acetobacteraceae > JASHVB01. The sequence goes on from DATLQW010000178.1 coordinate 7,878, forward strand.
ATCAGTAGGATTTCGGCAGGTCGAGCACCCGTTCGGCGAGGTAGCTCAGCACGAGCTCGCGGCTGACCGGGGCAATCCGCGGAATCAGGCTTTCGCGGAAATACCGTTCCACGTGGTATTCCTCGGCATAGCCCATGCCGCCGTGCGTCATCACCGCCTGTTCGGCGGCGCGGAAGCCTGCCTCGGCGGCGAGGTATTTGGCTGCGTTCGCCGCCGCGCCGCAGTCCAGGCCCTGGTCGTAGGCCGTGGCCGCCTTCAGCATCATAAGATCGGCGGCTTCGAGTTCCGCCCAGTTGCGCGCCAGTGGATGCTGGATCGCCTGGTTCTGGCCGATCGGGCGGCCGAACACCACGCGCTCTCGCGCGTAGGCGGTGGCGCGCGCGAGCGCCACCCGGCCGATGCCGATCGCCTCCGCGGCGATCAGGATGCGCTCCGGGTTCAGCCCGTGCAGGATGGCGCGGAAGCCGTCGCCCTCGGGGCCGATGCGGTCGTCCTCGGGGATCTCCATGTCCTCGAAGAAGACCATGTTCGAATCGACCGCGTGGCGGCCCATCTTGCGGATCAGCCGCACCTCGGCGCGGGTGCGGTCGAGGTCGGTGTAGAACAGGCTGAGCCCGTGGCTGCGCCGTTTCACCTGGTCGAGCGGCGTCGTGCGCGCGAGCAGCAGGATCTTGTTCGCCTCCTGCGCAGTCGAGGTCCAGATCTTGGTCCCGTTCACGACGTAGCGGTCGCCGCGCTTCTCCGCGCGCGTCTTGATCTCGGTTGTGTTCAGCCCGGCGTCGGGTTCGGTGACACCGAAGCACGCCTTGTCCTGGCCTGCGATCAGCGGCGGCAACATGCGCGCCTTCTGCGCCTCGGTGCCGCCAACCACCACCGGGTGCAGGCCGAAGATGTTGATATGGATCGCCGAGGCGCCGGACATCGCCGCGCCCGATTCGGCCACCGCCTGCATCATAAGTGCCGCCTCGGTGATCCCGAGCCCGGCGCCGCCGTAGGCTTCGGGCATGGCGATGCCGAGCCAGTTACCTGCCGCCATGGCGCGATAGAAACCCTCGGGAAAGGTGGCGCTGCGCTCGCGTTCCAGCCAGTAGGAATCATCGAAGCGGGCGCACAGACGCAGCACCTCGTCGCGGATCTGCTGTTGTTCGGGGCTGAGGGCGAAATCCATGGGTCGGGTCCGTTGTTAATCACAGGCACCATAGCGCCGGTTTGCCGCCCGACCAGCCCCGGCAGTATGCTGGAGCACATGCCCGATGGCGCAGGAGATGGAGAGTGTACAGCCAGGCCCTCGATCAGCGCGGCGCGGCGGCGCCGGATGGCGAACCGGCGGCGCTGACGGCGGGCTTCCAGGCCCGCATCGATGCCGAGGACAAGATCGAACCCAACGACTGGATGCCGGAGGCGTATCGTCGCACTCTGATCCGTCAGATCAGCCAGCACGCGCATTCCGAGATCGTCGGTATGGGGCCCGAGGGCAATTGGATCACGCGCGCTCCCAGCCTGCGACGTAAGGCGGCGCTGCTGGCCAAGGTGCAGGACGAATGCGGTCACGGCGTCTATCTCTACGCCGCCGCCGAAACCCTGGGGGTCGCGCGAGAGGAGCTGGTCGATCAGCTCCTGAGCGGGCGTGCGAAATACAGCTCAATTTTCAACTATCCAGCCGTGAGCTGGGCGGACATCGGCGCCATCGGCTGGCTGGTCGACGGCGCGGCGATCATGAACCAGATCCCGCTGTGCCGCTGCTCGTACGGTCCCTACGCGCGGGCGATGATCCGCATATGCAAGGAAGAGAGCTTCCACCAGCGCCAGGGCTTCGAGATCATGCTGACCCTGTGCCGCGGTACCGCCGCGCAGCAGGCGATGGCGCAGGACGCGCTGGATCGCTGGTGGTGGCCGGTGCTGATGATGTTCGGGCCTCCCGATTCCGAAAGCCAGCACTCGGACCGATCGATGCGCTGGAAGATCAAGCGCTTCACCAATGATGGGCTGCGGCAGAAGTTCATCGATGCGACGGTACCGCAGGCGCAGTATCTGGGGCTGACGCTCCCGGACCCGGCGCTGCGCTTCGACGCAGTGACCGGCCACTGGCTGATCGGCCCGATAGACTGGGGCGAGTTCCGCCGGGTGCTTGCCGGCGGCGGCGCCTGCAACCGCGAGCGGCTGGAAACTCGCCGGCAGGCACATGCCGACGGCGCCTGGGTGCGCGCAGCGGCCCGGGCCTACGCCGAAAAGCACGCCTCTCCGGCGCGGCAGGCGGCGTGACGGAGGCCCAGGTGCCCTTGTGGGAGGTGTTCATCCGTTCCCGCACCGGGCTCGCGCACCAGCACGTGGGCTCGATCCACGCCGCCGACGCCGAGCTGGCCTTGCAGGCGGCGCGCGACACCTACACCCGTCGCGGCGAGGGGCTCTCGATCTGGGTGGTGCCGTCCGTGGCGATTACCGCGAGCGACCCCGGCGACAAGGGGCCGCTGTTCGAGCCGGGGGCCACCAAGCCCTACCGCCATCCCACATTCTACACGGTACCGGACGAGGTCGGGCACATGTAGCTGTCCGCCGCGGGGAAGGCGGGGCCGATCCGGCCCTGGTATTTTCCCTCCGATGGGCGTATATGCCGCCGATTGGCGCTTTTCGGTCGGGCTCGCGTGCCTTGTCGGCTTATGCCGGCGCATTTGTGTTCCCTGAATGGAAAAGTAAGATCGGCCCGCACGGTGCGGGTCGCCAAGTCTTCGGAGAATACGGTGCCATGGCAACCGGAACAGTGAAGTGGTTCAACGGCCAGAAGGGCTATGGGTTCATCCAGCCCGATGACGGCTCGAAGGACGTGTTCGTGCACATCTCGGCCGTCGAGCGGTCGGGCATGGGCAGCCTGAACGAGGGGCAGAAGGTTGCCTTCGACCTCGAGCGCGGGCAGCAGGGCAAGTTCTCGGCGGTGAATCTGAAGCGCGCCTGAGGATTTCGGCCGGCGTTGCCCATCCCGGGCGGCGCCGGTCCCCTTCGGGGGTATCCGCGGGGATGCGCCGCGGCGGAGACACCCAATGTCGCCGACCTATAAATTCGCCACCGGCCAGCAAGTCGCGTTCGTTCCCGCCGCCACCGGCGAGAACGTGCCCCGGGGTCCCTATGTCGTGGTCCGCTGCCTGCCGTTCGAAGGGCGGGACTGCGCTTATCGCGTCAAGCACATGAGTGACGGACACGAGCGGGTGATCGCCGAAGCCCGGCTCAGCCAACGCTGATCGCCGCGCCTCGCGCGGCCATCCTTCTCACAGTCACAGACGCCGGCTATCGCAGATGTCGGGCATGCCCGGGGCGATGGGCCCGAGCGATGTCGCGCGTGCAGACCGGCTCCGTCCGCGGCCGGGAGGCTGCGTTCCTGGCAAGTCCCGCTTGTCTGTGCGCGCGACGTCCGCGGCTTGACGGGCGCCGACCCGGCGCCTAAACGCACCGCGCTGCCGCTGCGGGTGTAGCTCAGTTGGTTAGAGCGCCGGCCTGTCACGCCGGAGGTCGCGGGTTCGAGCCCCGTCACTCGCGCCAGCGGCTGGCAGCCACGCCGTATCCTCTTTCTGGCCGTTTCGGGTGCTGCCTCGCGGTGCCGCGGGGCGCGGGGCATATGGCGGTGCACAACGGAAGGGGCTAAGGTCCGGCGCGCCGCCGCACGGGCGGATGTGCTGGCCGGGTCGTCGGGGCGGTTTGCTGCGGCAGGCCCGCGGAAAGGGAGCGTGGATGCCGTACGTTCTTCCGGGTTATCTGCCGATCCTGGTGTTCATGGTCATCGCCGGGGTCATCGCGGTCGCCATGGTCGGCGGTTCGTTGCTGGCTGCGCGGCAGAAACCGTACCCGGAAAAACTCTCGGCCTATGAATGCGGATTCGAAGCGTTCGACGACGCCCGCCGCCCGTTCGACGTGCGCTACTACCTGGTGGCGATCCTGTTCATCATCTTCGACCTGGAAGTGGCGTTCCTGTTCCCCTGGGCGGTCAGCCTGGGCGCGACCCGCCTGTTCGGGTTCCTGTCGATGATGGGTTTCCTCAGCGTGCTGACCGTCGGGTTCATCTATGAATGGTGCAAGGGCGCGCTGGAATGGGAGTGATCGCATGAGCGGCACCGCCATCGCCTGGAATCGCGATGCTCTCCCGCCCGGGCCGGAGCAGGACGCGGTGATCAAGGGCATCACCGGGGAGATCGCCGACAAGGGCTTCCTGGTCGCCAATCTCGACAAGGTGGTGAACTGGGC
>DATLQW010000179.1:0-3124 GCA_035535035.1 Acetobacteraceae bacterium
CAGGTCCACACCAATCATCCCCGCACGCCCTCCCCGGCCACCTCGGGCCAAAAGGAAGGGACACTGACAGAACGTCAGAGGGGGTCAGTATTGGACGCGAAATTGCCCCTCAGGGGGGTCAGTATTGCAAGCGAACTCACAGGCAGGTAGCTGTCGGTCCAGTCGATGCTGCCCTTCAGCAGCGCGAGCACCCGGGTCGAAGTCTCCTTGAAGGGACGGTAGGCCACCGCCTGCAGGGGTTCGGGATTGTCCTTCCAGCCCATGAAATGGGCTGGAAACCGCGTGAGATCGACGCGCTGCAACGGCATGTAGGTGGACGGCGTGAGCATATAGGCCCCCGAGCCCGCTTCGTTGGAGGCGAGCCACGCCGCGGCCCAGTCGTCTCCCTTCGCGTGCGCCTTCAGCACGCGGGGATTGACGATGCTGACCAGCGGGATCGCGGCCAGAAACGGCGCATAGGCGGTCTCCAGCTTGAAGCGCACGGTGGCCGGATCCGGCGCCGTCATGCCGGCCGGCTTCAGCACCGGCAGGAATGCACCGGCGGGCGCTTTGCCCAGGGCCAGCAGGCGCTGGAAGCTGTAGACCACGTCCGCGGCCGTGATCGCGCTGCCGTCGTGGAATTTGCTTCCCGGTCGCAGCTTGAATTCCCACGTCATGCCGTCGGCGGAGGTGGTATGGCTGGCGGCGAGCCAGGGCAGGAGCTGCGGCGGGTTGCCCTCGTAGCGATACAGCGTGTCGTAGGTGTTGAGCGCGTAGCCTTGCATCGGCACGTCGAAGATCTGATGCGGATCGAGGTTCTGCGGCAGGTTGTCGCCGCTCACCAAGGTATCCGGCTCGGCCGCGCGCGCGCCGGCGGCGGTCGCCAGCAAGGTCGCGACAGAGAGCGTTGCGGCCTCTCTGCGGGTCAGATCCATCGGTGTCTCCTGTCTCGGTCGGTACGTGTCGTCGGCCCGCTCCCCGACGCGGGGCGGACACGCCGCGAATGAGCAAGCAATGCCCGTGCCACATGTTGGCTCGCCGAAGACAGACGGTGCTCTGCCGCATCAAACAGATCGCCGGGGCCGATCATCACGAAACGCCGCGCGACGATCACGGCACGCAATCGGCGCAGCACTTCGCGCTCGCATTTTGAAAATCCTGCGTTAGGATGCCACGAGCGCGCGGCAAGTCACATGCCGGTGGGTGTCGCGACGAAGGAGCGGCGATGGCTGAAGACACGAACGCCTGCGATCCGATCACGCTCGAGATCGTGCGCGGTGCGATCGGCGCCGCCCAGGCGGAGATGGACGCGCTGCTGGAACGCACCGCAGTCAGCGCCTTCATCCGCGAGAAGAAGGATTTCTACACCGCACTGTTCGACGCCGATGGGGTGATGGCCGTCGGTTCGAACGTACCGATCTTCGGCGACGTCACGAGCCCGGTGTTCGAGCGGTTTCCGCCTGCGGCGATGCAGCCGGATGACCTGTATTGGTACAACGACTGCTACGCCTCGCGCGGGGCGGTGTCGCATTCCAACGACCAGGTGTTTCTCGCTCCGGTGTTCCATGCCGGCAAGCGCGCCGCCTTCGTGATGGGCTGGGCGCATTTCTCTGACATCGGCGGCTTGCGCCCCGGCTCGATCAGTCCGGACGCGGTGGACATATTCCAGGAAGGCATCATCATCCCGCCGACCCGGCTGATCGACCGGGGTCGGACGAATGAGGCGGCGCTCGAGATCTTCCATCGTAATTCCCGCTTCCCGGCACAAAGCCGGGGCGATGCGAGCGCTCTGATGGCCGCAGTCGCGCTCGGTGTGCGGCGGATGGGCGAACTGCTGGAACGCCTGGGCGCGGCAGTGGTGGCCGACGCGCTCGGCCAGTTGCTTGCCCGCACCGAGCGGCTGGTGCGCGCCCGGCTGGCGGCAACCTTCCCGCGCGGCACGCATCGCTTCACCGACGCGATCGATGCCGACGGCCACGGCAACGGACCGTTCCGGATCCGCCTCGCCCTGACCCGCACCGCGCAGGACCGCTTCATCCTCGACGCGACCGAAACCGACGACCAGGCGTCCGGCCCGGTGAACTTCCTGATGAACCGCGACGTGCCGGGCATGGCGCTCGGCCTCTATTTCCTCGGCGGCGATCCGGCCCAGGTCGCCAACGCCGGCGGGCCGCGCGCGCTGGACGAGGTGCGGCTGCGCGAGGGATCGCTGCTGGCACCACGCTTTCCGGCTCCGCTCGGGCTGCGCGGCCTGACCATGATGCGTGTGCTGGCGGCGCTGAACGGGCTGGTGGCGGTGGCCGGCGGCAGCGCCCCGGCATCCCATTCCGCCTATGTCATCATCCTGCTGCGCGGCCTGGCCGACGGCGCGCCGTTCCTGATGTCGGACGGGGTGGGCGTCGGCTACGGCGCCCGGCCGAGCGCGGACGGGCTCGATGCGGTCTATTTCGTCGCGCAGGAGAACTACCCGGTCGAGTTCCTGGAACTCGGCTACCCGGCGCGAGTCCTGCGCTACGGGATCAACGCCGACAGCGGCGGGCCGGGCCGGTTCCGCGGCGGCTGCGGCGTGGTGCGGGAATACGAAATCCTGGCGGAGGAGGCGATGCTGGCGCTGCGCATCGACGGCGTGGAGAACCCGCCCTGGGGTGTGGCCGGGGGCATGCAGGGCGGCACCGGGCGCGCGGCGGTCAATCCCGGCACCCCGGGCGAACGGGTGCTGGTGCCGCTGTCGGACGGCACCATCCTGCGCCGCGGCGACATCCTGCGGCTGGAAACCGGCGGCGGCGGCGGCCACGGCCATCCGTTCGACCGCCCGGCGGCGCAGGTGCTGCGCGACGTGCTGGGCGGCTTCGTCAGCCGCGCCGCGGCGGAGCGGGACTACGGCGTGGTGCTCGACGGCGAGGCGATTAATCCGGAACGGACGCGCGCGCGCCGCAGCCTCCGCCCGCACGCAGGGCCGTTCCACCGGCATGGATACGTCGATGCCCTCACCTGACCGCGCCGGCCTGCTGGTCGCCGTGGACATCGGCGGCACCTTCACCGACATCACCCTGCACGACCCGCAGAGCGGCCGGTCCTGGCGCGGCAAGACCCCGAGCACGCCGGCCGATCCGTCGCAGGCCTTCGCCTCCGGCGTGCTGGACGT
>DATLQW010000180.1:0-12570 GCA_035535035.1 Acetobacteraceae bacterium
GTGGTCCGGGCGGCGGGATTCGGTCAATGGATTGCCCGACGATTATGTCACTACATGACGGATTCCAGGTCTTGGCCTAGTCTTTTACTGGATATTTCCGAAGTCGTTACGGAAAATGGGACCCGGACTGTCAAAGATGGGGTAAGCGCCGAGGGTGAGGGCGACCGGGCCGGCAGGCAGCACCCTCACCCTTGCCGCTGACGCGTCTCGGCCTCGGCCGCTGCGCGGGCGAGGCGTACTATTCCGCCGCCAGCATTTTGCGCGGTGGGGTCTGCACCACCGGCGCCAGTTCCGGCGCACCGAACGACACGACCTGGCGTTCGTTCGACACCGGCCGGTACAGCGTGTCGCGCTGCGCCGGCACGCGGCCGATGCCGTGGATCAGCGCCTCCATCGCCTCGGGCGGGAATTCCTGGCCGTGCTGGGTGCCGGCGGCCCGCGAAATGCTCTCGTTCATCAGCGTGCCGCCGAGGTCGTTGGCGCCTGCGTTCAGGCATAGTGCCGCGCCTTCCGGCCCCATCTTCACCCACGAGGTCTGGATGTTGGCGATCAGCGGATGCAGCACCAGGCGTGCGACGGCGTGCATCAGCACGGCCTCGCGCAGTGTCGGTCCCTTGCGGGCCATGCCGCGCAGGTACATCGGCGCTTCCATGTGCACGAAGGGCAGCGGCACGAACTCGGTGAAGCCGCCAGTCTCCGCCTGCAGGTCGCGCAGCACCAGCAGGTGGCGTGCCCAGGACAGCGGGGTTTCGACATGGCCGTACATGATGGTGGAGGTGGTGCGAAGGCCCAGCGCGTGCGCCGCGCGCGCCACCGCCACCCATTGCGCGGTGTCGATCTTGTCCGGGCAGATGATTGCCCGAATTGCGTCGTCGAGGATTTCCGCCGCGGTACCCGGCAGCGTGCCCAGCCCGGCCGCCTTCAGTTCCGCCAGGAATTCCGCCAGCGAGCGTCCCAGCGTCGCCGCGCCCTGCGTCACCTCCAGCGGAGAAAAGGCGTGTATGTGCATCCCCGGCACCGCCGCCTTGATCGCCTTGCAGATGCCGACATAGGTGGCGCCGGTATAGTCGGGATGGATGCCGCCTTGCAGGCAGACTTCCGTGGCCCCGCGGTCCCAGGCCTCGCGCGCCCGGCGCACAATCTCCTCCCAATCGAGGTCGTATGGCGTTCCGCGCAGTGCCTCGTGTGTCTTGCCCTTGGAGAAGGCGCAGAACTTGCAGCGGTAGTAACAGATGTTGGTGTAGTTGATGTTGCGGTTCACCACGTAGCGCACGGTGTCGCCGCTGACCGCCTGGCGCAGTTCGTCGGCGGCGACGGTGACGCGCCGGTAGTCGGCGTCGCGCGCCGAGAACAGCCGCACGATCTCCGCTTCATCGAGCCGCCGGCCGGCGGTGGCCTTGGCGATCGCCGTCTCGATCAGTCGATCGACACTGTCCAGCAGCGCGGGTTTCGGTTGCGGCGTGACGGTGACGCCGGGCGCCCAGTCGTCGTCGCGCGCCCAGCCTTCGGTGTCGGCCATCTGCCGCACGCGCGTGGCGATTTTCCCCGCGAACCAGCGTTCCGGCCGGGCGACGAACGACGGATAGGCCGGCAGCCGCGCCACCAGGATCTTGCCCATTTCCGCGGTGCGGCGTGCCAGGGCGTCAAGCTGCGGCCAGGGTGCCTCGGGGTTCACGTGATCGGGCGTCACCGGCGACACGCCGCCCCAGTCGTCGATGCCGGCACCGATCAGTTGCTCATAGACACCGGGCGAAAGATTTGGCGGCGCCTGCACGTGAACGTCGTCCTGCAGGATCAGCCGCGCGGCGGCGATGCTCCACAGCAGGTCGTCGAGATCGGGGTCCGGCGCGTCCGCCCGTTTGGTGTTCGGCTTCGCCCGAAAATTCTGCACGATGACTTCGCCGATATGGCCGTAGCGCGCATGCAGGTCGCGGATGGCGATCAGCGACTCCAAGCGTTCCGTGCGCGTTTCGCCGATGCCGATCAGGATGCCGGTGGTGAACGGCACATTCAGTTCACCTGCCAAAGCGATAGTTTCCAGTCGCGCCGCCGGATGCTTGTCCGGCGAGCCGTAATGCACCTGGCCCGGTTCGCACAGCCGGGCACTGGAGGTTTCCAGCATGACGCCCTGGCTGGCGGAGACCTCGCGCAGCGACGCGATTTCGTCGCGCGTCATCACGCCCGGATTGACGTGGGGAAGAAGACTGGTTTCCTTCAGCACCAGCGCGCACATCTCGCGCAGATAGCCGATCGTCGTGGTGTGGCCGCGCTCGGCCAGGGCCTCGCGCGCCGCGCGATAGCGCAGTTCCGGCTTGTCGCCGAGGGTGAACAGCGCCTCCGTGCAGCCCGCCGCGGCGCCGGCGCGAGCGATCGCCAGCACATCGTCCGGCGACAGATAGGCCGGCCGGCCGGCATGTGGCCGTTCGGCGAACGTGCAGTAATGACAGACGTCGCGGCACAGTTTGGTCAGCGGGATGAACACTTTGCGCGAGTACGATACCAGCCGCCCGAACGCGGCGTCGCGTTTCGCCTCCGCGCCCGCCATCAACTCGGCCAGCGGCGCGGTTTCGATCCAACGGGAAAAATCCTGATCGGTCATGTTACCTTCCGCACTACGTCTTCGGCGAAGCGTTGCTGCACGTCGAGCGTTTCCCCGATGGTCGGCCGTTGCAGATACACGATCACGTGCCGCACGCCAGCCTCGCGCAGGGCCGCCGCGTCCGCCAGCATATCATCGGCGCCGCCGGAAAACATCTGGCGTCCCCCGTCCGGCCCCGGCCGCGCCGTCCAGCTTGGCGGCATGAACCAGACAAAGCCGATGTCGATCGACGCCGGATCGCGTCCCGCCTTCTCCGCGGCACGATGCAGCGATGCGATGCCGGACTGCATTCGCGCCGGCGTGTTCAGCGGGATCTTCTGGTTGTTCGACACCGGGTACCAGCCGTCGCCATACTGCACCGTGCGCCGCAACGCCGCCGGGCTTTCGCCGCCGACCCAGATCGGCGGATGCGGCTGCGACACCGGCTTCGGCATGAACACCACGTCGGCGAATTTCGTGTACGTGCCGTCCAGCGCCGGGTGTTGTTGCGTCCACAGCAGCTTCCAGGCCTGGAGGTATTCGTCGGTGACCGCGCCGCGTTCGGCAAACGGCGGCGCACCAAGGGCGGAAAACTCCTCGCGCATCCAGCCGGCACCGACACCGGCGACGACGCGTCCGCCCGACAGCACGTCGGCGGTGAGCAGCAGTTTCGCGGTCAGCACGGCGGGCCGGTACGGCACGACGATCACCGAGGTCAGCAGCTTGATCCGTTGCGTGCAGCCGGCGATGAAGGCGAGCGTGGCGATGGCGTCGAAGCATTCGCCGGTCGGCGTGCCGGGCCATACGCCGTCGGCGGTGTACGGATAGCGCTCGCCGGTCCGCGCCGGCACGATCAGGTGGTCGGCAACGCCGAGATAGGCGTAGCCAAGCGCCTCGGCCTGCTGCGCCAGCGTCATGATCGTGTCGCGTGAGGTCAGGCAGCCGCGCGTGCCGATATGGATGCCGAAATCCATCAACTCCCCCTGGTCCGCCATCCCGCCGGGGGCAAAGTTGCCTCGGGCGGCGGCATCGTGTGCTATCGGGTGCGAGAGTGCAATTCAAGCGGGAGGAACAGATGCAGATCGGATGCAGCGCGCCCACCAGCGGACCCTTGATCGGCCCGGACAGCCTGGTGCGCATCGCCACCGAGGCGGAGCAATTGGGCTTCGACTACGTGACGGTCAGCGATCACGTGATGATCCCCAACAGCATCGCATCGCGTTACCCGTATTCCGAGTCGGGGGAGTTTCCGTCCGGCGCCGCGGCGCCACGACTGGAACAACTGACCGCGGCGACGTTCATCGCGGCGGCGACGTCGAAGCTGCGCATCGTCACGTCCGTGATGGTGGTGCCGCATCGTCCGGCCGTGCTGACGGCGAAGATCCTCGCCACGCTCGACTATCTGTCGAAGGGGCGGCTGACGCTGGGCATCGGCGCCGGCTGGTGCAAGGAGGAATTCGAGGCGATCGGCGCGCCGCCGTTCGAGGACCGCGGCCACGTCACCGACGAATGGATGATGGCCTGCAAGGAGCTGTGGACCAGCGACGCTCCGAAATTCGACGGCAAATACGTGAAGTTCTCCGACGTGATGTTCCCGCCGAAGCCGGTGCAGAACCCGATCCCGATCTGGGTCGGCGGCGAGAGCGGCCCGGCGCTGCGGCGCACGGCGAAATACGGCGACGCCTGGTATCCGATCGGCACCAACCCGCAATTCCCGATGGACACGCTGACCCGCTTCAAGGCCGGCGCGGCGAAGCTGCGCGGCATGACGGAGAAGGCCGGGCGCAACGCATCGGATGTCGGGCTGACCTATCGCGTGTCGTCGAATCCCGAGGCGCAGCCGAAGGGAATGGTGGACGGCGAGCGCAAGCTTTTTTCTGGGGGTGCGGCGGATTTCGTGGGTGACATTCGCGCGCTGTCCGAGGTGGGCGTAAGCGCGTTCGATTTCGGCATGTTCGGTCCGACCCTGGCGGCGACGCTCGACAACATGCGCCGGTTCCGCGACGAGGTGGTGGCGAAGGTGCGGTAGCGCGCGCAGGTCGTCATTGCGAGGAGCGTAGCGACGCAGCAATCTCCCGCCTGACGAGCAGGAGCGGCGCGTCAGGCGGGAGATTGGTTCGGCCTGCCGGCCTCGCGATGACAGAAGGGAGGACACCATGCGGCTTGGCATCACGGTGGACATGTCGGGTCCGGCGCCGAAACTCGACATGGAACGCGTGCTGGAGGCGGAACGGCTGGGCTTCTCCGAAGCCTGGACCGGCGAGGCGTACGGCACCGACGCGGTGACGCCGGCCACATGGATCCTGGCGCGCACCAGCCGCATCAAGGTGGGCACCGGCATCATGCAGATTCCCGCGCGCACGCCGGCCTGCACGGCGATGACTGCGATGTCGCTGCAGCTTTTGTCGGGCGGCCGGTTCCTGTGCGGCCTGGGCGTGTCGGGACCGCAGGTGGTGGAAGGCTGGCACGGCGTGCGCTTCGGCAAGCCGATGACCCGCACCAGGGAATACATCGCAATCGTCCGGCAGATTCTTGAGCGCAAGGCACCATTGGAATTCCACGGCGAGGAATACGACATTCCCTATGCCGGCCCGGATGCCACCGGGCTGGGCAAGCCGCTGCGCAGCATCACGCATGGCGATCCGGCATTGCAATTCTACCTGGCGTCGATCACGCCGGCCGGCCTGCGCACGGCGGGGGAATGCGCCGACGGCGTGCTGCCGATCTTCTATTCGCCGGAGCAACCGGCGATCGTGTCGGGACCGATCCTGGACGGGCTGAAAAGAGCGGGACGGCCGGCGACGCTGGAGAAATTCGATGTCGCGCCCTATGTGCGCGTGAAGCTGGGGCCGGACGTGGCGGCGTGCCGCGACGCGGTGCGTCCGGAACTGGCGTTGTATATCGGCGGCATGGGGGCGCGGGCGAAGAACTACTACAACGACGTGGCCATCAAGCTTGGCTATGGGGGTGCGGCGAAGGTCATCCAGGACCTGTATCTCGACGGCAAGAAGACCCAGGCCGCGGCTTCGGTGCCCGACAGGCTGGTCGATGAAATCTCGCTGTGCGGGCCGGCGGAGCGGATCAAGGACCGGCTGGCGGCGTGGCTGGATGTGGCGAAGACCGGGCAACTTGGTACGATGATCCTGAAAGGTGCCAGCATCGAGGCGATGCGCGTGGTGGCGGCGGCGGTGCTGTAGGCCGGCCCGATGACCGGCGTCGCTCCGCCGCACGATTGGTGCCCCCGAACCGCGCGGCGGCAACCTGCAACCGGATTGTTGGTCCGCATTCATAACGCCTCCCAGTCCTGAGGATTCTCTCCCATGCCCTCCACGTTCAATGCGAACAGCGCCGCCGCCTACGAGAAGATGATGGGGCGCTGGAGCAGACGATTGGCGCCGTTGCTGATCGGGTTTGCCGGGGTCGTTGATGGCGAGAGGATTCTTGATGTCGGCTGCGGCACCGGCAGCCTGACGTTTGCGTTGCCGCTTGCCGCCGATGTGGCGGCGGTCACCGGCATCGACTTCGCGCAACCCTATGTCGAGCACACGCGGGGGAAAAATACCGATCCGCGCATCGCGGTCCGGCAGGGCGACGCCTGCGCCATGCCGTTCAACGGAGGAGAATTCGACCGCGCCATCGCCATGCTGTCACTGCAGTTCATCCCGGAGGTGGAGCGTGCGGTGGCGGAGATGCGCCGCGTGGTTCGCCCGGATGGCATCGTCGCTGCCGCGGTGTGGGACGCTTATGGCGGCATGCCGTCGAACCGCATGTTCTGGGACGTTGCCGGCATGCTCGATCCCGACGCCATCGCGCAACGGGCGCGGATGTATTTCAACCCGATCACCCAGCCGGGCGGGCTGGGCATGCTCTGGCGCCGCTGCGGCTTGCGCGAGGTCAGCGAGACTCCGCTGCTGGTTCGCATGGACTATGCGAATTTCGACGATTACTGGGAGCCGATTACGTCGGGCGAAGGTTCGCTCGGCCAGTATCATGCGCGGCTGGGCGCGGCGGCGCGCATGGCATTGCGCGAAGGCGTGCGTGCCGCCTATCTCGGCGGCGGCGCCGACGGTGCCCGGTCTTTTGCCGCGGTTGCGCTGGCCTGTCGAGGCGTGGTGCCAGATCCGGACTGACGCGCGGTTTACCGCCGTGGCCTCCTTGCCTACGATCCCGCCAACCAACGGAGGGAACGCCATGAGCCAGGCAGCGGTGGTACGGCTGGAGAAAGACGGCGACATCGGCGTGATCGTGGTGGATTATCCGCCGGTGAACGCGCTCGGGCCGGGCGTGGCGGACGGCATCATCGACACGCTGAACCGCGGCAACGCCGATCCGGAAATTCGCGCCATGGTGCTGATCGGCGCGGGGCGCAGCTTCATCGCCGGAGCGGACATCCGCGGCTTCGGCACCGGCCGCAAGCGCGCGCCGCTGGGCAGCCGCACCTATGACGTGCTGGACCGCAGTGCAAAACCGGTGGTGGCGGCGATCCACGGTTTTGCCCTTGGCGGCGGGCTGGAAAACGCCATGGCCTGTCACTATCGCATCGCGGTGCCGGCGGCGAAGGTCGGGCTGCCGGAAGTGCAGATCGGTATTCTTCCCGGCGGCGGCGGCACGCAGCGACTGCCGCGGCTGGTGGGGCCGAAGGTGGCGCTGGAGATGATCACCAGCGGCCGGCACGTTGCGGCACCGGAAGCGCTGAAGCTCGGCATTCTCGACGAGGTGCTGCCGGAAGACGCCGACCTGCGCAGCGGCGCCGTTGCCTTTGCACGCCGCGTCGCCGATGTGCGGCCGTTGCCGCGCGTGCGCGACCGGGCGGTGCGGGTGGACGATCCCGGCCTGTTCGACGCGACGCGCAAGTCGATCGCCCGGCGCGCGCGCAACCAGAAAGCGCCCTATCACTGCATCGCCGCGGTGGAAGCCGCCTGCACACTGGCGTTCGACGACGGCATCGCGCGCGAGGCGGAACTGTTCGCCGAACTGGAAAATTCCGACGAAGCCCGCGCGCTGCGTTACGCGTTCTTCGCCGAGCGCGAGGTGGCGAAACTGCCCGACATGCCGCCCGGCATCCAACCCCGGGATTTCCACGATCCGGCGGTGATCGGCGCCGGAACGATGGGCGGTGGCATCGCCATGTCATTCGCCGATTTCGGCTACGACGTGAAGATCATGGATGCGACCGAGGCTGCCCTGAATCGCGGCATGGAGCGGATTCGCAACAACTACGCCACCTCGGTGCAGCGCGGCAGCCTGGCGCAGGACGAGATGGAACGGCGCCTCGCGCGCATCCACCCGGTTGCCGGCTACGACGACATCAAGGAGTGCGACATCGTCGTGGAAGCGGTGTTCGAGCGGATGGACGTGAAGAAGCCGGTGTTCGCCAAACTGGACGCGGTGATGAACCCGGATGCGCTGCTGTTCTCCAACACCTCGGCGCTGGATATGGACGAACTGGCGGCGGAGACGAAGCGGCCGGAGAAGATTGCCGGGACGCATTTCTTCTCGCCCGCGAACGTCATGAAGCTGCTGGAGGTGGTGCGGCCGTCGAAGGCATCGCCCGAGACGCTGGCAACGGCGATGGCGATGGGCCGGCGGATCGGCAAGATCTCGGCGATGGCCGGCAACACCGACGGATTCGTCGCCAACCGTTCGCGCGCGCCGTTCAACAGCGAGATGGTCATTCTCCTCGAGGAGGGCTGTCTGCCGGCGCAGGTGGACAAGGCGATGGTGGATTTCGGGTATCCGATGGGGCCGTTCGCGGTGGGCGACCTGGCCGGGCTGGACGTCGGCGCCGAGGGCCGCAAGCGGCGTGCCGCGGCCAACCCGAACTATCGCAAGCTGCCGATCGCCGATCGTCTGGTGGAGCTTGGCCGCTTCGGCCAGAAAACCGGGGCCGGATGGTATCGTTACGAGAAGGGCGACCGCACGCCGCACCCCGATCCGGAGGTCGCCGCGATCATCGGGCAGGTGGCGGCGGAACTCGGCGTGCCGCAGCACGCGTTCACCGACCAGGAAATCCTGTTTCGGCTCCTGTTCTCGTCGGTGAACGAAGCCTGCCGTATCCTGGAAGAAGGCAAGGCGTACCGGGCCTCGGATGTGGACGTCATGTGGCTGCACGGCTTCGGCTTCCCGCGCTATCGGGGTGGCCTGATGTACTGGGCGGACGGCATCGGCGTGAAGGCCGTGTATGACCAGATCGAACGCTGGCACCAGCAATATGGCGAGCGCTGGGCGCCGTCGCGCCTGCTGCGGCACCTGGCCGAAAGCGGCACGCCGTTCCGCGAGGCCCGACCCGCGCCATTCCGTTGAGGAGGGAAACAACCATGAGCGCCGCTGCCGAAATGGAAGACCCGGACCAGCTTTCCGACGACGAGTTTCGCATGCTGGTACGCAACTTCATCGAAGCGCACTATCCCGCCGAGTTGCGCAACGCGCCGCGCCGGCTGCACTACAAGGATACCAAGGGCTGGTACCGGACGCTGGCGCGCAAGGGCTGGCTGTGTCCCAATTGGCCGAAGCAGTTCGGCGGCATGGGCATTTCCGCCAGCAAGCAGCTCATCTTTCTGGAGGAGAAGGAACGCCACGGCTGCGCGCGGCTGAACGAGATGGGCATGACGATGCTCGGCCCGCTGCTGATCAAGCATGGGACAAAAGAGCAGCGGGATTACTATTTGCCGAAGATTCTGACCGGCGAACATATCTGGTGCCAGGGTTACAGCGAACCCAATGCCGGCTCCGACCTCGCGTCGCTGCGCACCGAGGCGGTGCCGGAGGGCGACGACTGGGTGGTGAACGGGCAGAAGATCTGGACCTCGCTGGCGATGGACGCGAACTGGATTTTTCTGCTGGTTCGCACCGACAAGCAGGCGAAGCAGCAGGAGGGAATCAGCTTCCTGCTGGTGCCGATGGACAGCCCCGGCATCACCGTGCGGCCGATTCCGAACATCGATATGGGCGAGGAGTTCTGCGAAACCTTCTTCGACAACGTGCGCGTGCCGAAAGGCAATTTGGTCGGCCGGATCAACCAGGGCTGGACGATGGCGAAGAATCTGCTGAGCTTCGAGCGCATCGGTTCGGGTTCGCCGCGGCAGTCGTCTTATGCCCTGGGCCGCTTGCGACTGGTCGCCGAGCGGATGGGTGTCTGGGAGGATGAGACATTCCAGGACCGCTACACGCGGTTGCGGCTCGATCTGGAAGACCACAAGACGCTGTATCAGGAATTCGTCGATCAGGTGCGGCGCGGGGAAGTGCTCGGGCCGGATGTGTCGATGCTGAAGATCCACCAGACCGAGCTGTTCCAGCGGATTACCGAGACGATGCTGGAGATTTCCGGCGAGTATGGCGGCGTTTTTGGTCCGCTGGAGGGGAATCGGGAACTGAATCCCGCGGGGCTGTTCCTGCAGTCCCGCCCGGCGACGATCTATGCGGGGTCGAACGAGATTCAGCGGAACATTCTGGCGAAGAACGTGCTGGAACTGCCGGCGCGGTAGCGGCGGCATGCCATCAGGTGCGGCGTGCCGACCCGAACACCCCCGGCGCAATGCGCCTCGACCGGCGCAGCGGGCGAGGTTAGCTAAGGCGACGCCCAACCGTAAAATTCGACTTCTCTGGCGGGGATGCACGTATTGCACGAAGCAGTGACCGCCGCGCGATCGGCGGTGCGACTCTCTGCTCGCGTTCAGGAAAGCGGCCGAGACCGGAAGAGGTTGCGGTATTTCACGCAGTACCGCTCAGGGTCAGTGATGCGTCCCATGACGGCTTCCATATCTGCGGGCCGATGACGCCGCGGCAGGCGTTGAGGAAGGCGACAAGGAGCGTCCCGCGGCGATCATCGTGGCGGTTGATCCGTCGGGCGCGAACGCTGCTCCTGTGCTTGTCTTGCCGATTACCCACGCGGCGCCAATGCGGGCCACCGAGCGGCGCCGGACGCGCTGATGGTGGACCGGACGACGATCGTGGTCGCGCATCGGCTGTCCATCATTCGCGCCGTGCATGCCGGGCATCGTCCCGCTGCGACAGCCGCTCCCGCAGGCCCTACCCGGGATACGCCAGCACCAGCATCGCCGCGCCACCATGCTCGAACGCCGCCACCTGCCGCATGCCCATCTTCGCGTGCGCCCGGATGGACGCGGTGTTGTCCGAACGGATGAACAGCACGCCCTCGCGGCCCGGCAGAAGCGCATGCAACGCGGCGAACATCGCCCCCGCCAGGCCGTGTCCGCGTTCGTCGGCCGCGACGCAGACCGGGCCATAGACGTAGGCGTCGTCCGCACCCGGCCAGGCGCGCAGCATGGCGCGCACCACCGGCGCCTCCGGCATTGGCTGCTTCGGCGCGGACACCAGGAACCCGACCAACCGACCGTTGCGTCGCGCCACGATCACCGGCATGCCGCCGAGCGCCGCCGCGAAGAACGTCCGTGGCATCCGCGCCGACAGCGTGCCGCCATGCTCCACCTGATTGGCTTCCTGCAATGCCAGCACGCCGTCGATGTCGCCCGCCCGCAGCACGTCGATCCGCACATCCCCCATGCCGCACCGCCCCCCACCGCCGCCGACCCGCCGCCGCCGCGAATGTGCCATCCCGGCGCACTGCCGCAACAGCCCTTGCTACGCGGCGGCCGAGCAATGATATTGCGCAATCTCCCGACGATCAGATGCAAGAAGGGCGGCCGCACCGACCCGCATGAAGCAACCCATCACCGACCTGCCCGTTCTCGACGCCATCGACCGTCGCATCCTGCTCGAGCTCCAGGCCGACGGCCGCATCACCAATGTGGAATTGGCGCGCCGTTCCGGCGTCTCCGCCCCGCCCTGCCTGCGCCGCGTGCGCCGGCTGGAGGAGGCAGGTATCATCCGCGGCTACCACGCCGATCCAGATCCGCAGAGGCTCGGCTGGGAGATCACTTTCTTCGCCATCGTCGGTCTGGACAGCCAGAAGGAGTCCGTCCTCGCCGCGTTCGAACAAGCCGTGGGAAGCTGGCCGGAGGTGCGCGAGTGCCACATGATCCGCGGCGGCGGCGACTTCCTGTTGAAGCTGGTGGCGCGCGACACCGCGCACGAGAACCAGCTTACCCAGCGGCTGACCGGTTCGCCGACAGTGAGCAGGGTGCAGACGCTGCAAACGATCCGTACCAGCCGCAGCCTGACGGGCGTGCCGCTATAGCGCCGGGCGGCGCCGGCGGCGCAGCAAGCCGGTACCCAGCAGCGCGACCGACAGGACGGCCAGGCTCGATGGCTCGGGGGTCGGCAGTGCGCCGCTGAAGGCGTAGTCGTGCAGTTCGCCGCTGCCATTGAAGCTCAGCGCAACAAGCGTGCCATCGAGCGGGCTGCTGTTGGTGACCACCGCCGCCGGCGCCAGCACCGTGCCGCCGAACTCGTTCGTGAAGCTCAGGCTGCTCACGTCGGTGACGTTCCACAGCACGCTGTCGGCATAGCTGGTCGGGTTCTGGAAATGCACGCTGTTCGCGAAACTGTAGGAGCAATTCGTGCTGCAGCCCGCGACCGACAGATTGATGATGAAGCTGGTGGCGCCGTTCAGCGCCACGCTGACCGAGTCGTTGGGCTTGAACACGGACGTGCTCAGGTCCAGCACCGCCACGCCCTTGCTGTTCGGCTTCGCCTCCAGCGTGACGTTATTGCCGCTGGTCAGCACGGTGCTGTTCGGAGTGAGCGCGGCGAGCTGGCTGGATAATGCGGTCAGCGGCGCCTCGAACGTGCTGGCGAAGGACGGCAGCGGGTCGCTCGGTGGCGGCAGGGAGAGCGACGACACGTGGCTCGCTTTGGCGCCGCCGTTCAGGTTCCAGCTTCCCTTGCTGCCGGTATAGGTGAGGCTGCCGCCGTTCAGGCTGCCACTGCCGCAGGGCAATCGCATTTCAAAACAGTGCCAGAAGGCGCGAGAGGTAGGCGTCGTCCCATCCGGCGCGCTTGAGCTTGCCACGGAATGAACCTTTGGCAGCGTCCTTTTGCATCACATTCAGAGCCATGTGGCGCAGCACGGC
>DATLQW010000181.1:0-13400 GCA_035535035.1 Acetobacteraceae bacterium
GTATCGTCATCGTCGGCGGGCATGGCAGATTCTGTCCGGGTGCCTGGGTTGGTGTCAGCACCCAATCTCTAGGCGATTCCAGACACTTGTACCATGCCCGTCAGCGAATCCCTGCTATGCGGTGAATAAGATGGGCTAGCTGGTCGGTCGATACACGCTCACCCAAAATCGCGCTGCCGAGCAGAACGGCGGTCACGGGAATCAACAACGTTACGAGGGAGATGTTGGTGGCTCCGGCGGTGGCGAGGATTCGGAAGAAGACCACATAACCCAATGCGGTCGAGAGCACCGCCAAGCCCGCCATTGAGGCCCAGACAGCGGCACTCGGGACAGCACGTTTCCACGGTGTCTCCACAGCCAACATGAGTGGAAGTGCCATGATCGCGGTGGTGGTCATCTGCCCCATTGCTCCTGCAACGGGTGGAATTCCAAGGCGCCGAAAACGCTTTCCGAGAGCGTTCGCGCAGCCGTACGACGCTGCCGCCCCGAGACATGCGATGATCCCTGTCGCGGAAGCGTCGGCGGTATATCTCGCGCCGAGATTAAGCAGAACGGAAACGCCAACCAGTCCGAGCACCATGCCCGAGATCGTCCGCAGATTCAGCCGTTCATCCGCGCTGGTCAAATGGATCGCTATAATCGAGAAGATTGGGGTCGTAGCAATGATCACCGAGGCGAGGCCGCTTGGAATCATGGTTTGCCCCCAGACGATTAGGCTGGCGGGGATGAGGTTGTTGAGCAGGCCCATGCCCGCGAACGATAGCCAGCTCCTAATATCGCTCGGGATGGCGATGGAGCGTGCCCGAGCGTAGGCGTAGACCAGCAGGGCGGCCCCCGAGAACCGCAAGAAGACGATCGTCAAGGGTGGTAGGGCGGTGACTGCGACCTTGGAGAAGAAGAATGAACCGCCCCAAAGCACGGACAGGAGCAGCAACAGCGCCCACTCTGTGCGGGACATTGCCGTGGAATCGTGCATGGTAGCCTCCCAGGAGGTTGCGCGACGACCATGCGGACCGCACAGGTATCGGTCTCGCCGGAATCGGACCTCATCCTCTTCGACCCCGTCACCGGTGTTACACGTTGCCCATGAACCCGGAGCAGGAAGCGCTATTCGAAAGGGCCTGGCTCGCGCGCGACCCCGCGTTCGACGGGAGGTTTTTCATTGGCGTCCGAACGACGGGGGTGTATTGCCGGTGCGTCTGTCCGGTCAGATTGCCTCTCCGTCGCAACATCGAGTTTCTGCCGAGTGCAGCGGCGGCCGAAGCCGCCGGGTTCCGCCCATGCCTGCGCTGCCGGCCTGAGTCGGCGCCCTTCTGTCCGGCCTGGAAAGGCAGTCTAACAACCGTCGAGCGGGCAACGCGCTTGATCATCGAGGAGGGCGCGCTCGACGGTGAAGACAACTCTGTCGATCGACTCGCGGAGCGACTGGGTGTCACCGGCCGTCATCTGCGCCGCCTCTTCGTGCGGCATTGGGGGGCGTCCCCGTCGGCGGTCGCGCGGACCGCGCGTATCCAACGTGCCAAGAGGCTTTTGGACACGACGACGCTGCCAGTCTCGGAGATTGCACTCGCCTCCGGCTTCGGCAGCCTGCGTCGTTTCAATGCCGTTTTCGCCGATGTCTATCGCCGCCAGCCAAGTGAGATCAGGCGCTCAATGCGAGCGCCATCCAATGGCCTCGACGGTAGCGAGCGGCCAAACCAGCGACCAGGCGGAACAATCTCTGCGGACTGAGCTGTGTCCGCATTCCGCGACCAGCCACTTGGAAGCAGACGGGCCGCTGTCCACCCAAAGCGGCAACAGCAGTGTCCGCCGGAACGAGCCGCCGCACCACCCTTTGCGCCGCCGCAATCTGACCCACCACCGGCAAGCCTGCCGCCGTGCCGACCGTCACCAGATCCCCCCGCCATCCGCCGCGCCGACCCAGGACACCCGGGACCCGAGCCGCCCCCCGGACCAAAGCAAGACCACGGCCCAACCGCCCCCGATCCCGCCCATCGGCCACCGCGCCAACTCACCGCCCCCAACCCACCCACGCCTGCAACTCATAGTTGCCTTCAGCCCACAACCCGCGGATAGGCCGATGCCCCCCTGGAGCAAACCGCCCGGCCCCCTGCTATGGTTGCCGGCATCGCCCCGCAACAGGATCGCCCCGCCATGTCCCCGTGCTCCGCCCCGTCCCGGCCAGGTCGCCGCCCATGACCCATCCCCTCTCCGTCGCGGTTGCCGGCCTCGGTACGGTCGGGTGTGGCGTGCTGAAGCTGCTGCGTGACAACGCCGATCTGGTTTCCGCACGCGCCGGCCGCCCGATCGCCGTCACCGCCGTCTCCGCGCGCGACCGCACGAAGGACCGCGGCGTCTCTCTGACCGGCCTGCGCTGGTACGACGACCCGGTGGCGCTGGCCGCCGATCCCGCGGTGGACGTGATCGTCGAACTGATCGGTGGCGCCGACGGCCCCGCGCGCGCCCTGGCCGAGGCGGCGATCGCCGCCGGCAAACCCCTGGTCACCGCCAACAAGGCGATGCTGGCGGTGCATGGCGCCGCCCTCGCCGCGGCGGCGGAACGGCGCAACGTCCCGCTCGGGTTCGAAGCCGCTGTGGCCGGTGGTATCCCGGTGATCAAGGCCCTGCGCGAGGGCCTCGCCGGCAACCGCATCTCCCGCATCGCCGGCATCCTCAACGGCACTTGCAACTACATCCTGACCCAGATGCGCGAGCGCGGCCGGGAATTCGCCGAGGTGCTCGCCGACGCGCAGAAGCTCGGTTACGCCGAAGCCGACCCGTCCTTCGACATCGACGGCATCGACGCCGCCCACAAGCTGGCGATCCTGGCGGCGCTGGCGTTCGGCCGCCCGGTGGCGTTCGACGCGGTGCACGTGGAGGGCATCCGCCGCATCTCCGCCCTCGACATCGCCTTCGCCACCGAGCTCGGCTACCGCATCAAGCTGCTCGGCATCGCGCGGCAATCGGATGGCGGTCCCCAGGGAGGCATCTCGGCCCGCGTGCATCCCTGCATGGTCCCGGCGGCGGCGCCGATCGCGCGCGTCGATGGCGTGTTCAACGCCGTGGTGGCCGAGGGCGACTTCGTCGGCCGGGTGATGCTGGAGGGCCGCGGCGCGGGCGCCGGCCCCACCGCCTCCGCGGTGGTCGCGGACCTGATCGATCTGGCGCGCAACCGGCTGACCCCGGTGTGGGGCGCCGCGTTCGACGCCCTGTCCAACGCGCCGTCGGTGCCGATGAGCATGCATCTCGGGCCGTACTACCTGCGCCTGATGGTGGTGGACCGGCCGGGCGTCATCGCCGACGTCACGGCGGTATTGCGCGACCTCGGCGTGTCGCTGGAATCGATGCTGCAACGCGGCCGTTCGCCTGGCGAGGCGGTGCCGGTGGTGCTGGTCACGCACGAAACGCGAGAGAGCGCGATGGTCGCCGCGCTGGACCGGATCGCCGCGCTGGACGCGGTGCTGGAGCCTCCGACGCTGATCCGTATCGAGGCCGGGTAGCGTGGGCCTCGCCCGCACAGCAGGGTTCCGCCGCCAGGCGGATCAGCACGGCGCACCGGGTGATGGTGCAACCGGGTCACCGGTCGCTGACGCCTGCACATGTCGCCTCGCATCGGGGTCACCGTCCGGCCGCGCGCCCCGGCCGCGCGGCACTACCTCCCGGCGTCCATGAAGACGGCGATTTGGCCGAAGGGCATGGCGATCATCAGCCAATGTGCCACCGAGCTCGGTTGCCCCACGCCGTTGCTGTCGGCGACGATGCCGATCTACGCCGCAGCGATGGCCGGACTGGGCGGGACGTAGCCCGGTCCTTCTCCCTCCGCTTGTGGGACGGGGTTGGGGCCTTGAACATGCGGCCCACGCGGTACGGCAATCGTCTCCCCCTCCCTCAAGGGGAGGGGAAGAAGCCTTGGCCCCGTCGCTTCGCTTCTCACAATAACCTCACCAATGACGACCGGCTTCATTGAGCCGGCAGCGGCGCTCGGCTAGGGTCGCGCCGCCCATGCGCCATTTCCTTCTCTCCCTCGCCATCCTCCTGTGCCTGGCCGAGCCCGCCTTGGCGCAGGTGACGGTGGACCTGCACGCGCTCGATGCGCTGCCCCGCGCGCCCGAGCCACCCGCCCGCCGCCCGGTTCCAAAGTCCGCGCCAGCGCCGCATGCCGCCATCGCCGCCGCGAAGCCGACCGCGCCAGCGCCGCATGCCATCGTCGCTGCATCGCGGCCGACTGCCCCGGCGCCGCGGCCAGCCGTCGCCGCGGCGCAGCCGTCCACCCCGCCGCCGTCCTCGGCCGTCCCGTCGCCGCCACTCGCAACACTGCCCGCTTCCCCGCCGCCGGTTGCCTCGATCGCGCCGATCCAGCCGCCCGCAGCGCCGGCCAACGCCCCGCCGCCCGCGCCGCCACCCATCGCCGCCGGCGCGGCCACCACCGCTTCCGCCACCCCGGCGGGGCTGCGCCTGACCTTCGCCGGCGGCCAGTCCGACCTCAGCGCCGGCAGCGCCGACTCGATCAAGCGCCTCGTGCGGGCCGCGCCGGCCGGAGACGCCACGACGTTCAACGTGCTCGCCTATGCGTCCGGCGACCCGGACGATCCCTCCGTGGCGCGGCGGCGATCGCTGGCGCGCGCCATCGCCGTGCGTGACGCCCTGATCGCCGACGGCGTGCCGTCAAGCCGCATCTATCTGCGTGCGCTCGGCTCCCAGCCGGGCAAGGGACCGCCCGACCGGGTCGATCTCGGCGTGCTCGGCGCCAACGCGAGTCAGCAATGACCCGTCCGACCATCTTTCTGGTGCGCATGGTCGTGTTCCTCGTCGCCGTTGCCGGCGTCGCCGCGCTGCTGTCGCCGGTCCTGATTCGCGCGTTCGACAACAACCCCGGGTTGAACAGCTTCATTCTGTTCATCCTGGCGCTCGGCATCGGCTGGAACCTGCGGCAGGTGCTGCGGCTGTCGCCCGAGGTCACGTGGCTCGAAACGTTCCACACGGCGCGCGCGCGCGTTGCCGCGCTGCCGCTGCCGAAGCTGCTGGCGCCGATGGCCCGCATGTTCGCCACGCGCGAGCAGCAGGCGCGCGGCGACCCGGGCCGCTTCACGCTGTCCACCACCGCGATGCGCAGTCTGCTCGACGGCATCGCCTCGCGCCTGGACGAAAGCCGCGAGCTGTCGCGCTATATGACGGGGCTGATGATCTTCCTGGGATTGCTCGGCACGTTCTGGGGGCTGCTGAAGACGATCGGCGCGGTGTCCGACGTGATCGCCCACATGTCGATCGGCAGCGGCGACGTCAACACGATGTTCGAGCAATTGAAATCCGAGCTGGCGCAGCCGCTGGCCGGGATGGGCACGGCGTTCTCCGCCTCGATGTATGGGCTGGCCGGGGCGCTGGTGCTGGGGTTTCTCGATCTCACCGCTGGCCAGGCGCAGAACCGCTTCTTCAACGAGCTGGAGGAATGGCTGGCCGGCCAGACGCGCCTGGGCTCCGGAGTGCTGGCGGAGGGCGAAGGCTCGGTGCCGGTCTATGTGCAGGCGCTGCTCGAGCAGACGGCGGAGAATCTGGAGGCGCTGCAACGTGTGATGGTGCGTGGTGAGGAGAGTCGCTCGCAGGGCAACCAGGCCGTGGTGGCGCTGAACGAGCGCATGGGCACGCTGACCGACACGATGCGCGCCAGCCAGCAGCTCATGCTGCGGATCGCCGAAACGCAGGCAGCACTGGCCCCCGCGCTGCACCGGTTGCAGGACATGCAGGGCGGTGACGACGTGGCGCGCGCGCACCTGCGCAACATCGAACTGTACCTGCAACGGCTGCTCGCGGAGTCGGAGCAAGGGCGGGCGCAGACGGTAGCGGACTTGCGCAACGACCTGCGCGTGCTGACCCGCACGGTGGCGGCGCTGGCCGAGGAGCGGAGCTGATGGCGCTGCTGTCATTGATGCGGCGGCTTTAGCGTCATGGCCCTGCGCGCGCGGCGGCACGGCGGCAACGGCCTGGACGCCTGGCCCGGCTACGTGGACGCGCTGTCCACGCTGCTCATGGTCATCATCTTCGTGCTGCTGGTCTTCGTGCTGGCGCAGGCGTTCCTGTCCGTCGTGCTGTCCGGCCGCGACAAGGCGCTCGACCAGGTGAAACAGCAACTCGCCCAACTGACCGACGCCTTGTCGCTGGAACGCGGCCACAGCGCCCAGCTCCAGGCCTCGGTCGCGCAGCTCAGCCAGCAGCTTGCGGCGAGCAGCAAGGCACGCGACACGCTGTCGCAGCAGCTTGCCGCGCTGCAGTCGCAGTCGCAGCAACTGACCGCGCAACGCGACGCGCTGCTGACCCAGGTGCAGCAACTCGGCGCCCAGCGCGAAACCGTGAGCCAGCAGCTTACGCAATCCAATGCCCAACTCGCCGCCATGCGGCAGCAGATGGCCGAGCTGGACAAGACGGTGACCGCCGACAAGGCCACCATCCAGGCGCGGCTGTCGGACCTGGCGAAGCTGCAGGAACAGACCCAGGCGCTCGCCGCGCTACGCGACCAGTTGGAAAAGCAGGCGCAGGACGCCGCGGCGCGCGCGATGACCGAGCAACAGCGGCGCGCGGCGGTCGAGTTGCAATTGGCCGACGAGAAGAAGCTGGGCGATTCGGCGCAGGCGCAGATCGCGTTGCTCAATCAGAATGTGGAACAGTTGAAGGCGCAGCTTGCCGCGGTGTCGCAGGCGCTGGACCTGGCGCAGGCGCAGGGTCGCGACAAGGACGTGCAGATCGCCAACCTGGGGCAGAAGCTGAACGCGGCGCTGGCGGCGAAAGTGCAGGAACTGCAACAATATCGCAGCGAGTTCTTCGGCCGGTTGCGCAAGGTGCTGGCGGGGCGGCCGGGCATCCAGATCGTCGGCGACCGGTTCGTGTTCCAGAGCGAGGTGCTGTTCCCGTCCGGCAGCGCCGACCTGACCCAGGCGGGGGTGGCGCAGATGACCGCACTGGCGGTGACGATCAAGGACATCGCGACGGAAATCCCACCCGATCTGCACTGGATTTTGCAAGTCAACGGCTACACCGACCCGCAGCCGGTGAAGGGCGGGCAGTTCGTTTCGAACTGGGAGCTGTCGTCGGCGCGAGCCATCACCGTGGTGAAGCTGCTGATTGCCGACGGCGTGCCGCCCGAGCACCTCGCCGCGACCGGGTTCGCCGAATTCCAGCCCTTCGTCCCCGGCGATACGCCGGCGGCCTATGCCAAGGACCGGCGCATCGAGTTGCGGTTGACCAACGGATGACCGGCAATCCCCTCGTGCGGGCGCTGGTTGTGACCGGCCGGCTGCCGCGCGCTGAGCTCGCCGCGGCGATCGCGTTCCTCACTTGGGAAGGGCGGATCGACGCGGCGCGGACGCGCGGTTTCCTCGATCGATTCGCAGGCGATCGGGTGATCGACGCTGGCGGCAATGGCTGGTTGGCGTGGCCGCCCATCGTCGAGCAACTCGGCCGGGCGGCAGTATCTCATCAAACCTACAGCGCGGCCGCTTCGAGTGCGGCCTCGATCGCCCGCGAGAGGTCGTCGCATCGGTAAGGCTTGCGGAGGATCGGCAAATCTTGCGTCGCGTCCACCGCGACGCCGGAAAGCGCCGTCATGCCCGATGTCAGCACGATCGCGAGGCGCGGCCGTCGATGCCGGATCTCGCGCGCGAGATCGAATCCGGACATCCCGTCGGGCATGAGCACGTCGCTGAGGACCACATCGACCGCCACGCCGCCGTCGAGCAGGCTCAACGCCCCGGGCCCGCTGTCGGCGGCGATCGCGGCGTAACCGAGACCTTCCAGCACCTCGACCACAAGCTCGCGCACGTCCCGGTCATCGTCCACCACCAGAACGCGCAGCGCCTGCGACGCGCGCCGCGGCATCCTGTCGGCGGCCGGCGGCGCCGGGGCCACACCGGGCGCCGCGGTCCTTGGGAGGTACAGCCGGACCGATGTGCCGGCGCCCGGGGCACTCTCGATCGTCGCCTGGCCACCCGACTGGCGCATGAAGCCATAGATCCGGCTGAGACCGAGGCCCGTCCCCTTGCCCACCTCCTTGGTGGTGAAAAACGGATCGAAGGCCCGTTCGCGGATCTCGGGCGACATGCCGAGGCCGGTATCGGTCACCACGACCGACAGATAACGGCCACCGCGGATCGGCCCGGCCCCGTCATCCGGCTGGCAAGCGAGCTCTGCGTCCTCGGTCGCTATTGTGAGAGAGCCACCATCCGGCATCGCGTCCCTGGCATTGGTGGCAAGATTCAGGATCGCGGCCTGCAGCTCGGTGGCATCGACCAGACACGGCTCCAGTTCCTCACCAAGCACGAGAGCGAGCCGGATTCCATCGCCAAGGGAGCTGCGCAACAGCGGATCCATATCGCGCAGCAATGCATTGACGGAAATAGGGTGCGGCCGAAGGTCCTGATGGCGGGCGAAGGCAAGCAGTTGCTGGGTCAGGCGCGCGCCCCGCTCGACCGCGCGCCGGCTGGCTTCGACCCGGGCTTTCAGCCATTCGTCGCGCGTGCGCGCCTCGAACAATTCCAGATTGCCGGCGATCACCAACAGGAGGTTGTTGAAGTCGTGCGCGATTCCGGCGGTGAGCTGACCCACGGCCTCCATCTTCTGGGCCTGACGCAGCATCGCCTCGGCCCGTTCCCGTTCCGCGATCACGGCGACCAGCCTGGCGTTGACCTGCGCCAGCTCCGCTATCCGCTGCTTCTGCCAGCGCACATCGGTGACGATGCCGGAGATGATCCGCTGGCCCTCGTCCAGAAGGTCCACCACCGACAGGTACACCGGAACAGCCGTGTCATCCCCCGCGCGCAGCCTGAGTTCGCCGCTGCCGCCGGCCCGTGCCCCTTCCGTCATAAGCTCGTTGAACCGGTCCCGGTCGTCGGCGGTGACGAACCGCGCGAAGTCCTGGCCGACGATGTTCGGCAGGGCGAGACCCAGGAACGTCGCGAGGCGCTGATTAGCATAGAGGACGGTACCGTCCGGCGTCAGCGTAAGCGCTCCCTCCTGCATGCGCTCGACGAAGTTCCGATAGGGACGATCGGCATTGAGCAGCGTATAGACCTGCGGGCCGGATGCGCCTTTGACGATGACCGCGTCCACCTCGCCCTGCCGGATCGCCTGCAGTGTCTCCTCCGCTTCCGCCAGGCGGCCTTTCAACTCGCGGATCTCGCGCTGCAGCGGATGCCGGGCGGCGAGGTCGTCCGACGACGCAGGCAGCGCGCTCATGATGGCGCCTGCGTTGGAACGGCGATCCCAAGACTGGCCAGCACCCGCTGCCGGTCGGACAGATCGCCGATGACGCGGCGCAGCGGAGCCGGCAGCAGCCTCACCAATGTCGGCGCCGCAATAATCTGCTCGCGGGCCGCCGCTTCCGGGTGCTGGTAGAGGTCGATGACCTGGAGGTCATGACGGCCCTTGAGGTGAATATCGCAGATCTGCCTCGCGGCCTCGATCGCGCGCGCTGACCGGTTCGTGCTGCCGGTGACATAGAGGCGCAACACGTAGTGCTCGGCGTCGGCCAGCGAATCGGCGCCCGTCACGGTGCGCTCCGGACTTCAATGTCCAACCCGACGAGGACACGCTCCATCTTCGACAGATCGCCGATGATCCGCTTGATCGGCTTCGGCAGGCGGCGCACCAAGGTCGGCAGCGCGAAAATCTGGTCCGTTATCGCAAGCTGCGGCTCGTCGATGAGGTCGATGATCTCGACGCTATGGCGCCCCGGGAGATAGCTGTCGCAGAGCCATTTGAGATTGGCGATGGCGGCCAGGGATTTCGGCGTTTGTCCCGCCACATAGAGGCGGAGATTATATTGGTCATCCATCACCGCCTCCTCATGTGCCGGATACGCTCGATGCGCTTGCGCGCGGATTGGATGGGATCTGGCTCGGCGGCGAGCTCTTGTCCTTGCCGTTGCCGTGTACGCCGCGGCTGGCGCCCATGGCGGCCCGGTCGGTTTCCAGCACCATCTCGCGGCATTCTTCCTGCGCGATGAGCCGCGCGGCCTCCGCATCCTGCCTCGCGATCTCCGTCTGGAGCTCGGCGATCTGGCGCTCCGTCGCCGCGCGCCGGCTGGCGATGTCCCGTCGGACGCGTTCGACCTCCTCTCGCTGTTGCTGCGTGTCCACCCTCTCCTGCGCCTCCTTCGCCAGGCGCGCCGAGCCCATCAGCACCCCGGCCACGCCGAGATAAGCCTTGACGAGCCTGACGCCATCGCTGGTAAGGAGGTATTCGCGGATCTGATTCGAATGGCTCATGCCGCGCGACTTGAGGGCATAAAGGCCGCGGTTGCGCTCGCCATTGCTTTCGATATCGACCAGGAAAATCCAGGTGTCCATGAGCGAGGACAGGCCGAAATCGCTTTGCGCCACCCGCTCTTCGGAACTGGTGAGGCTGGTGAAGACCGTCGTGATGCCCCGGGTCTTCAATATGTCCATCATGCGCAGCAAAAGCGCGTGCACTTCGCTGTCCGGCCCGCGAAAACTCGTCACTGGATCGACGATGACCGCCGAAGGTTGAAAGCGGTCCAGCTCACGCTGCATATGCGCCAAATGCATTTCGAAGCCGAATGCAGTCGGACGCTTCGTCTCGAAGCGCAGCAGGCCGGACTTGACGTGCTGCTGCAGGTCGATGCCGACCGACGCGACGTTCCGCACCAGCAGTTCGGCGGATTCCTCGAAACTGAAGAACATGCAACGTTCGCCGCGCGTGCAGGCCGCCGCGGCGAACGACGCGCCGAGGATGGTCTTGCCCGATCCCGGCACACCCGAGATCAGGATGCTCGACCCGCGATAGATGCCGCCAAGCCCCAGCATGGCGTCGAGTCCCGCGACTCCGGTCGATACCACACCGTCCGAGACCTGATGTCCGAGGCCGGCGGAAGACAGCGGCACGACCGTGATGCCCTGGTCGTCCAGCAGGAACGGATACTCGTTGGTGCCGTGTGCCGAGCCGCGGAATTTGACGATGCGCAGCCGCCGCGTGGTGACCTGATCCTCCACGCGGTTGTCCAGCAGGATCACGCAGTCGGAAATATATTCCTCGAGCCCGTATCGGGTGAGCGTGCTCTCGCCCCGCTCGCCGGTGATGACCGCCGTGACGCCACGTTCCTTGAGCCAGCCGAACAGGCGGTGCAACTCGGCGCGCAGGATCGCCTGGTTCGACAGGTTCGCGAACAGCGCCTCCAGCGTGTCGAGAACGACACGCCTGGCGCCGATCCGGTCGATGGCATAGCCGAGCCGGACGAACAGGCCCTCGAGATCATAGTCGCCGCTCTCCTCGATCTCGCTGCGCTCGATGCGGATATGATCGATCGCCAGCTTGTTCGCCGCAATCAGACCGGGCACGTCGAAGCCCAGCGAGGCGACGTTTTCCGCCAGGTCCTGGGGAGTCTCCTCGAAGCTGACGAAGAGGCCGGGCTCGCCGAACTGCGTCGCCCCGTTCACCAGGAAGGTCATGCCCAGCAGCGTCTTGCCGCAGCCGGCGGAGCCGCAAATCAACGTTGGCCGGCCGGCCGGGACGCCGCCGAGCAAGACCTCGTCAAGGCCCGGAATCCCGGTCGGCGCCTTGGCCAGCCGCGGCGCCGGTTGCTCGGCCTCCATCGGAGTCATCCAGCTTTTCCCCATATCGGGCGGCGCGTGTCGCGCAGCGCGACGCTATCAGGACAGCACACGGCCGCGGGAGGATCGGAAAATACCTATACGGCGCTTTCGGAGCGGCGGTTTCTGCGCCCTGGCCGGCTTCTGCGCCCTGGCCGGCGTCGCCCGTCACGGCGGCGGCCAGCCGCGCAACCGGTGGCCGCGCAGCACCGCGACCTCCGCCAGCACCCGGCCAGCGTGGCGGATCGGCGCCGGCGGCAGCAGGTCGATGCCGTCAAACAGCGCCGCCAACGCCCGTGTGGCGCGGGCCGCGTGTTCCGGCACCAGCAGCAGCACGTTCCGCCCGATGAAGCGCTCCGGCGGATCGGCCAGGCCGAACTCCCGCGCGTCGCGGTTCAGGCACAGCACGGTGACGTCCGGGCCAAGCGCATAGGCGATTTTTCCGCCGTCGCTCCAGTCCGGCACGCCGACCAGCGTTCCGGGATGCAGCAGGCCGCGCGCGGCGAGGTCGGTGCGCAGCGAGGTCCAGTCGATCGCTTCCAGGTCGGGGTCCTGGCGGGCAACGCGGGCGATGACCGGGTGCAGCCAGTCGAACCGCACCTGGGTGGCGACCACGGCGACGGCGATCAGGACGAACGCCGCGGTGTCGCGCAGGGCGCGGCGCACCGCCGGCTGGGACAGCCGCGCCGCCACCGCCGTGCCGAGCAGCGGAAACAGCATCAGGTAGCCGGGGGCGGCCCAATGGAACAGCACACGCTCGCCGGACCAGGCGGCGACCAATGCGAACAGCACGATCGGCGGGGCGGCGAGGCAGGCCAGCAGCCAGGACCGCCACGCGGCCGGGCCTCGGCGCAGTGCGTCGGCGAACAGCAGCATCATCGGCGCCCAGATCCACGGCAGCACGAACAGCGCCTCGCCGCCCAGCACGACCAGCGGGCCGAGCGGATGGAAGTGTGCGCCGGCCGCCGCGCGCTCGCCCTGGAATGCGAAGGACGCCCAGTTGTGGGTCGCGTTCCAGGCGATCACCGGGGAAAACACCAGCAGGGCGAGCAAGGCGGCGAGGTATGGAGGCGGGCGGCCGAGCCAGTGCCGGTGTTCCCGATTGCTCAGCAGATAGGCGAACGCTCCGAGCAATGTCAGTGCGGCGGAGTATTTCGAGAACAGGGCGAGGCCGGCGCACAGTCCGGCGGCCAACCACCACAACAGCGCGGCGCGGCCCTGCGCCGGCAGGGCGCGCACCAGGCACAACGCGGCGCCGAGCAGCGCGCAGTCCAGCGGGCCGTCCGGCAGCACCCAGGTGCCGGTGGTGACGCCGAACACGGGGGACAAATTCAGCAGCACCGCCGCCCAGAGCCCGGCGCGTTCGCCGGCAATCGCAGTGCCGAGGCGGAACATCAGCCAGGTGGACAGCGCGAACAATGCGATGAAGGGCAGCCGCACGACGATCGGCGCCTCGCTGCCGGCGAGATGGGACGCCGCCCAGGCCAGCCACCACGCCGCCGGCGGATGGTCGAAATAGCCGAAGCTCAGCGCGCGGCCGGAGGCGACCATATAACTCTCGTCCACGCCAAGGCCGAGCGCGGCGCCAAAGCCCACCCGGGCGAGGCTGGCGACGACCAGCAGCAGCAGCACGAGCTGGCGCCTGACCGAAGTCATGTCATTCCGAATGGCTCTTATAGCGTTTATTGTTGGTAGGGTCCCATTCCGATGGCCCCGAGGATCATAGCGGTCGCCGTGGCGTTC
The DNA here is from genome assembly GCA_035535035.1 of Acetobacteraceae bacterium. GTDB lineage: Bacteria > Pseudomonadota > Alphaproteobacteria > Acetobacterales > Acetobacteraceae > JASHVB01. Next base: position 13,338 of record DATLQW010000181.1, read on the forward strand.
TGTCCCAACGCCTCCAGGGTCCGGCGCCAGCCGAGATAGTTCGGCAGGTTTTTCGTGGCGACG
>DATLQW010000182.1:0-4350 GCA_035535035.1 Acetobacteraceae bacterium
CGTCGCCACGAAAAACCTGCCGAACTATCTCGGCTGGCGCCGGACCCTGGAGGCGTTGGGACAGAACGCCACGGCGACCGCTATGATCCTCGGGGCCATCGGAATGGGACCCTACCAACAATAAACGCTATAAGAGCCAAAAGAATTGTTCTCCGCAGCCCGCTTATCCCGATGCACTTCGGCCCCGGCCACCGCCGCGCGCCTCGCAATGCCGCCGGCGTCCCGCCGGCGACACCGCCTCAGGCAACCGCCGCCATCTGCGACGCCCACGCCGGCTGAACTGCGACAGTCTCCCGCGCGGCGCTCGGATCGCGCAGGATGTAGCCGCAGCCCCACACCGTATCGATCAGCGTGGGAACCCCAGCCACCGTCAGCTTCTTCCGCAACCGGCAGATGATGACGTCGATCGTCTTCATCTCCGGCTCTTCCATGCCGCAATACAGGTGGTTCAGGAACGCGACCTTGTTCAGGATCACACCCTGCTTGAGGAACATCAGTTCCAGCACCGCGAACTCCCGACGCGACAAGTGGAGCTCCTGCCCGTGCACCCGCACCTCGCGCCGGTCGAGGCTGAGTTCCACCGGGCCGAGCCGCAGGATCGATTTCGCGTGGCCCTGGCTGCGCCGGACGATCGCGCGGATGCGCGCAAGCAGCTCCTCGGTTTCGCAGGGCGTGGTAAGGAAGTCGTCGGCGCCCTGGTCCAGAGCCTTCGCCTTCGCTTGCGGTGTCGCCGCATCGGCCAGCATCAGCACCGGCACCTTGAAGTCCGCCGCCCGCATCATGCGAACCACTTCGTGGCCCGGCATGTCCGGAAGGTGAAAATCCATCAGCACCAAGTCGTACTCATAAAGCCGCAGGAAATCCAGTGCGTCCCGACCGGTTTCCGCATGCTCCGCCCGCACGCCCTGGTTGCGCAGGACTGCGAGGTCGTTGCCGCCACGTCCGCATGACGCTCTGCCAACCCGCAACACCAGCATGCCACTTTACCTCCTGAGTCGAATTCCCGTTCCGTCCCGACAATCCATTGAATCGACGTTGCCGCACAATTCCGCCAGAAGGCCGACCCACTGGCCCACCGATGAGCTATCCCTTGGCCAAACGGACTAGGCCGCCCGGCATAGGCAACCCGGCGGATCGGAAAATCCGTTGGTTGTGCCTATGCTTCACCGGATTGCTGCGACAGGCGGGCTGGTGACAGAGATGACTCGGTGCGACAGGATCGGTTGGCGGAACGGCACGGCCTGCGTGGGGTTGCCGGTGCTGCTCGTCCTCGCGCTCGGCGCGCGGCGGCTTCCCGGAGTGCTCGGCACCGGACTGATTGATCCGGATAGCTACATGCGACTGGTGCGGTTGCGGGAAACGCTGCAGTTGCACCGGCCGGCCTATATCGTCACCCGGGACGCCTCCGGCCACGGCACGCTGCTGCATTGGTCGCATCTGCTCGACAGCCTGGTTTGCCTGCTGGCCGCGCCGCTCAATCTCGTGCTCGGTCCCGCCGCGGCTCTGCATCTGGCGGCGGTGCTGGCCGGACCGATTTCCATCGGCGCGCTCGGTTATGCGATCGCCTGGGCCGCCGCACCCTTTGCCGGCGAACGCGCGCTGCTCTGGCTCGGCCCCGTGCTGGCGGCGCTTTCGCCCGCCATCAGTTCATACGGGTTTGCGGGCGTGCTGCATCATCACGTGCCGATGCTGCTGGCGACCGTGATGGCCGGCGGCCATGCGGCGCGAATCATCACCGGACAGGCCAAGCCTGGCGCGGGACTGGCGCTCGGCGCATGGGGCGCCGCGGCCATCTGGCTGACGCCGGAGGTGATGCCGCTGGTCCTGCTGGTGTTCGGCGGATTATGGCTCGCATGGGTCGCCGAGCCGGGCCGCACCGGCATATCCACCGCGATCGGCGCCACCGGTGCCGCGTTCCTGCTGGTGATCGCGGCGGCGTTTGCCGTGGACCCGCCTTATGCCGGCTATGGGTCGGTGGAGCTCGACCGGTTGTCGATCTTCTATGTCGGCCTCGCGGTCGCGGTCATGGGCAGTGCCGCCAGCACCATCCTGATCGACCGTCTCACGACCGCCTGCCGGTGGCGCGCGCCCACGCGGATCTGGGCCGCCATACTGGCCGGCGCCGGTTGCTTCGCGCTCTGGGTGGCCGCTTTCCCGATCGTGCTGCGCGGCACCGGCGGCATCGTGAGCGCCGCCGACTGGCACGCGATGTTCGGCCACATCAGCGAGATGCTGCCGGTCAAGACCGCCGCCGGCGCACTGCGATACCTGCTGACCGGCACGCTCGCCGCGCTGCTGCTGTCCTGGCTCGCGCTGCGCCATCGCAGCCTGCTGCTCTTCTATCTCGCAACGTGCGCGTTCGCATTGGTGGCCCTCGGCTGGACCCATGTGCGATTTGCCGCCTATTCCGAAACCATCGCCGCGATCATGCTCCCCATCGCGATCACCCAGTTGGAGCGCCTTGCATCGTCCTGGCGCGAGACCTCGCTGATCCTGGCGCGTCTGGCGGCGATCACCCTGTTCATCGCGGTGCCCTGGGCGGGCACGCTGCCCGCACTGTCGCGCGCCGCACACGCATCCGAGGCCGGCGTCGCGAAGAGCTGCAAGGTCGCGGGCCTTGCCGGCATGCTGGCGCCATACGCCGGCAAGGTCGTCCTGGCGAACGTGAACGACACGCCGGAATTGCTCTACCGCACCCGCGTGCTCACGGTCGGATCGCTGTATCACCGCGGCATGGCCGCCTTCCTGCGGCTGCGGGCCGCCTGGCGCAGTTCCCCGTCGAATTCCGTTCCGCCGGCGGTGGCGGCCACCGATGCCTCGCTGGTCCTGTTCTGCCCATCCGCGGACCGCTCGCCGCTGGTTGCCGGCCTGCCGCCGGACACGCTGTTCGACCGCTTGAACCGGGGAGCGGTTCCCCCCTGGCTGCGCCAAGTCGCGGCAGACCTTGCTTCAGGCAATATTTTGTATCGGATCCTGCGATGAATGCATTGCTTCGTTGGTGTGGATGCGCTGGCCGCGGCGTCGCCGCGATCGAATTCGCCATCACCCTCCCCATTCTGCTGCTCTTTTTGGGGGGCGTAACGGATTTCGGCATCGTTTACTATCGGCAGATCAGCCTTTCGAGCGCCGTCGCGGCGGGCGCCGAATACGCGATGCTCGCCGACCAGCGAGGCCAGACGCTGACCCAGGCGACCATGCAGACGGTCATGCAAAATGCCGCGGCACAGACCTTGCCGGGCGGCACCGTAACGGCAACGGCAACCAACCCGGCCGTCTGCTACTGCATGACCGGCTCGTCGCCCAGCTCGGTCCTGACCGCCGTGACCTGCGGCTCCTACTGCGCGTCCGGCGCGGCGGCCGCCAAATACGTGCAGCTCAGCCTGGCATACAACTATGACGCGATCCTGCCGATCTACAGCCAGTTGGCCGCCACGACGACACTCACGGCATCGACCTGGGTTCCGTTGCAATGACCCGCCCGTTGGTCGCGCGCAGGCTGCTGGCCGCCACCCGGGCCTCGATTGCCCTGGAATTCGCCATCGTGGGCCCCGTGCTGTTCCTGGTCACGTTCGGAACGGTCGATCTGGGCATGATCCTGTGGACTCAGGGAGCGTTGCAATACGTCGCGGCGGACGCGGCACGTTGCGGCGCCATCGGCGCGGCGGCATGCACCGGCAACAACTCAATGCAGTCCTACGTGCAAACGCAAGCCGCGAACTGGATCATGAACGCGGTGAGTGCGGACCTGACGGTGAAGGTCAACACCACCGTCAACACCACGGCGTGCCCGGCGATTTCGACCGGGAAATACGAAACCGTGGAGATAGCCACGTCCGACCTAGGCTCGTGGCTGCCGTGGACGTTCGCCAACTATGCCATCGATGTCTGCGCGTCCTACGCGACCTGATGCAGCCTCGGGCGGCGCCGCGTCCCGGAGCCTCAGCTCGACTTTCCGCATTTTGGAGAAAACTTCGTTATATCAATCGCCATACCCCGCTCACGCCAGAATCCGAAAATCCTTGGGCGAGATGATGCGGAAGTTGTCGATTACGTCATCGCAGTAGATCCGCCAGTTCCTGGGCACCTCCTCCCGCAGGAACGTCAGGATCGCATCGCTGAAATCCTTGAAGGTCCCGTGGCACTTGTTGTGGGTGATGTGCTTGTGCATCAACCCCCACAGCCGTTCGATCGGGTCCAGGTGAGGGCAGTAGGTCGGGATGAAGTGCAGCTTGATCCGGCAGCCCGGCCGCGCCAGCCAGGCCTGCACCAGCTTCGCGTGATGGTACCTGGCGTTGTCCAGGAACAGGTGAATCACCCACTTGCGCGGAGATAGCGCCAGCAGTGCGATCA
>DATLQW010000183.1:0-2224 GCA_035535035.1 Acetobacteraceae bacterium
ATCCACTGCCGCCGCCACATCCCGAAATCTGACCGCCCCATACCGTGCCGAGGGCGCTGCGCTACACGGCGGCGGCGGTCGCCGACCTCGATGCCATCCGGCGCTGGCAGACGCAGCCCGGTTCCGGCACGGCAGCTCTGCGCCGCCTCCTCCGGCTGCGCGACGCGATTCGGCGCTTGCGGCGAGACCCGGCGCGCTACCCCGTAGGCGAGCATCCCGGCGTGCGGGAGATGCCCACGGAAAGCGGGCATCGCGTGATGTATGTCGTTGCGCCCGACACCGGTCCAGGCGATGACGCCGGCGATGTCCTCGTGCTGCGCGTGTTCGGGCCGGGTCAATCGCGCACGCGGCTTTGACCGACATTTCCCAGATAGCCAGCCGATCTGGCCGTCCCCCGGCACTGTAACAGTCATCTGATGTGTCCCGCAACGGCGGCAGCGCGGGCTGACGCCAGCGGCCGGGCCGATCGGTCGGTAATTGCTGTCTGACCAAGAATCCGGCCCGGTCAGGCGACATCGGGACGCACGTCTTCCGCCGCCAGCCTCGCCCGCAATCGACGACGCCGTCCCTCAGCATCGGGCTGGTGGCAACAGACGCAGCGCCGCGATGGCATCGAGTATCTGCCCGAACAGCGCACGCGGCACCATGACCTCGGCCATCTGGAATGTGACCGATCGACCGTGGCGGACGATCCTGGCGCCGATCTTCACCAGCCGGTCGCGCAACGTGGTCATGGACCAGTGGCTGACCGCCTCGGGCAGGGTCAGGGTGCGGAGGAAGTTGGCGAGGTTATAGGCAAGCGCGTGGAGTTGGAGCCGGACGGCATTGGCGGCGAAGCGGTGGCAGGACAGGCGCGTCCAGGTGATCGCGTTCTTGCCTTCTTTGATGTGCTGTTCGGCCGTGCCGCGCTGATTGTAGAACAGCGTCACCCGCTCTGGCGGCCGGGTCATGTTGGTCACAATGAAGCCGACGCGCGGATATAACTCACCGGGGTGCCACTCGACCTTCGCCACCACCCGGCGGGACCTGGTCCATGACGCCGCCTGATAGCTGAAGCTGGCGTAATAACGGCGGACATCATGCGGCGGCCGTCCCACCGGACGCTTGAGCAACCACCCGATGCGCTTTTGCAAGACCCCGTTGGCCGGAAGCCTGATCGTGTATTTGTAGCCCTCGGCTTCGAGGAACTCATAGATGCCGGGGTTGGCATAGCCAGCATCGCCGCGGAAGTAGCGGCGCTTCATCTTGCCCCGGTAACGCGCCACCACCGGTTCCAGCACGTCGCGCCAATCGGCCGCGCTGTGGACGTTGCCCGGCCGCAGGCTGCACCGTTCCAGATCGCCGAACTGGTTGAACACGAACAGCGGGTGGTAGCAGGTGCAACCGAAGTGCCCATTGTAGGCGCTGCCTTCCTGAGCGCCATGCGTCTCGCTGACGCTGCTGTCCATGTCCAGCACGATGGTCGTCTGTGGCCGCCGCGCATGCACCCGGTCGATCCAGGTACCGGAAAGATCGGCCAATGCCGCGAGATTCGCCTCGCTGGTCAGCCATCCCGTCTCGAAACGGCCCATCTGGCTGGTCGAGGCAGCCTGACGGTCCAAGCCGGTGCGATCTACCACGGCACGCATCGCGGGATCATGGGCGAGACGATCGGCGTCGTTAACATCCTCATACCCGGCGAGGCGGCCGAACACCGACTGGCGCAACAGCCCGGTCAGCAGATGCCGGGTATTCTTGCCGCGCCGGCATTCCGACAACGCCGCGCCGGCCAGATCGGAGAGGCCGAGCGCGTCGTCCAACTCACGGTATGCGAGCAATCCCGCGTCGGAGGTGATCCGGCTGCCGTGGAATTCCAGCTTCAGGCGGCGGTCGAAATCGACCCGCAGAGACCCGTCATCAGCTTCACCCGTTGGGTGTTCCATCCTCGCGATTCCAATCCCGGCGTAACCCTCTGATATTCATGACTGACTCGGCGCGAGTGTACAAGAAAAAACGATGTCATCCGGGAAATCCGGGCTAATAACACCCCCCGGCGCGCCGCCCGATGCCAACCCGCGACAAACCGGTGCGTCGCCTCGCCCCCGAAATCCCCGCCAACCGTAACGCTCGCCAACCTCATCGCTCCCCCCTTGCCACCTCTCCCGCCCTCGCGGGAGATGTCGGCGCGCAAGGCGCGCCGGATGAGGCCCGCTACCCCCGCAGCACCGCGATCAACCCATCCAAC
>DATLQW010000184.1:0-112867 GCA_035535035.1 Acetobacteraceae bacterium
TGGGAGGGGGTTGGGGGGAGGGGTCGGTGCGAGCCTCCGACCGACTCCTCCCCCCAACCCCCTCCCACAAGGGGAGGGGGAGCCTCCTGCCTCCTGCTTCCTGCGACCGGCGCGGTTTCATCCAGGGTGGGTCGGCCGCCGCCGCCGGCCGGTGGTCAACTCGCAATGCCATCGGATTGCGATCAGGCGCTGACAAGTGGGAACACCTTGTGCGGGTTCAGCAACCACCCCGGATCGAACGCCGTCTTGATCCGCCGCTGCTGCTCCAGCTCGTGCGCGGCGAACTGCACCGGCATCAGCTCGCGCTTCTCCACCCCCACGCCATGCTCGCCGGTCAGGCAGCCGCCCACCTCGACGCACAGTTTCAGGATCTCGGCGCCAAATTCCTCGGCGCGATGGAAGCTGTTGGCGTCGTTGGCGTCGAACATGATCAGCGGATGCAAATTGCCGTCGCCGGCATGGAAGATGTTGGCGACCTTCAACCCATACGCATCCGACATTTCGCCGATCCGCCGCAGCACGTCGGGCAGGCGCGACGTGGGAATCACGCCGTCCATGCACAGATAGTCCGGGCTAATCCGCCCCACCGCGCCGAACGCACCCTTGCGCCCCTTCCAGATCGCCAGCGACTCGGCCGCCGATTGCGATACTTTCAGGCTGATCGGATCATGCCGGTTGCAGATCGCACTGAGCCGCGCCAGCAGGTCGTCCTGTTCTTCCGCGCTGCCCTCCACTTCGATGATCAGCATCGCTTCCGCATCCAGCGGGTAGCCGGCATGCGCGAAATCCTCGCAGGCATGGATCGCCGGTCGATCCATGAACTCCAGCGCCACCGGGATGATGCCCGAGGAGATAATCGAATCCACGCACGCACCAGCCACCTCGTTGGAGCGGAACGCCGCCAGCATGGCGCGCGCGCCTTCCGGGCCGCGCAGGATGCGCACGGTGACCTCGGTGACCACCGCCAGCATACCCTCGCTGCCGGTGAGCAGCCCGAGCCAGTCATACCCCGCGGCGTCAAGATGCTCGCCGCCGATGGTGACGATTTCGCCGTCCACGGTGACGATTTTCAGGCCGAGCAGGTTGTTGGCGGTGACGCCGTATTTGAGGCAGTGGGCGCCGCCGGAGTTCATGTTGACGTTGCCGCCGATCATGCAGGCGAGCTGGCTCGACGGGTCGGGCGCGTAGAAGAAGCCGTGCGCGGCCACCGCGTTGGTGATGCCGATATTGGTAACGCCGGCCTGGACCGTAGCGCAGCGGTCGGCGTAGTCGATGTCGAGGATGCGGTTCATCCGCATCAGCCCGACCACCACCGCATCCGCCAGCGGCAGCGCGCCGCCGGACAGCGAGGTGCCGGCGCCGCGCGGCACCGTCCGCACGCCGTTCGCGTGGCAAAAGCGCATCACCGCGGCGACCTGTTCCGTGGTCTCCGGCAGCACCACGGCGAGCGGCACCTGGCGGTAGGCGGACAGGCCGTCCGTTTCGTATGGCTTCAGCAGGTTTTGCTCGGCGATCACAGCCTCGTCGGCCAGCAACGGGCACAGGCCGGCGATGATGGCGTCGCGGCGGTCGAGCACGTCCTGCTTGGGTTCGGGCAGTCGGATCATGGCGGGCCTCCGCCCGAAAGATGGCGTTTGGCCGGGGCGGGGGCAAGCCGGATCCCGGCCCTGCATAGCGTGTATTCCTGTGCCAATGCCTGGCGCGGCATGATCGCGCGTTGCAGCCAGCGATCCAGACCGTCGGCACCGGCAAGCACATGCCGCACCGAGCATGACGCGGGGCCTGTGCTGGGCCCAACAGCCGGAAGCGGCGTCACACCTCCACCTGCGACCCGCGAGACCCGTCAGTTCGGCAGCAGAACCGAGGTGACGACCTGAATGACGCCGTTTGATTGCATGACGTTCGGCATGTCTGCGCGATGGCGGGGCGACGGCCAGCGCCAGCGACGGCGCCACCGCGGCCAGCATCAGGGAACGGGCGGATCGCGCTGGGAAGGGCTGCTGCTGCAAGGTGCCGTTCAGCCGGCGCACAGTCTTAACTCGGAGCAGCGTTCGGATCGGATCAGCCGCGCCCGCGATTGTCGCCGCGGCGTCATCTCACGGGTTCGTGCCAGTGCCCGGTCACACCAACCGCGGCCGCACTTCCTCGCACAACAGCCGCAGCGACTGCATCATTTGTTCGGACGGAACGGTGCCACCGAAATTCAGTTCGGCGAGGATGCCGTCGATCCCCAGCTCCTCCTGCAATTGCCGCAGCCGGCCGGCAACATGCTCCGGACCGCCTACAACCACCTTGTCGCGCAGCACGTCCGCATAGGTGAGCGTGCGCACGTCCTCCAGCTCGGCACGGCGCCGCTTGTTCGGCGAACCCTCGAGCTGCGTGATCAGCTTGCGATAGCCCAGCATGATGCTCGGTTCGGCTTGCTCGCGCGCCCGGGCGTCGGTTTCGGCGACATGCAGCGTTAGCCGCAGGTGCACGTCGCCTTTGCCGGGATGCCCGGCCGCCTTGTAGGCTTCGCGATAGGCTTGCAGGTCCGGCGCCAGGCCGGCCAGCGACCCACTGCGCACCGCGACGAACAGCGGGTAGCCGAGCTTGCCCAGGACCGGGAAGGTGTCCTCGCTGGCGCCGGCGATGCGGATCGGCGGATGCGGCTGCTGATACGGCCGCGGCACCGCGCGCGCGTCCGTGAAGCTGTGGAACTGGCCGTCATACGAGAAGCTGGGCTGCGTCCATGCCAGCTTGAGGATGTCCAGCGTCTCGTAGAAGCGCTCGCGGCTTTCCGAATAGGGCACGCCGTAAGCGGCATAGGCACGCGGGTTGCCGCTGCGCCCGACGCCCAGCAGCAGCCGTCCGCGGCTGATCTGATCGACGGTTGCGGATTCCTCGGCCAGCCGCAGCGGATGGCACAGCGGCAGGACCTGCACCGCCGTACCGATCTTGATGCGGCTGGTGCGCGCGGCGATCGCGCTGGCGACGGTCATCGGCACCGACAGCACCGAGCGGTTGGCCTGCTGGTGGATCTCCGCCAGCCAGATCGCGTCGAGCCCCCAGCGCTCGGCGTCCTCCACCTGCGCCAGGCCCTGGGCGAAGGCGTCGGTGTCCGACTGCTGCGCTACCTGGCGGTGAAACTCAACGTACCAGCCAAATTCCATGGACATGTCCCGTGCTGCCCGATCAACGTGTCACTCGTCACCATGTCATTGCGAGGCGCGAAGCGACGAAGCAATCTTCCGCCTGGGTAACCGCCGGTCGCCAGCCGGGAGATTGCTTCGTCGCTTCGCGCCTCGCAATGACAGTCAGGGCACCCCTCGCAATAACGGTCAGGCCGCGCCTCGCAACGACAGTGAGGCAAGGCTAGGGTCCTGCCCTGCCATCAAGCAAATGCCGAATGTGTATCCGCGCCATATCGTGCCGGCATGGGCTGGCGTATAGTCCCGGCGACATGGAACTGCGCGGTCTCAGCTATTTCGTCCACATCGCCGAGCTCGGCAGCATCACCCGCGCCGCGGCGCATCTGCACGTCGCCCAGCCGGCGCTGACACGGCAGGTGCAACGGCTGGAGGAAGAACTCGGCGCCGCCCTGTTTACCCGCGTCAATCGCGGCGTCCGCCTTACCGAGGCCGGCCAGCGCTTGCTCGACAGCGCCACCCGCATCCTGCGCGATGTCGAGCGCACCAGCGATGAAATCCGTGCCCATGACGCGTTTCCCAGCGGCAAGATCATCCTGGGCGTGACCCCGACGCTTTGCCCGGTGCTGGTGCCGGAGCTGTTCGCCCGGATGCGGCAGCAGTTTCCCAAGATCGAACTGAAGGTCGTGCATGGCGGCATGGTGCGCCTGGAGGAGATGCTGATCGACGGCCGCATCGACCTGGCGCTGTTGTCCGAATTGTCACGTAGCCGGCTGATCGTTTCGACCCGGCTTGCCGAGGAGGAGATGGTCCTGGTAACGCGGCCAGGCACACGCGCGGCAGGCGTCGTTACCGCCGCCGAGCTGCGTCGCACAACGCTGATCCTCGGCGACGGGTTGCGCGCGGCAATGGACGCATTGCTCGCCGGGCAGGGCATCGAGCTGAAGGTCGAGGTCGAACTCAACGACCACGAGACAATCCGGTTGATGGTGCAGCAGGGTGTCGGCGCCTCGATCCTGCCGCACGCGTCGGTGGCCGGCGAATGCGCGCGCGGCCTGGCCGACGCGCATCGCCTGACGGTCAGCGGAATATTCCGTATGCTGGCGCTGGGAGTTGCGGCCAGCCGCGCCAGTTCGGTCGCGCGTGAGGCCGTGGCGCAGACGGTGACGAAGTTGGTCGCCGACTACGCCGCCGGCGGGAGATTGAGTAAGCCTCTGCCGCCGCGCGGGACAGGTCGAGGCGCGAAGCGACGCGGGTGAGGGTGAACGGGTCGGCTCACGCCACCCTCACCCATGCCGCACCGCTATGCCGCCGATCAAAAACGGGCATTTGGAACATCGCGGCCTCGCGTCTAGCCTCCATCGCCAGGGCGGCGGCGACAGGAGAGCGACAGCATGCGGTTCGGTCTGTTCGGCAGCGCGGCGGCGCGCCGCGGCGGCGGCGAGTTCGACAGCGCGGAAGGCTTCCGCGACTTCATCGAGTACAACGTCGAAGCCGAGGCCCTTGGCTTCCACGGCACCTTCGTCGTCGAGCACCACTTCACCGGCTTCGGCCAGGTCTCGGCCACGCTCAATTTGCTCACCTGGCTCGGCGCCCGCACCCGCACGCTGCGCCTCGGCACCGCGGTGATTGTTCTTCCATGGCACAATCCGGTCCTGCTGGCCGAGCAAGCGGCGACGCTGGATCTGCTGTCGGGGGGACGGTTGGATTTCGGCATCGGCAAGGGCTACCGCTACAACGAATTCGCCGGCTTCACCGTGCCTATGGAAGAAGCCGACGCCCGTTTCGAGGAAGCAATCGGCGTGATCCTCAAATCCTGGACCTCGGAGCAACGCTTCTCGCATCACGGCCACTACTGGCGGTTCGACGACATCGTCGTCGAGCCACCCACCGCGCAGAAGCCGCACCCGGCGGTCTGGATGGGCGCCGGCAGCGCCCGTTCCATCCGCAACGTTGCCGAGCGCGGCTTCAATCTTCTGCTCGGCCAGTACGCGTCCCCGGACGACGTTGCGCAGAGCATCGCGGTGTTCAAGGCCACCGTCGAAGCAAGCGGGCGGCACTTCGATCCGATGCAGGTCGGCATCACCCGCGCCTTCTTCGTCGCCGACAACGATGCCGAACGCGACGCCGCGCTGGAGCGCCGGCTGCAGAACCGCATGCGGCAATTGAAGCTGGCCACGCGGCCGGACGGCACCGTGCATGGCGGCCCGGATCGCGCGAGCGGCGACCCGCGGGCGGTGAATGTCAACAGCGCCATCTATGGCAATCCGGACGAGATCGCGCGCAAACTCGAAGCGCTGCAACAGGCCGGCGCCGGCTACGTGCTGATCAACGGCGGCGGCTCGGGCGGCGGCGAGCGCGGCCGCCGCAGCATGCGCCGCTTCGCCCACGAGGTCATGCCGTTGCTCTCCGACCAGGCGCCCGCGCGCGCCGCGGAGTGATCGCGCCTGGGCAAGGCAGTAGAGTGAGGCAGTTGATTCCACCTCCCCTTGTGGGAGGGGGAGTAAAGGTTGAACAGGAGAATCACACCCATGCTGATCGTCGATTCCCAGATTCACATCTGGGAGAACGCCAGGATGAGCGGGCATCATCGTCAGATACCCACCTACTCCAAGGATGACGCCCTAAAGGAAATGGCCGCGGCCGGCGTCGATGCCGCGCTGATCCATCCTCCGAGTTCGCTGCCGCAAACGGTGCCGACCGCGATCGAGGCGGCGCGGCTGCATCCCGACAAATTCGCTATTCTCGGCCACTTCCCGGTCGAAAAGCCGGAAAGCCGCGCTTTGATCGACACCTGGAAGCAGCAGCCGGGCATGCTCGGGCTGCGCTTCACCTTCAACCAGCCGCATCAGCAAAGCTGGTGGACCGACGGCACGCTCGACTGGTTGTGGCCCGCGGCCGAACGCGCCGAACTGCCGATCGGATTGCTCGCCGGCGGTCATTTTGATGCCGTCGCGCGCGTGGCCGAGCATCATCCCGGCCTGCGCATGCTCATCGACCACATGGGCCGCGGCGGCGGCACCGCCGACGATGCGGCCTTCGCCGACCTGCCCGAACTGTTGGCGCTCGCCAAATACCCCAACGTGGCCGTGAAGCTTTCCGGTGCGCCAAGCTATTCCAGCGAAGCCTATCCGTGGCGCAACATCCATCCCCATATCCGCCGCATCTTCGACGCCTTCGGTCCGCAGCGCAGCTTCTGGGGCACCGACATCACCCGCATGCCCTGCTCGTATCGCCAATGCGTCACCATGTTCACCGAGGAACTGCCGTGGTTGTCAGGCCCCGATCTGGCGCAGGTGATGGGCGGCGCGCTGTGCGAATGGGTGGGATGGAAATTGCCCGGGCTGTCGATTCAGGCGTAGCAACAACCCCCAACGCTCAACGGGAGGCGAACATGCCGGTCAAGCGCATACGCGGAGTGGACCTCGTCTATGAAGTGGTCGGCCACAGCGGCCCGTGGGTCACGCTCACGCCCGGCGGCCGGCGCGGTATCATGGCAGAGCATGCGCTCGCATCGCTGATCGCCGAGGCCGGCTTTCGCGTCCTGCTGCACGACCGCCGCAATGTCGGCGCCTCCGGCATCGCACTTGCCGGAGACAACGAAAGCCTGGCGCAGGCGGAGGATCTTCATGGGTTGCTGCAGGCGCTGGATGCCGGGCCGGCCTATGTCTGCGGATGCTCGTCCGGCGCGCGCATGTCGCTGCTGCTGGCGCTGCACCATCCCGATGCGGTGAAGGCGCTGCTGCTCTGGCGCGTCACCGGCGGGCCATATGCGGCCAGGCGCCTCGCGTGGAATTACTACGAACAATTCCTCGAAGCCGCGGCGCAAGGCGGCATCGAGGCGGTGTGCCAGACCGAGCATTTCGCCGCGATGATCCAGGCCAATCCAGTGAACCGCGAGACGCTGCTGGGCATGGGGGTTGAAAAATTCGTCGCCGGCATGCAGCGCTGGCTGGCCGGTTTCAACAAGGACTCCGGCAATCCGGTCGCCGGCATTACGCCTGACGAGCTACGACGGATGACGTTGCCGGCGATCATCATCCCCGGCAACGACCTGGTGCATCCGCGCGCGCCGGGCCAGGCCGCGCACCGGCTGCTGCCGAACAGCACGTATCGCGAGATCCTCAGCGACGACGTGGACGTGGACGTTGATTTCTCCGGCTGGGAGGCGAAGACCGGCACGCTCGCGGCAGCGTTCATCGACTTCCTGCGGGAGCGCGAACGCGACGGCTGAGGCGGTCGCAAAGTCATCGATGGCGGGACAGAGCTTGCCCCCGGGGCTTGCCCCCGGGGGTCCGTCACGACGGATGCGGCGGCCGTGTCAGGCCGGCACGATTTCCCCTAACGCGGCGTCGAGGATGTCGATCATCCGGTCGATCTCCGCGTCGGTGACCGTGAGCGCGGGCATGAAACGCAGGGAATCGGCACGCGGCGCATTGACCAGCAATCCGCGCGCCCGCGCCAAGTCGGCGACAAGCGGAGCGATGTCACGCTTGAGGTCGAGTGCCAGCAGCAGACCTCTGCCGCGTACCGCGCCGCAACCGTGCTCGCGCGACAGCATGCGCAGCCGCTCCGCCAGATAACCGCCGACTTGCGCCACGCGCGCCAGGAACCCGGGCTTCGTGACTTCCTCGATCACGGCGCACCCCGCCGCCGCCATCAGCGGATTGCCGCAAAACGTTCCACCCTGGTCGCCATAATCGAAGCAGCAGACGTCGCGGTGGGCGACCAGCGCCGCCAACGGCACGCCTCCGCCGAGACCCTTGGCCAGCGTCATGATATCTGGCGTGATGCCGGCATGCTCGAAGCCGAACATGCGTCCGGTGCGGCCGATCCCCGTTTGAATTTCGTCAAGGATCAGCAACATGCCATGATCGCGGGTGAACGCACGCAGCGCGCGCAGGTAGGGAACCGTCGCCTCGAAGACACCGGCCTCGCCCTGGATCGGCTCCAGCATCACGGCCACCGTTCGCGGCGTCATCGCGGCCTCGACGGCAGCAAGGTCATTGAGCGGTACCTTCACAAAGCCGGCCACCTTCGGCTCATAAAGCTGCTCCCACTGCGCCTTGCCGGAAGCCGACATCGTGGCCAGCGTGCGGCCATGGAAGCCGTGATCCATGGTGATGATCTCGCAGGCGCCGTCGCGGTATTGCGTGCCCCATTTGCGCGCAAGCTTGATGGCGCCCTCGTTCGCCTCGGCACCGCTATTGGCAAGAAACACCTGGTGCAGCCCGCTATGGAGCGAGAGCAGATTGGCAAGCCGGATCATTTGGTCGTTGTAGAAGGCGGGACTGCAATTGATCAGGCGCTCGGCCTGCCGCGCCAGCGCGTCGATGATCGGGCGCGGCGAGTGACCCAGGCAGTTCACCGCCCAGCCCTGAATGAAATCGAGATAGCGACGCCCTTCGCTATCGGTCAGCCACGAACCCTGGCCGGCGACGAAGACCATCTGTGGCCGCGGCGTGATATCCATCACCGCGTCGAACGGTCCTGGCCGCGGTTCGGCTGCGAATGCGTTGGTTGTACTGGTCATCATGTCCTCCTGGTTGTTGGCAAAAGGAGCGACGGAGACCCAAAATGCACAACGGCCCCCGTCGCTGCCGACGGGGGCCGTTGTGATCGATCCGCTAACTCGCTTACAGCACGCGCAGACTCCACACCCCCGTCGAGGAACGGCGGCGTCGGCGGGCGGCGATGTCCGTGCGAGTCACATGAAGCATGGACAACCAATGCCGGTTCGCGGCGTGAATGTCAACCGGCGCGTGCTGCCAGGATTCCCGAACAAACTGACGAACGCGCCGAGTGACAGGCAGATATTCAGGCGATACGGCAGTTCCGGCTCAGTGCGGCATCGAGATTGCCTCTGCCTCGTGTGCGGCTGCACGATGGGCGAGTCCTGTCTTGAGGCTGTGCAACCACCGCGAGTCCGAAGCCTGAGCTGCGGACAAGGAGAGGCGCTGCCTCCCGATACGGTGGCTGGTGGCAGAACCCAAGATGCGGAGTAGCCGGCTGCGGCTGTTCATCCGGCCGGCCCGCATGCCAGCGCCCGGATCGTCTGGCGCGCGGTGACGATGGTCGCCAGCGCTTCAGCGCTCGCGCCCAGGCGAATGATCAGCTTGCGCGCATGACTGACCACGCGGCCCGGCAAACCAATCAGCCGGAAGCGCAGTGCCTTCATCCGTTTCGTCGCCCAGTCCTTGCCCAGTACATTCCTTGCCCAGCACCAGCCGTTTCATCGCGGCGTTCAGGTTGTGCGCCAGGATCATCAAGGCCCACCATGCGGCGTTGGCGCCGAACAACCCGGACGGCAGTTGCCCGCCGGCCAGGTCGTTCTTCATCACCGAATGGACTTCCTCGCTCTTGCCGCAGCACTCGCGCAACCACCAGATCACCCGGTCGCCGGCGTCCCTGCGGTTGGTGACCACCCCGAACAGCTTGTAGATGCCCTTGCTGACGAACTCCTGCGTCGGAAACGGCAGTTGCGCCGCGTCGCCCAGTGGGAGTTGGCGCAGCGGCTCGCGGATCGCCAGGAACCGGTAATCCGCCCGCTTGCGGCTGTGCCCCGCCCAATTCGGTACGTAGCAGACCTCGGCCCACTCCTGGTCGATCTGCTGCGGTTTGCCGTCCACCATCCGGATCAACGGCTTCCACTCGGTCTCCGCCGTCGCCAGCACCGCCGCACGGAATGCCTCGGTCACGTCGGCGCCGATCGCAAAGTCGATGACCCCGAACCGCTTGTCCTTCCCCTCGCCGCAATACAGCAGCAACTCTTCCTGGTACCCCGCCGTGTCCGAGCGCAGCGACACCTTGGTCACGTTCGCCGGCAAGTACCGCAGGTTGTCCGTCAGCACCCGCAATTGCTCGTGCCCGGCAGGCACGTTGCCGTCGCGGAACTCCGAGTACAGCATCGTGCCCTGCTCCGCCCACCAGCAGTTCAGCGGCTGATACGCTTTGAGCCCCCTGTAGCAATGCAGTGCGTCGCGCTTGTGGGTCTCGACCAAAGTGGCATCCATGTCCAAGGTGGCCGCGGTCGCCGGGTGATGCTGCTGAATGAAGCCCAACAGTGCCTGGTTGGCCCGCCACACCCCCTGCAACGCCGCCGTCACCGCCGGAATGAACGCCATGCCGGCAACCGCCTTCGGCGATGCCGGGTCATGGAAACGCTCCAGCCAGGCCGACAGCGCCGAGGGCGATGGCACCACACGCTCGCGCTCGCGCCGCCAACGCTGCTTCAGCGAACGCCGCTCGGCGCGCGACAGCAGGTCCCGCTCGATCGCCGCCAGCACCATCTGAAGGTCCAGCCACCCTTGGCGGCCGGCGACCTGGACATGCTGGCGGATCGCCGCGGCCAGCCCGCTGCGGTGGATCAGGTCGAGATATAGCGGCAAGCCCGCCAGCGAGGTGACCCCGGTGCTTGAGCGTTCGGCTTCGTACTGGAAGCCCAGCACACCCTGTGGCAACATCCCGCACCCCGTTGGTGATGGTCCTCGATTCGCAAACCCGGACTATCTCCCTGATTCTTCAGGACCAACGGGGAACCCAACTTTTTTTGGCGCGGAATTCAGGCCGCGGGCGCCGACCACTACATGGGCAACAAGGCGAAGTTCTCCGGGTCGCACGATCCCGCGGCGTATCGGCTGCACCGCAAGCGGTTCATCGGTGGCGCGGGCACCTATCCGCTGATCGGCACGCCGCAACGCATCGCCGGCGAGCTGGCGGCGATCAGCCGGGTGGGATTCGTGGGTGTGGCGCTGTCGTTTGTGAATTACAAGGCCGAACTGCCGTATTTCATCGAGACGGTGCTGCCGTTGCTGCGCGAGGCCGGGTCGCGCTTGTGACGCGAAAGCAAGCCTTTCCCGCGAGGCGGGAGAGGTCGCCGCGAAGCGACGGGTGAGGGTGAAGCGGGTGCCTCATGGCCAACCTTCGGTACCGCACGATGTGGCAACGAGGCGACCCGATTGCCCGCACCAATACCAGCGAGCGAGAGGGCGCGCATCACGCGGCCTCCAGCAAATCGTCCGCGCCGATCCGCACCTGCACGGCATCGCCTTGTGCCGCCGTTTCCGCGAGGAAGCACACCGCCACCGGGCCGGCATCGAATTGCACCAGCCCGACGGTCAGCGGCAGGCGGGCCCGAAAACGCGGTTCGTTGCTGTGGTGCAAGCGCGTGCGGGCCAGCACGCGGGCGGGTAGCGAGTCGGCACTGTCCGATGCCAGCCGATCGGACAGGCACGCGCCGCAGACCTCGCGGGGCGGATATTGCGCGGCGCCGCAATCGGCACAGCGTTGCAGCCGGATCATGCGCGCCCCAGCACGGCGGCGGAGGTGCACAGGCCGCGATCGTAGTTGATCATGCCGAACCCGCTGACCAGCGCATGGCGCGCGTTGGCGACCTGCCGCCCCTCGGCTTCGCCCAGCAATTGCCGCATCGCCTCCACCAGCCCGAGATAGCCACCGGCCGCGCCCGCCTGGCCGACCGACAACTGGCCGCCTCCGGTGTTGTGCGGCAGGCTGCCTTCGATCGTGAAGTCGTGCCGGCGCACGAAGCCTGGTCCGTCGCCCGGTGCGCAGAAGCCGAGACCTTCGAATTGCAGCATCGAGATCACCGGGTAGTCGTCATAGGTTTCGACAAGCCGCACGTCGCGCGGGCCGATCCCGGCCTGGCCCCAGAGGGCGTCGCGATCCATCGCCCAGCCGCCGCGCAACTGAACGGGATCGTCCGGGAAGGCATTGTGCCGCTCGATCGCACCCAGCACGCGCAGGAACGGCAGGTTGCGGGCGCGCGCCCGCGCCTCCGGCATCACCAGGAATCCGTCGGCGCCGGCGCAGGGCATGACACAGTCGAACAGATGCAGCGGCTCGGCGATCGGGCGCGCGGCGAGGTATTGCGCCATCGTCATCTCGTTACGCAACAGCGCGAGCGGATTGCGCCGTGCGTTGGCACGCTGCGCCACCGCGATGGTGCCGAAATCCTCGCGTGTGGCGCCGGTTGCGCGCATATAGGCATCGGCGATCAGCGCGAAGCTCGCATTCGGACCGCCTGCGCCGTAGGGATACACCGCATCGCGCGAGAAGCTGCTGAAATCCGCCAGCAGGGCGCGAAAGCTGGTTTCGTTCGCGGTGTCACCGGCGATGCACGCGACGATTTCGGCATCCCCCGCCTGCACCGCGCGCGCCGCCCGCCGGAGCGCGATCACGCCGCAGGCGCCGCCCATCGGCAGCCACTCCAGGACGCGCGGCGACATGCCGACATACTGGGTGAAGCCGACCGCAGTGTCGGGATGCAGGGTGAAGCTGGAGACGCAAAGCCCGTCGATGTCCGGCTTCGTCAGATTGCCCGCATTGAGAAGGCGGCGCAGTGCGCGCGCGAGAAACCATGCGGCACCGTGTTCCGAGCGGCGGACATAAGGCTCCGTTACAGGACAGCACAGCGCGACGCCGTCGTAGGAATGCGCGGTCACCACCGTTTCAGCCCGCGCGTGTCCACGCAGCCTGGCTGCACCCCCCAGTCGTTGCGGCATCGCCTTCGGTTCGCCGCGCGCGGCCTTTTTGCCGGGTCACTCGCCATCTACAGAAACAATTGAATCGATGGCAGTGCCGCGTCGCAGTTCAGCAGGTCCACCCGTTTCAGCCGGATGCGCAGCGCGCTGTCCTGCCGCACCAGTTCATGGAGCATTACGCCGGTGAGCGTCTGCATCGCATCGCCCCGCGCCTCGGCATAGTGAAAGGCTGTGCGGGTCAGCCAGGTTCCACTGTCCGCCGTTTCGATCTCCGGCGCCTGCAGCACATGCTGGCTCCAGCTTCCCGGGCGTTGCGACGGCGGCCGGCGGCGCAGGCGCTCGATGCGCAGGCGCAGCAGCAGCTTGTCCTCATAGGCCAGCGAGGTGTGCATCTCGGCATCCGGCTGGTTGCGCGTCAGCGGCACCCAGTAGTGCCCGTCCTCGGTGAACAGCGCGTACCACACATCCCAGCGCTTCTCGTCCAACAGCCGCGCCTCGCGGTAGATGAACCGCGCAATTTCCGGGTCGGTCATGCGGCACCCATGAAATGGGCCCAGGCGCGGAACTGGTTGCGCATGGGAAGCTCGCTGGTGCCGTTCACCGTCAGGTCGTGCGCGCCGCGTTCCTCCGGCCGGTAGTCGCGCTGCAAATTCACCCACTCGTTGCCGCCGGCGGCCAGGCCTTCCTGGATCAGCCGGTAGCATTGCTGGTCGTCGTGCCCTACCACGGACATCGGCGAGTTGATCAGGCGGGTGTAGGTGACGTTGCGCCTGAAGAAGATGTCCGGCGCGTCCTTCAGGCGGAAGCTCCAGCTTTCGATCAGCGTCTTGTCCACCGCGATCGGCCGCACCACGCGGATCGTCTGGATCGCGCCCTTGATCGTCAGGCTGGGGTAATACACCGTGTTGTGGCGCACGGTTCCCAGGATGTCCTTGGCCCGCGCCTCGCCATAGGCGCGCCGCATCGCCGCGTCGTAGTCCGGCACCGCCGCGTAGGCGGAATGGATCGAGAAATGCGCCCCGGAATAGGAGTGCCCGTTGTCGAACACGCGCTCGCCCATCTTGTCGAAGAAGTCGTAGCTGCCGGCAAACGGCACCAGTTGTTCGATCGCCATCGGCTTCGGCGCATCGTCCGGCTGGTCGCTCCACAATTCCTTCGCCGTTCCCGCCGAGGATTCGTGCGCCGCCATCGGGTGCATCGCGTCGTTCAGGTTCTCGACGAACATCTTCCAGTTGCTGTCGTGCATGTAGCGCAGCACGCCGCCGGCGATCTGCATCTCGCCCGCGGGCGAACGGTCCACCATGTAGTCGATGGAAGACAGCGACTCGCCGAAATACGCCTTGAAATCCGGTCCGTCCTCGCTGAGGCGAACGA
The DNA here is from genome assembly GCA_035535035.1 of Acetobacteraceae bacterium. Taxonomy (GTDB): domain Bacteria; phylum Pseudomonadota; class Alphaproteobacteria; order Acetobacterales; family Acetobacteraceae; genus JASHVB01. Next base: position 14,003 of record DATLQW010000184.1, read on the forward strand.
AGACGAAACCGCGATATGTTTCGGTGGCGACCGGCCGCAATCCGCGCGCGGCCTCGCACCGGGAAAAGTCGGTGCCGTCATAGCCCTGGCGCAGCGGAATGGCGGCGATCGAACCGTCCGTGCGATAGCTCCAATTGTGATACGGACAGCGAATGAAGCGCCCGGCGCTGCCCGACCACTCCGAGACGATCTTCGCGCCCTTGTGCGCGCAGCGATTGCGCAGCACGCGGATGCCGTCATCCGGTTGGCGGATCATCAGCACCGGCATGCTGGCGATGTCGCAGGTGACGTAGTCGCCCGGTGCCGGCACCTGGCTGGCGTGCCCGACATAGATCCAGGTGCGCGCCCACAGCCGCTCCATCTCCAGGCGGAAGATGTCGGGATCGATATACACGTCGCGGTGCACCGCGTCGTCGCGCACCAGCGCGCGCAGAGCGGCCGGGTCGTCGCGGTACCGGTTCATGCTGCCTCCAACGCCTTGGCCAGCGCCTGGCCGTTCTCATCCGCCAGCGCCGCCTGGCACAACGCGGCAAGCCGCGCCGCCGCACCCGGTTCGCCGGCCAGCCGGTCGGTCTCCTGCATCAGACGCTGGAAATTCGTCCAGCCGCGGTCGTGCGTATCGCCGTAGCCTTTCACCAGGCGCTGGCAGCGTGCAACCTCCAGCGCCAGCGCGGGATCGCGCGGCGCAACCGCACCGATCCGCCCAAGCCATTCCTCGATCCGCGCTTGCTCTTCGACAAAGCGCAGCGTGCGCCTGCGGAATCGGCGCAGGGCGGCGATGCTCCGCAGCAGCAGGAACCCGGAGATCGCGGTGGTCTCGACGTGCCGGCCGCGCGCGGTCAGCTTTTCCATCAGTCGCCGCGGCGGGCCGGGTCGCAGCAGCCAGCGGCCGATCGGCGCGGGGAGCGTGTCGGCGATTTCCTGCACGCGCGGGTGCATGAACTCGGTGATGCGCAGGAGCTGGCCGGGCTTCACCCGCAGTTCCGCGCGCACGCGGTCGAAGCGGCTGGCGCGGGTCTTCAGGTCGGCGACGCGGATCGTGTCCTCGTAGCTCATCCACAGGGCGAGGTGGCGCGCCGTTTCGGTGAGCAGCACGCCGTCGAGGGTTAACCGATCCAGCCGGTCGCGATAGAGTTGCGCGTAGGCGGCATCCTGATAGTCCGTCAGGCGCCGCACACCCTCTTCGATGATGGCATTGGCAGCGGTTGCAGTCGAAGTCCCCTTCCCTGTCCCGGTCTCGTTCCCCGTCTCGTTCCCGCTGCCCTCGCCCGTCTCCGCCCCGTTTTTCTCCTCGCGTGCCGCATCGAAGCCTGCCGCGAAGGCCGCGAGACTTGCCTCCACGCCGAGGCCGGCATGGCGGATCGCCGCCTCGAACGCGGCGCGCGGCATCGGCAGCGCGCCCGATCCGGCGACCGCGCCAAGCAGCACGGCGCTGAGATGCGCGCCGCTCGCCTCGGCCAGCGCCTGCATGTCCGCCGCGACCACGCGGCGCGCCGCCGTTCGGCAGATATCGAGCAGCGGAGGCGCATCGACGCGGCCGTCGCTCATCGCGATCTTCTCGGTCATCGCGAAAACCCGGTGGGTCGAGAACACGAATGTGCTGCGCTCGGGTGTTACCAACCCGCGCTGGATCGCGCGGCCGGCTTCCATCAGTTCCGAGGCGATTACCAGATCGACATCGCCCGGGGCGGGCATCAGCGCCAGCACCGGCTGCTGTCCGGCCGAGGCACCCGCTTCGGCCTGGGGGAAGAATTCGAGGTAGTAGATCGTCGCGCCGGTGCGTTGCGCCACGCCGGGCACCGAGGTGGATTGCGCAACGAATCCGCTGGCTTCCGCGGCTTCCACCAGCCAGTCGGCCAGCACGCCGCCGCCCTCGCCGCCCATCGCCAGGATCGCGACGGTGATGGCACGTGTGCCAAGCGCGGCCTCGGGCGGCAGCGGGGCTTCAGGCATGGGCGGACGGCGCGAACCAGCCGATCACCGCGGCGGCGACCTGCGCGCGCCAGCGTTCCCAGCGGCTGGGGTTGGTGACGATCCGCGCGCGATAGAACGAGGGGCACAGCACCGCCGCATGCGCGACCTCGCCGCACAGCCCGCAGCCCACGCAGCTCTCCTGCACGGTGGCGACCGGGTCCTGGCGCAACGGATCGGGATTCGGCTTCACCGTCAGCGACGGGCAGCCGGACAGGCGAATGCAGGAACGGTCGCCGGTGCAGGTGTCGCCATCGACGCCGAAACGGTCGCGCTCCACGCGCTTTCCCGCCGCTGCCGCTTTCGCCATCAGCGGGCGCTCGCGGCGCTGGCGGTTCAGCATGCATTCGGAGGATGCGATGATGACCTTCGGTCCCTTTTCCCGCGTGGTCAGCGCCTCCTTCAGCACGTCGCGCATCCGCGCCAGGTCGTAGGTGCGGGTGACCTCGCGCACCCATGTCACGCCGACCCCCCGCACCGCGCGCGCGATCGGATTGCCGGTGCCACGCCGGCTGGACGCACGCGACGACAGAATGTCCTGGCCCCCGGTGGCGGCGGAATAGAAATTATCTACCACGACAAGCACGTTGTCGGTCTTGTTGAACACCGCGTTGCCGACCGACGAGGCAAGCCCGTTGTGCCAGAAGCCGCCGTCGCCCATCACGCTGATGGTGCGCCGGTTGGCATCCTTGGCATTCAACGCCGCGGCACCTGCCCAGCCGAGGCCGTAGCCCATCGTAGTCGCGCCGATGTTGAACGGGGGCAAAATGGAAAACAGGTGGCAGCCGATGTCGCAGCTCACGTGATGCGGGCCAAGCTCGCGTTCCACCAGCTTCATGGCGGTGAAGATCGGCCGTTCGGGACAGCCGGTGCAGAAGCTGGGCGGACGCGGATGCACGTGCTTCTCCAGACCGGACGGCTGCACCGGCGCGGGCGGCTGCACAGTGTTCGGCCGCAGCCCGGGCAGATAGCGCCCGACGAACGATTCCAACCCGGCGCGCACCACGCCGGCGGTGTATTCGCCCGCCATCGGCAGCAGGTCTTTCCCGTGCACGCGCGTCTGAATGTCCGCTTTGCGCAGGATCACGTTGATCGCCTGTTCGAGGAACTCGGGCTGGCCTTCCTCCACCATCAGCACCGCGCGCTTGCCGGCGCAGAAGCGCGTCACTTCCGCGTCCACCAGCGGGTAGGTGACGTTCAGCACATAGAGCGGAATGCGGCTGTTGCCGAATGCATCCGACAAGCCCATGAGCTGCAGCGCGCGGATCAGGCCGTTGTACATGCCGCCCTGCATGATGACGCCGACGTCCTGCGCGCCGTCCGCGAACGTCTCGTTCAGCCCATGCTCGACGATGAACCTGCGCGCGGCAGGCAGGCGGTCGCGGATTTTCTCCTGTTCCTGGGTGTAGCTCGCGGGCGGCAGCACGATCCGGCTGACGTCGCGGCGCGGGTGCTCCATCGCGTCTTTCAGGCCGAACGCTGGGCGTACGTTGTCCTTGGCGATGAAGCGGCCGTGCACGTGGCAGGCGCGGATGCGAACCTCCAACATCACCGGCGTATTGGACGCTTCGGAGAGCGCAAAACCCTCCTCCACCATCCGCACGATGCTGGGCAGGTTGGGCCGCGGATCGAGCAACCAGATCTGCGACTTCATGGCGTAGGCGTGGGTGCGCTCCTGCATGATGGAGCTGCCTTCGCCGTAATCCTCGCCGATCACGATCAGCGCGCCGCCGGTAACGCCGCCGGACGCGAGATTCGACAGCGCATCGGACGCGACGTTGGTGCCGGCGGTGGATTTCCAGGTCGCCGCGCCGCGGAGCGGATAATTCACCGAGGCCGCCAGCGTCGCCGCGGCGGCAGCCTCGCTGGCCGAGGCTTCGAAATGCACGCCGAGTTCGTCGAGAATGTCCTCGGCGTCGGCCAGAACGTCCATCAGGTGCGAGATCGGGGCGCCCTGGTATCCGGCGACGTAGGACACGCCGGACTGCAGCAGCGCCTTCGTGACGGCCAGGATGCCCTCGCCGCGAAACTCTTGCCCCGCCCTGAGTCGAAGTTGCCCGACCTCCTTCCTGAAGGATCGTTCGGCCATTACCGCGCCACCAGCGCCAGTACGTGGCAGGGGCTGCCGGTGCCGCCCGCGATCTTCAACGGCGCGGTGATCAGGATCGCGCCCTTGGGCGGCAGTTTATCGAGGTTCGTCAGGCTCGCAAGACCGAACTTGTTCGCGCCGTGCATGCCGGCATGGCACGGGAACGGCGGGTCGAAGCGGAACGCCTGGCCGGCGTCGGTGCCGACCGTTTCCGTTCCGAAGCCGATCACGTCACGCTGCCGCACCAGGAAGCTGACCGCTTCGGGCGAAGGACCTGGCGAGTGCGCGCCATTCTCATCGGCGTTCAAAAAGGTGGCGGTATCGGTGCGGCGGGACCAGCCGCTGCGCAGCAGTACCCAGCTTCCCGGCTCGATGCGGCCATGCCGCGCTTCCCAGTCGGCGATGCCGTTCGGTGTCAGCAGGAAATCGGCGTCGGCGTCGCATGCGGCGGTGCAGTCGATCACGTTCGCCGGGGCGACCAGGCGGCGCGACGGGATCTTGTCCAGCGTGTTGTCCGGCAGGTTCTTGCCGGTGATCCAATGCACCGGCGCGTCGAAATGCGTGCCGGTGTGCTCGCCCAGCGAGATGTTGTTCCACGCCCAGGCGGGGCCGCGGTCGTCGTAGTTTGAGATGCGTTCCATCCTGAAGGGCGCGGACTGGCCGAACGGCGGCGGCAGGCTGATGATCGGCGTCTCCGGTTCCAGCGGTTGCGCCAGATCGACCACTTCCACGGCACCGGATGCCAAAGCCGCGGCCAGCTCCGCCAAAATGTCCCGTCCCATCGCACCCTCCGTTGTCCGGCCTGGTGCGCAACTTAGACCGGGGTATCTTGCGTCTCAACTATGTTCTATCGCTGTGTCACTGAGCAGCGCAGGTCAACCGGTCATTGCGACGAGCGCCTCGCAATGACGGGCGGGCGCGCTTGACCGCGGCCTTGGCGGGGGCTTCGCTGCACGGGAAAGCGGGAGGACAAGGCCATGGCGGCGAAGCAACCGGTGGCGATCGTGTTCGACACCTTCGGAACGGTGGTGGACTGGCGGGGCAGCCTGATCGCCGAGCTGACCGAATTCGGCCGGCAACGCGGCATCGCAGGCGATTGGACCGGCTTGGTGGATGCCTGGCGCGCCGCCTATCACCCGTCGATGGACCGGGTCCGCAAGGGCGAGCAACCCTGGACCACGCTCGATCGCCTGCATCGCGCGTCGCTCGACCAACTGGTGGTCCAGTTCGGCATTTCCGGCCTGACCGAGGCCGACCTGCAGCACATCAACCGCGGCTGGCACCGGCTAACGCCATGGCCGGATTCGGTGCCTGGCCTCACGCGGCTGAAGCGCCGCTACATCATTGGTCCACTGTCGAACGGCAACGTGTCGCTGCTGACCAACATGGCGAAGCACGCGGGCCTTCCGTGGGACATGGTGTTCGGCTCCGACCTGTTCGGTCATTTCAAGCCCGATCCGGAGACCTATCTCGGCGTTGCCCGATTGCTCGATCTGGAGCCGGGCCAGGTAATGCTGGGGGCGGCACACAACGGCGATCTGGCGAATGCGCGGAAATGCGGGTTGATGACCGGGTTCTTTCCGCGACCGACGGAATATGGACCGCACCAGAAACGGGATTATGCGGCGGAGCAGGAGTGGGATGTTGTGGCGACGGATATCGAGGACATGGCGGGGAAGCTTGGGTGCTGACAGGCGCGACAGAGAACGCGGTGGGATTTCGCCACAAAGACACCGAGCCGCAAGGACCTTCCAAATGCGCCGCGCCGGCCTGACTTCCTTGTGTCTGTGTCGTGAAACCTGGTTGTGAACGGGAGGAAACACCATGCCAACCGATTTGGTCGACATAGAGCATGTGCTGCAAACCTATTTCGACGGGCTGTACGAAGGCGATACCACTAAGCTGGGGCACGCGTTCCACGACGTGGCGCACCTGTTCAGCGTCGAGGACGGCAAGCTGGCGGACCTGCCGCGCGCGCAATGGATCGAGATGGTGCGCGGGCGCCAGTCGGCGCAGAGCCGCGACCTGGCGCGGCGCGACTGGGTGGTGCAGATCGACCGCTCCGGCCCGACCACCGCGTTCGCCAAGGTGCAGTGCCAGATTCCGCCGCGCTATTTCACCGACTACCTCACGCTGGCGAAGCTGGCCGACGGCTGGAAGATCGTGTCGAAGACCTTCCATACCGAGACGCGGTGATCACCATGGCCGGCACAGCATTATTTCCCCTCCGCTTGAGGGAGCGGGTTGGGGAGACGGGTTCGTGCGATTCGTGCCGACCCCTCCCGCCAGCCCCCTCCCTCAAGGGGAGGGGGAGGAAATGACAACGTACGACTACATCATCGTCGGCGGAGGCTCCGCCGGATCGGTGCTCGCCAACCGGCTGTCGGCGCGCAGTGCCAACAAGGTGCTGCTGCTGGAAGCCGGGCAGGACACGCCGCATGGCAAGGTGCCGAAGGAGATTCTCGATTCCTATCCCGGCACCGCCTATCTCGATCCGCGCTTCCACTGGACGGAACTGAAGGTCACCACCGAGGTCATTCCGCACAACCGCCCCGACGCACCGCGTCCGCCGCAACGCAAATACGAGCAGGCGCGGGTGCTGGGAGGAGGGTCGTCGATCAACGGGCAACTGGCGAACCGTGGCGCGCCGACCGACTACGACGAGTGGCACGCGCGCGGCGCGACCGGATGGAACTGGGACAGCGTGCTGCCGTTCTTCAAGAAGGTCGAGCGCGACATGGATTTCGACGGCCCGTGGCACGGCAAGGAGGGCCGCATCCCGGTGCGCCGCATCTTCCCCGATCTGTGGCCGGAACATGCGAAGGCCGCGGGCGAGGCGTTCCGGCAGGCGGGCTACGAGTTCCTGACCGATCAGAATGCCGAGTTCCGCGACGGGTATTTCCCCATTACCATTTCCAACGTTTATGAGCGGCGGGTGTCGGCGGCGATCGGTTATCTCGATCCCGGCACGCGGATGCGCGAGAACCTGACGATCTCCACCGACACGCAGGCGCTTGGGCTGCTGTTCGAGGGCCAGCGCTGCACCGGCGTGCAGGCGCGGGCCGGCGGGCGGACAACAGAATTCCGCGGGAGGGAAATCATCTTGTCCAGCGGCGCGATCCATTCGCCGGCGCATCTGTTGCGCGCAGGGATCGGTCCGGCCGGCCCGTTGCGCGAGATGGGGATCGCGGTGCGCGCCAGCCTGCCCGGAGTCGGGCAGCGGCTGCAGGACCATCCGGCGGTCGCGGTGGCCGCGTTCATCAAGCCGCACGCGCGCATCATCCACGACTACACGCGGCGGCACATCTACACCGCGCTGCGCTACTCGTCCGGGCTGGACGGCATCCCGCCCGGCGACATGTTCACCGTCGTCACCAACAAGACGTCCTGGCACGCGGTGGGAGAGCAGATCGGCTCGTTCATCATCACGGTGTACAAGACGTATTCGGAGACGGGGCAGGTGAGGCTCGCCTCGCCCGATCCGCGCGACGAACCGGTGGTGGAGTTCAACCTGCTGTCCGACCCGCGCGACCTGGAGCGGATGATGGACGGGGTGCGGCGGTTCGGCGCGCTGCACCTGACGCCGGAGATGCAGGCGGTGACCTCCGATCCGTTCCCCGCGAGTTATAGCGACAAGGTGCGCCAGGTCGGCCTGATCAACCGCAAGAACAAATTGCTCACCGACGCAATGGCGCGGTTGCTGGATGGTCCGGCGAGCCTGCGGACCTGGCTGATCCGCAAGCTGATCATGGAAGGGGTCACGCTGGAGGACCTGATGCGTGACGACGACCAGTTGGAGGCTTTCGTCCGCAAGGCGGCGGTCGGGGTCTGGCATGCCTCCTGCTCCTGCCGGATGGGCGCCGACGACGATCCGATGGCGGTGACCGACCCGGCCGGCCGGGTGCGCGGGATCGAGGGGCTGCGCGTGGCGGATGCCTCGATCTTTCCGGTGGTGCCGTGCGCCAACACCAATTTCCCGGTGCTGATGACGGCGGAGAAGGTGGCGGACGCCATCCTGGCGGGGGCATAGGGCGGGGCCTGGTCCGCCGAGTTGCCAGTTGGGGCGGGGGTTGCTATAGCGCCGCCCCTGCCGGTGGCTGGCCGATGGATCGGGGCCGGCTGGGGGCGCATAGCTCAGTTGGTAGAGCGGCTGACTCTTAATCAGCGGGCCGTAGGTTCGAGTCCTACTGCGCCCACCAACAGCCCCTTGAAAAACCTAGCTTTTTCCTTCCGTCCCCGGAAATTCCCGAATATCCCCCCAATAATGTCCGCGTGGTGTCCGCAGATCGGGCCGCGTTGTGGCCGCTTTGGCTAACGCATGGGCGGTAACACCGTCAGGGTGTGCCAGGACAGGGCTGGCGTGGCGTCGATGCCGCTTGGGGGCCATGGCAGCACCAGCGCGGCGGACGGGCGCGGCGCGCTGTGTCCGCACCCGTGTCCGCAACCGGGTCCGCTCACAGCCCCGTCAGCCCGGCCTGCATACGGGGGGGCGGCCGGCGGCGGTGATCCGTAGCAGGTCCGGCGCCGGCATCGCGGCGTCATACTCGGCCAGCAGCCGGTCCGGCGCGGGGGTTCCATGCGGGCAGCAGGACATTGCGCTCACTTCGGCCCGTCCGGACGGCGGTATCGACGGTGAACGCGGGGGGCAGAGTGGCCAACTTGGCCACTCTGGGTATGACCCCCGCAAGTGGCCAAGTTGGCCACTTGCCCTCTCACCTCCATGCTTCGTCCGGATGCAGCTCGCTTCGGCCGCCGCACTCCGCGGTGTCGGCGGTGAAGCGGTCAACCGAGGTCGCCAACTTGGCGACCTCGCTCCGCGACTTCCCGGCATTCGTGCCGCCAGTCGCTCCATGCTTCGTCCCCGGATGCAATGCTCGCTTCGGCCGGTGCGGGCGGCGGTGTCGGCGGTGAAGCGGGGGGCGGCGGTAGCTGATGCAGTCGCCAAGTTGGCGACTGCACTCCAGCGGACTTCCGCGCCTGCATGTCCCGCCTTCGTCTCCGGATGCATCGCTCGCTTCGGCCGGCGCGGGCGGCTGTGTCGGCGGTGAAAGCGGGCGCCAAGTTGGCGCTTGCTGACCCCTGCCGCGCCAAGCCACCAGCAACGTGCGCCTTCGTCTCCGGATGCAGCGCCTCGTAGGCCTCCTTCCTTCTCCGCGTGAACATCGCCCGTTCCGCCACGGTCCTACGCGAAACGCCGCTCGGCGACAAAACCGTGATCTGCTCTGTCGGCAACCAGCGCCCCCGTCCAGATCGCCGATCGCCGCGCGCAGCGTCGCGTGATCGTGGGGAGCCGAGCCGTGTCCAGACCTACGGGAAGGCGGTCACGAATTTCGGGGCACCGCTGGGCAGGTCGATAACCCATACCGTCGTGATGCACGGGTTCCGGCCGTCCGGCGTCGAGAGAGTGCAGCGCACGCAGTATTTCGTGCCGTACGAGGTCGGCTGCACTCGCGCTACCTGGTTCGCCCGCGGGTGGCCTAACAGCGCATCCCGCATTTCGGTCCAGCGAAGCCTATCGAAGCCGAAGGCGTTGAAAAACGCCGCTTTCCCGCCATTGCCGGGATGGGCAGGATCGAGCAGGTAGTCCCGCACCTTCGCTGCCGCCACCATCGCCGCGTAGGCATTGGGCAGCAACGCCCCGCTCATTCAGCAACGGCCGCCGCTTCCACCGTCGCAACCGCATGGAATGGCGCCTGGAACTCCACCTCGTAGGCGCGCTCGGCCTGATAGACATGAACCACCGTCCCTGTCGCGCCGCGCGGGAGCAACCGCCCATCCGCCTCCACGGGAGAGGCAAGCGAGATCAAGCTAAGTTCCGGGTGACGGGCACCGGGGGCGACGGTTGTCTGCATGGGGCGCACTCCTAGGCACAATATGGGACACTACCGCATATTAGTGAAGGAAACGCTACAGGTGCCCCGAGGGTAGGCTGGCGATAGTTCTGGACCGGACTACTCCTCCGGTCCAGATCGGGACCATGCCCGGTCAGTCGCCGCGGTACTGCACGGCATTTCCTCCGCCACGGTGCGCAGCACTGCCCAGAACGCGGCGCCGGCCGGATCAGCGGCGGGTGCGGGGCCGGCGCTCAATCCAGCGGCCGGCGCTGCGCATCATGCGCGACGCGGCGAAGCTCGGCCGCCAGTTCTGGCTCCTATATATGGAACCGCTCCGGGTCGCGGCGACCGGGCGGGTCCAGCCGGCCCTGTCTCCCGCGATCAGACCCAGCTCACCGGCTTGGCGATCGGTGTGCCGTCGGCCTGGATGATCGGATCGGGAAACTGGCATGCCGCTAGGTCGCTCACGCTGATGCGGCGGATGAAGCTCGCGGCCCGGCTCAATTCGGGGTTGGGATTGGTAACCGGCGAGAGCAGACCGACCGGCTTGTGCAGGATTTGGGTGGCAATGCGGATCGGCTCCACCAGGTCGCTGTCGTTCGAGATGACGGCGGCAACGTCGTAATTGCCTTGGAAGGCGTCGAGCAGCAGGTGGCAGGCCAGGTTCACGTCCGACCCCTTTTCCTCCACCTTCACGACCTTGACCACATCCGGCCAGGGTTGAGGCAGGGTCAGGCGTGGGCGAAAGTCTGGCGGTTTGGCTAGCCCGGAGAATTTCTCGGACACGAGGAAGGTGCCCAGATGGATGCTGACTTCCGGCACGGTCCGGAGCGCATCGAGGTAAATCTGCTGGCGGGCGGGCGCTGTCGGATCGATCCGGCCGGAGACGTGCGCCGTGTAATAGCGGACGCCCGTAACGTGGTTGTCGGACTTCAGCAGTTTTTCGGCCAGGGTCTTGATGTTGAGCCATTTGAGCGCCGGCCTTTTATCAAGGAGGCGGTAGTACAGATTGAAGCCATCAACATAGATAATGGTGCGCATGGGCAAGGAGATGGCCAGATAAAGCAAAGGCCGCCCGAGATCGCTCTCTTGCGGCCCTTGAGCCGACAGCACGCTGCCGGCGGGTGAACCGGCATTATGGGCACTTATCCCGGAAAATCAAGCAGATTGTCTTCGCGGCTTAGGAGTGTGCCGCCCGGGGGGGGGCCAGCCGGCGCCCCGACAACCGGGTGCCAACGTCCGGTGGCGCAGCGGCGCTCATGTCTCGATCTCCGCCACTGGCAGCCCGCCCGGGGCGGGGATGCAGCACCAGCAGCGCCAGCCCCGCGGGCGGTCGCGCTCGATCCACCACCAGCGGCCCCAGCATGTGGTACAGCGCTGCCCCGGTTCGGGGGCGGCCGTGTCCGCCCAGGCCGGCGGGCGGAAGCGGGGAGGCAGCGCCTCTGCCTCGATCACGCCTCTGCCGCCGCAGCCTCGGCCTCGGCCAGTCGCCGCAGGTGGCGCCGCGCGGCAACCCGGTAGCTCGGCCTTAGCATCGGGTCCTCTGCTATCTGGTGAAGCAGCCGCAGGGCAACGTCCGTCGTCGCCGGCACCGGGTCGGGCGGCGCTTCCGGCGCCGGTTCCGGCTGCCAACGATGGGCCGCCGCGAAGGCACTCGCGCGCGGGGGGGACGTGGCCTCGATCATGTTCGCTCGCCAGCCGCCAGCCGCGGCGCCGCGGCCGCAGGACGGACGGGCGGCGCCGGCACCGGCTTCGGCGCCAGCTTGATCCGCCCCGCCTTGGCCTCGGCCAGCCAAGCCCGCCATGCGCGACGGGAGGATTTGCTCGTTACGCTCATGGAAGCACCTCGATGGCCAATGCGCGAGGGCCGCGCGTGTCCTCCACTATCGTGTACCGAACCGCGTCGCCGGCCGAGACCGCCACGCCGGGCGGCAAGGCGGCAGCAGTGAAGAACACGGCGCCGCCGCCGAAGTCAGAGCGAATGAACCCGAACCCGCGATCGACCGCGAACCGATCGACCGTCCCGGTTTCGCGGATCGTCACGCCGCTCATGCCGGCTTCACAATCGGGGTTGCGTTCAGCGTAGCCGCAATTACGAGAGTACACCAGGCATCACCGCTCGGCTGCCGCAGATTTCCGATCTGCCGGATCGACTGCACGGCAAACTTCCCCTTAATCGCGGATTGATAATTCGGCGCAGACGGGATCGCCGCCCGCGCGGTCTGGACAAAACCCGGCATCGCCGTGCTGGTCTGGGGAAACTCTATGGTGTCACCAACCTGGATGTCGGCGCGCATGGCAAATTTAGCCTGGATCGTTGCTTGCCTGATCCACATTGGTTGGCCGATCATGTCCTCGAACAGCAGCGGCTTCGGCGCTGGCTGGTACGTCGAATCGAACACGCGAATCGTGTCCCCATTCGCCACGATCTGCGTCCCTGGCACGATGTCATTCAGCAGCCGCGCGAGACCGGATAACGTTGACGCGACGTGCTTTTCGTCGTGCGACAACACGGTGTCGGCGATGCTGATATTGATCGGGACTCCGGCATAGGCCGCTGCCAGCGTCGTTTGCAGCGCGCTCTTGAGCGTGGTTCCCGCAGTCCAATTCAGGACGATGTTGCCAGGGGCGGCCAGCGTGTAAATAGCCGGGTAAACGACAAAACTCATGTTTATTTCGGTCGCCTGCCAGTTGCCATAAGCTTGCAAAACCTGACCTTGCAGGATCAAGCCGGCTTGCTGTGGTTTGGCGAGCGGCAGTCCTGGCCCCATGCCGGCGCGCAACGTCAAAAGCTGGCCGGCGAACTGCTGCGCATTGGTCAGCAGCGCCGGACTGATCCCTTCGATCCGGACCGTAGAGCCGCCCATCGGGGTGGCCGCCGGAAAGACGAAAGTGTCAAATTCGATATTTAGAGCGCCAGGATCATAGGGGCTGGTGCCACCGCCAGGAATGCCGAACGCGGTCAACGGCGCGCCGAGCAGTGCGGCGCCAGAGTTACCGCCGCCGATGCCGCCCGGATAGCTCGTATAATGCAGCGTGGCCGCGCCCGGTGCTGCACCCGGTTTGGGGGGCGGCTGGATTTTTATGTCATAGTACCTCACTGCGCCCGGCGCACGCTCAACTGGTCTGCGTACTGGAAAAGCATGGCCGATGCCACGCCAGCGGCAACATGCGGCGGCACGCCAGCGGCTTCGGCATAGGCTGCAACGGGGCCAGCGAGGGCTTCCAGCAACCGGCCGCGCAGCGCGAATGCGTCGGGCAGATCGTCCGGGAGGCCGCCTATCACAACCGTGTCGGCACCGAGCGCAGCGGCGGTGGCTTCGGCGCGCGCTTCAAATTCCCGAAGAGCCTCGCCGGGGCGGCGGTCAATCGTCATGCCCCCCGCCGTCGCCTGGACCGGCTCGCCGGGCAGGCCGCCGGTGATGCGGATCAGCGGCATGCTATTGTCCTCTCAACTCGCGCGCCGCCTGCTCCTGCATCCGAGATGCCTCGCGCGCGAGGTCGGTGTCGAGCTTGCCGACGCATCCGGGCGTCATGAATAGTTGCATCCACGCCATGTTGTCGCCCGTCCAGGTTGTGATCGTGCGGCCGGCGGGGTCGCTATGCGTGTGCGCATAAAGTCGCCCGCCGTTCGCCAACTCTGTCGATTGCCGCCCCCCTTTCGCCTCCATCGCCGCCTTCACCCGCGCCGCGCTGGCGGAGTCCTGCCGCGCCAGATACGTCTGGTGCAACCGATCGAGGCGCGGAATGTCAAACGCGCTCAGCGCATCATCAATCATTGCGATTTTTCCGCCATGTGTCGGTTGATCAACCCGGCCGCGCCGGGGCGTGTGAACGAATCCCAAATGCCCGCCATATAATCCTGGCCGATCCACTTTGTTACCAGCCGCCCAGCGCCGTCGCGCTCGCGAATGACGCGCATCCGCCCGGCGGGCACCGTCGAAGGATCAAGCGCCGCGGTGGCGGCGTCGGCGTACACTCGTTCCTCAACCGTGTCCATCATTAACGCCGGAATATGCCCGAACGGCCGGCCCGCGAATTTCGGCGCGTGTTCCTGCACGGCCGCCAGCATGCGCTGGCGGTATTCCTGGGGCCGCTCCCCAGGAACCGGCGCCGTTGTCGCGACACCCCAGAGGCCCAGAACCGCATCGGCGCGGTGCTGGGCGGCATCGAGCGCGACAACGTCCTCGCCGGTGAGGGGAGCGATGCGCTGGCCGAGTTGCACAGCCCTGTAGTTGAGTCTGGCCAGGTCCAGAGCGGCGCTCATCGGCCAACCTCGGTGATGTCGCGGTGGTATTGGGCCGCGCGGGTCAGCGCATCGCTCTTGGCCGCCGCCTCCGTGGCGCGGGCGCGCATTTGGGCGGCGACGGTCGGCTCGGCGGCGAAACGGTGCCAGGCGTCGGCCAGTCGGCGCTGCGCCTCGGCATGCTGTGCGGCGTGTTCGGTAGCGTTCATTCCGGCGTAGTTCCTTCCATTGCGACGGCAGTTTCGTGGAGAACGCGCGCGCGGTGTTCCGCGGCGGTGGCGGCTCGGTCAGCATGCACGGCCGCGCAACGGCGCAGCGCGTCGAGGTGAAGGGCGGCGGTGCCGGACGGACCGGCAGTTTGCGTCACCGCGGCTGAAGCGGTGCCGGGTGGGGTGCCCCCGCCGACCCGGGACGGAGCAACCGGGTCGGCGGCGGCGTCCGCGGCGGCGGGCATGACTTCGCCGCCGGGGATTTCGATCTGGTCACAGAATGTCCGCAGTGCCGTAGTGACGATGTAGGACCGCGATCGGTCCTCTGCCTCGGCAATGCGGTCGGCCCGCGCAATGAGGTCGGGAGGAAGGGTAACGCAAACCGGAATTCGGGGCGAAGCATTCATACCGCTGTATATAGGGTATTACTGCCTATCCTGCAACACAAATCGTCACGTATGCCAGCGAACATTCATGAACAACTATGCACAACTATGACCATTACTTACGGGTGGGGGCACGGCGGCCTAGCCAGCGAGCGCCATCCGACGCGGGTCAAGCCCGATCACGATGCCGGCCAGCAGCGCCATCCGCAACGGGTCCGCCGCCATGTCCTCGCCAGCCCGGAAAGTCAGCGCGCCGGCCAGCGGCGAGTCTTTTGCCTTTGAGTGTGCCGGCATCGCGATCTTCACGTCGCCGCACGCGACATGCCCGGCCGCCGACAGTGCCAGCGCGGCAGGGTCCAGCAGCAATTCCGGCGGTATTGCCTCGCAGGGGATGCCGCGGTGTTGCAGTTGCGGCAGCAACGGTTCCGCGCACCAGATCGCCGAAAGCTGGCCGCCGTACTGCGTCTCGCAGGCGATCGACAGCTCTTGCAGCCGGCGCGCGGCGTCGCCGAACGTGGCGCCGGTCATCGGGCCAACATCAAAGTCCAAAAGCACGAGACCGGCCCCGTCGAGGTCCGCAAGATATGCAACAGCGGCGATGCCGGATAGCGCCACAATTAGAACGGCCGTGACCATTTGCGGCCCGCGCGGCAGCGGCACCGGGGCGTCGTCAACGAGCAACTGCTGCCGCCGCAACAATGCGGGCCGCCGGTCCAGATCGAGCAGCGTCAGCACGCCGGCCACGGCATTCGCCACGTCATCGTGCGCGCCGGGGGGGTGGTCGATGCTGTCTTTTCCGCTGCGCGCCGTTCGCCGTTCCAGCCCGGTCAACTGTGCGGTCAGGCGAGGCAAGTCTAGCAGTTCAATTCGCCTCGCGTTCGCAAGGGGCAGGAAGTCGTGATAGAGGTCTGATTTTGGTCGCGCGCATTGCTCGAATGTAATTCCGTGCGCCGCGAACCGCGCTACCGGCCAATTACCAGCATAGCGGTCGCCAACGATGCGCGAGATGCTGTATCGGCGCAGCAGCCCGGCGCACTCTGTCACTGCCACGTCAGGGTCGAAGGGCGCACGAATTTCTAGAATGGCGTCGAGCACGCCTAGGTCACCGTCGAGATGCGCCACCGCTAGCGTCATGCTGTCACTTGATCCGCCGGACGGGTCACAGAAGCCGGCATAGGTGGTGCCAGCATCGGGGGGCAATTCGTGCCGGCCGGTCGCCGTGATGGCGTCGATAGCCTCGCGGGAGATAAAGTCAACAAGATCATCGCGAAATTCTGCGCCGTATTCTGCGCGCGCGCTCTCCGGGTCTTTCTCATATTCCCGCTCCAAGGTCTTCGCCGGAAAGCCCGGGTTCATCGTCGCGGTGCTGGCTTGCCATATTAAAACGTCAGCATTTGGCTGGGCGTAGTATTGCCGAAACGTCCGGTACAACTCGCCCTTCTTCGCATAGGGGCTGGACGCCAGCAGCAACATTGCGCCTGGGATCGTGCCCAGCGCCGGACGCAAGGCGCGTAGAATTTCGGTATCGGGGTTGCTGCTGCTTTCGTCGGTACGCCAAAATGCAATTTCGTCGCACAGCGCCGCGATCAGCGTGGCGCCACGCACGGACCGAAACGACGCGGTGCCGATCTCGATCATCGTTCGGTTGGTGAGGGTGATCGATTCGGTGTTGCTGTCCGCGACCATCGGCGCCAGCAGTTCGGTGTGTTTCAGCAGACCATGCGCGAAACGGAATATGGCGCGGGCCTGCTTCCGATCGGTGGCTATGACCGCGACCGCGCCAATCTCGCCGGGGGCCAAGTATTCGCTGTAGTCGCGGAACGTCGCGAGAAACACCGCGATAAGGGCGAGGATGCGACTCTTGCCGCCGCGTCGGCCAACGATCAGCGCCGCCTCGGTTGCTGGTTCCGTAGGCCAGTCTCTTCGGCCGGTGCATGCGATGTAGATTTCCAGGTCGCCCGGCTCGGGGGGCAGTGCGAACAGGGCGCGCAAGAAGCAACGCCATCGGGTCCAGGTGTCGCCGTGCTTGGCGTGCGGGCGGAAGTGTGGACCAAACAAATCCGGGTCCGCGAGTGCCGCGATGATGTCGGGTCCGGCATCCATCAGACTGCCTCGCCAGTGGCGCCAGGAACGCGCAGGGCGGGCGCGGGCGTTGGGGTGCCCGACTGTGGCGCGAGGGGTCGGCGGCTGCTGCTGGCGCCGCGCTGGCGCGGGCGTTGGCGGTTTTCTCCGCGAGGTGGTCGGCCAGGGTCTTGGTGCGTTGCGGTGCGCCGATCATCCCCAACTGGCGCAGCAACCGGGCATAGCTGTTCGCCCAGGCCAAATAAGTGCGGCTGTCATGGTCGGTTTGGGCGCCGGAGTCGGCAAACTTGCGGTCCATCGTGGCGAGACGCAGGCGAAGCTGGCAAAGCTGGTCAATCAACGCCCGCTGGGTGGCGGAAGGGGTGCCGCCGACGTGCCGCACAAGTTCGGCGCGAGTCTCGCGCAGCAAGCGGGCTTCGCGTGTGCGCTGGTCCAGTTTCGCCAGGGCGGCGGGGCGGCTGTACGGGAGCAGGCCGCGAGCGTTCCAGGGGTTGGGCGGCCGGGGAGAATCAGCCATCGATTGCGGACACTGTGCGGACATGAATTGCCTCATACGCCCATAAATCGTTGCCGTGCAAGGGGTTCTCCGTGGGCCGCCGCCTGATTGGAAATCAGCGGGGCAGAGAAATGTGGTAACGGGATACCGCTTCCGCCCCCGGAAGCATCGGCGGATCGGGTGGTGTCGGATTCGCCAGCCCCGGCATTGGGCGCCCTCTGTTGCCGCTTTCGGGGGCTTCCCGTTCTTCCGTTCTTCTCTCGCCAACGACACCGCGTGTCCCGTGTGGTGTGGGTGCTGCGTGCTTCGGCGCAGCCCCACCACCCTCGGGTCCGCACCCTCGCCGCCGTATGTGTCCCGTATGTCTCCCGTTCCCGTATGTGTCCTAGTTTTTACTAGGGAAAACGAAGACCTACGGCCGTTAGTCTCCCGTATGTCTTCCGTATGTCTCTGGGCATCTCGGGCTAGTCCGGGAATGCGTTTCCGATGTCCAACGTGGCTAGGATGGCGGCTGCTTTTGTGCCGTTGAGGACGGCGCGGTCCACTTTGTTCTTTGTTTCTGGATCGTACGTTTCTTGGGTCGTGAGGACGCCTTCCTCTCCCCACGCGGCAATGATCTTGGCGGCTTCGCGCTCGGACCGGCCGCCGATCTTCACCAGCGGGATGCCAGCCCAGGGTGTGCGCTTGGACTGCCTGTGCGGACTGTGTGGCGTCGTGCCGAGGCAATCGAGCACGGCGCGTAGTGTTGGGGTGTCCATGCCCTCGAACAGCTTGCGCGGCGTCCAGGTGGTCGCCACGGCCACGTTGTCGCCCTCTGGATAGAGGGGATCAACGTGGCCGTTCCCGAGGTCCACGCTGACGAGGCGGAACCACGTCGCCTTTTCCGCCGGTGGAGCGTAGTTCTCTTTGCTGCCTGCGATGCAAGAATAGCGCCACGGGTCGGGGATGTTCATCTGCTTCCCCAGCGCCGCATCCATGCGGGCCAGGATGCGGCAGGACCGGAACGTGGCGCGCAGGCTTGTTGCGCCCATGAGGTCGTCGGTGGTGCCGCTGCTGCCCTTGCGAAGGTGGTGGAGCACCAGCACTGCGGCCTTGGTCTAGCGTGCGATGCGCGCCATCTCCCCGGCCACTTTTGCGACCATGACGTTGTTATTGCCGTCATCGAGATTGTGGGCATGGTTGAACGGGTCGATGATCAGGAGGGCGGCGCCGATTTCGGCGATCTTTTTCTCGATCTGCGCGCTGTCGGGGAATTGGATCGCGCCGTCAACGATGGTGCCGAACGAAACGCGGTGCCCCGGCTTCCTGACGAAATGGATACCTGCCAGGACGGTGGCGTAATCGCACCTGTAATGGATGCATGCCGCGGCGACGCGGCGGTGCCATTCGTCTTCGTCGTCTTCGTAACTGACGATCACAACCGGCCCGGGGCGCCAGACCCGCTCGCCCAACAGCGGCTCACCTGTGATCATGGCGAGTGCCATCACGGTGGCGATGGCGCCTTTGCCGCCGCCATCGACCGCGCCCAGCACCGCGGCGCTGCCGAACAGCAGGAAGCGGCCGTAGGCCCAGGGGCGCGGCGGGATGTTGGGCGCGCCGGTCGCCGGGATGGTGACGCATTCCAATGTGGCGCCGGCGTCGGTTGTGCGGGCGCGGTCCTTCGCCGCGTCAAAGTTTGGGAAGCCATCCATTATGCCGCCTCCTTCTGCATGGGCTGCGACGCCACCCACTGCGCGACGCGGACCACCTCCGCTCGCGACAAGCCGAGTCGTTCGCCTTCCTGAAACGCGGCGGCCTCGATTTCCTCCTGCGTCGCCCGACTGCGGATAAGGCGGAACAGCAGCCCAGCAACGGCCTTCCGCTCGGCTGCTTTCGTTAATCCGAATCGCCGCGCCAGATCGGCGAGGGCCTTCGGGCGGTTGCCGCCGTAATCGAGGATCGTAACAACGTCGATCACGTCGAGGGCGGTCACGCCGCCGCACCATGAGGGCAAGTTGCCCCCGTGCAACGGGTCGGTGCCGTTGTGACTGAAGACCCGCTCGATGCCGCCGAAGATTTTGATATCGGCGCCATAGCTGCCGCTGGTGCTGTTCGGGTGCCGGTATTTCGTACCGGCTTTGTCATACCCATGAGATCGCAGCACGTCGTCCAGGTCGAAGCGGGATCGCAATTTCTCAATCAATGAGTCATCGGGATCGAACCCCGCGGCGATCTTCGCATCGCGCCGTGCGGCGGCCTCGGCATGGGCCACGGCGGCTACGCGGTCCGCCTCGGCCTGCCGCTCGGCCAGGATGGCGCCAGCGGCCTCCCGCATCCCGGCGGCGTTTATGGAGGTACCGGGGATGATCTCGGTGTGGTGGTGATCCTCCCCGCCCTGGGGCCTCGACGGGCAGTAGAACAACGACGCAGCGCCGACCTTGCTTTGGTCCAGGACGCCACGAAGGCCCAGCAGTTCGGCGACCACCTCCACTGCCGGCAGATCGTGGTCGATCTCCTCCGACAGCGGCAGGATGATGCGGTAGCGCGGGGCGGCCGGATGATGATTGTGCGAGCTGTAGAGAACGGCTGCCCAACCGGCGGCGGTGATGCGCGCCGCCGCTTCCGTCAACAGCGGGGGAATCTCTCCGGTCTTTTTGTTGGTCTCAACGTCCAGCGCGATCGCGGTCCGGGCGGTGAGGTTCCGCTTGAGGCGGCGGACATGCCGGCCGTCCGGTTCCAGCGTGAACCGGGCCGGAACGAAATTCGGTCCGTCCTTCTGGCCTTCACGGCGCCACGTGAACACGCTCGCGAATTCGCCCCAGGTAGTGCGCTCGGGATCGCCGAGGGCGGGGCCGGTCGGCAGCGCGGTCGGAAACCACGACACGGTAAGGGGGATGGTTGCGGCGCTTCCCAGCGCGGCGGTCGCGTTCATGCTCGGTGCCCTCCGCGTAGCCGAGCGGCGGGCGAAACGATCGGCCGGAAGCCGGACGACGCGGCGCACGCCAGCAGGCCGTGCTTTGCCACGACAAGCTGCGTCCACCCGGGGTAGTGCGTCGAAAGGTCCGGCCGCCACCAGATGCCCCACCCTAGGCGGCCAAGCATCTCCGCGTCCTGCCGGCCGGAAGTGGATAATTCATCGTCCACTACCGCCCCATACGGCATGCCGACAATAACGCAGTTGGCTGGGCTGTCGGGGCCGCGCGTGCCATCCTGACGAAACACCAACGGATGGTCGAACCACGTATGACTATTGATCTGGCACATGTATCGCCGCGGGGTCAGGATGCCGGCGGGGAAGGTCGCGTTACGGCGCGACAGGTGCCAGCCGCCGCCGAATAGTTTCGGCAGCAGTTCTTCGCCATAGGCGGCGACCGCAAGGCGGTCGGCGCGACGCGATGCGTTGGCGGCGCGAATGCGGTCGAGGCGGGTTGTCGCCGAATGTTCAAAGGTCATCGCCTCGCTGGAGGCTAGGCACGCGGCTTCGGTGCGGGGGAATTGAGCGCGGCCTTCCTGGCGCGGCTCGCGCTCCCGAACGTTGGTCCGCAACTCGTCAACGACGGGCGCGGCGATGCACTCTGGGGATTTCATAATTGCGTCCTGTTGTATGGACGCGGCGCTTGCGATTGCTGGCCGGATCGGCTAAGTCATCGGTGCCGCCGATGATTTTCCGACCTGACAGCCCCTCGCGCGCTCGCGTCGAGGGGTTTGTCTTATGCGGCGTTCTTCCGTGGCCGGCCACGGCCTCGCTTCTCCGCGTTGCGCTCGGCCACAACGGCCCGCGCCAGGTCGGCGGGTTCGTAGAACCGCCTGCCGAACACGACGATGTATGGTGCCGGGTTGCGCTGGACCGCGTAATAGAGCGTGCGCTCACAGACGCCCATTGCTTTCGCGGTCGCCTTCAGCGTGACGCGATCGCCAATCATGGCCTTGCGGATTGCGGCGGTTTCGGGATCGTCAACCGACGGCAGCGCCGTGGTGGAAAGCGGTTCTTTCATCGACCGTCCTGCGGTAAGGGTTGCAGGACATCCGTTGAGTGCCCTGCTGCGTAGTGCAGGGGCGTTCTTGCATTCTCCACGCTATGCGCGGTCACCCATAGAGCGTCTAGTTTTCCAGCGAATGGGTCACTGCTGCCTTAGCGGTGGAATAGCCGTAGGACAGCGCGTAGCTCGGCATCACGGCTTTGCGCACCGACGCGAGAGTGACGGGATGCCCCGTCGCCGCCTCGGCCAGCACGCGCACATGTTCGTGGTTCTTGGCGCCGGACGCCTGCCGCACCGCTTCCCTGAGCCAGCCGATGGCCGCCGATCTTGCGGCATCTTCGTCCGCCCGCCGCGAGCGTTCTTTCCTCACCCGCGCCGCGCTCAGCCGCATGGAGTATATGGCGTCGCCCACCACCCCGAGCGCGGCGGCGATGACATCCGGCTGGCCAGAGATCGGCACGATGCGCGGCGTTAGGGTTTTCGTTAGCGTGTCGAGTGCCGCCGCGGCCTCAGCGGCTTCCCGTTCCGCTTCGGCTGCCCCAGCTACCTCCTGCCAGAGCGACCGCATCTTGCGCTCGGCAATGATGCAATCAGCGAGCAGGATTTCCCATCGTGTCCCGTCCGGCCGAACGGCGGCGAATGAAATTGCGGCTTCGGAATCAGTCAGCCGATTGCATACCGCCATCGCTTCGCGGTCGGCGGGGTTGTCGGCTTGCCAATCGCTTATCGCGCGCTTGAGTCGGCCCTGGGCTTCCTGCCGGGTCACGCCCGCCGGCCTTCGGTGATCTGGACCACCTCGGCCGCCGGCTTTCCTGCACCGGAGATGACAGCGCCGGCCCGTTCGGCGGCTGCGCGCAGCGGATCGTCCATGAGGTGAGCGTAACGATTCGTGGTTTGCGCTTGACTGTGCCCCAGCAACGCGCCGATCACTGGCAGCGATAACCCAGATGACGCCAAGATACTCGCGTACGTATGCCGCAGATCATGCACGCGCACGCCCGACAGGCCGGCTTTCTTACAAACCGCCACCCAAAAGTGCTTGATATCACCTAGCGATTTCCCGTTCACGCTTGGGAAGACATACTCAATCCGCGGCAGTCCGTCCCGATCCCGCCGGGCGTTTTCCTGATCGGCCTCCGCCTTCATGCCCGACAACAGTTGCATGGCCGGCGCGTTCAACGGCACGCGATGCAGCTTCGCGGTTTTCGTCGTGCTGGCCGGCTTTGACCATGTGCCGGTGCCGATGTCGATGTCGGCCCATTTGGCGGCCAGGGTCTCGCCCTTCCTCGCGCCGGTCAGCAGCAGCAGCCGGGCCGCGTTGGCACTGGTGCGTTCTGGATGCGTCGCCAGCACGTCGGCAAGGCGGGCGATCTCGGCCGGCGTGAGGAACCGCTCCCGCTTTTGCTCGGGTGCCCGTTCGATCCCGCGGACGGGGTTGTCTTGCCGCATTTCCCAGTTGACCGCGAGGCCCATCATCTTTGCCAGCACGGCCATGCAGCGGTTCGCGCGGTACGGTGCGGTCTCGGCCACCTTGTCGTGCAGCCGCTGCGCGTCGCTATGCCGCAGCGCGGCCACCTTGATCTGCCCCAACTGCGGCCGGACGTACATACGCAACAATGAAGTGTAATCTCGGGACGTGGCGGGCCGCAGCCGGGGGAGATGCTCGGTTGTGAATCGGTCGGCGAGGTCGGCGATGGTCGGCGCTTCCTGCTTGGCCTTCCGCTCGGCCCGCGGGTCGCCGCCCTCATCAATCAGCCGGCGCAGCTCGGCTGCCGCGGGCCATACCTTTTCCGCCGGCCACGCTTCGACGCTGCCGAGGCTATGCAGCCGCTCGATACCCTCCGCCCGGTAGCGGATAACCCAGGCCCGGGCATCCGCGGCCGTCACCCGTACCTGTAGCCCGTCCACCCACGGGCCGGTCAGCCCGCGCTGCCGCAGATCGGTTACGCTGTATCTCTTATTCCCGGTGGCCGGCCTGGGCAGCGCGCGCACCAGCCGGTCGATCGCCTTGAAGTTCGGTTTGTCCGCCATCGCACTGATCCCCGTGTCCGCGTGGTGTCCGCAGACAATATGCGCTGGCGTTCAATCCCATGCAAGGGCTATCAGCAGCCTTCCGCGATTATGGCCGGGTTTCCTCGGTTTTCCGCGGGACCATGCGCGGACACGGCGGACACGGCGGCGGGGAAAGGGGGATGGGCCTGACTCTTAATCAGCGGGCCGTAGGTTCGAGTCCTACTGCGCCCACCAACAGAACCAGGAACGCCCTCAATCGGCCGCCAGAGCGTTTCGCACCCGCTCGCTCGCGGCATCGCCGGCACACCGGATGCCATCGCGCCGGCCGGCATTGGTTCTCCCCTGTGCGGGCCTCCGGGGCCACTGGCGCCGTGACCCAGGCGGTGGCCAGACATAGTCCAAACCTCGAAGACAGCGATGCGTTGACCCGGCCGAGCGTGGCGCGGGCGATTGTTAAATGGCGACCACCTGCCCCGCGCCCACTGCCTCGAGGAACGTCGCCACGCCGGCGATCTCGACGCCGTCGAGCAATTGTGCGGCGGCCAGGCCTTCGGCCCGCAGCCCGGCCTCGCAAGCGATCAGCCGCACGCCCATTTCTTGCGACGCCGCACGCAGCTCCGCCAGGCCCGCCACGCCCGCCGCCCGCACGCGCCCGTCGCGCGCCGCATCCGCCAGCCCGGACCAATCGGAGAACAGCGCGTGGCAGCCCGCGTTGGTGGCGAACAGCACCACCCGCCGCCCCAACGCCGCCGCGCCGGAGGCGAGCACGAACGCGTAATGCGCGCGATCGTGCGCGCCGGACAGCAGCAGGATGCCGAGTTGCTCAGACGGCACAGGCCTGGCCCGGACCACGATCCGGGGCATGCGCCCCGGCTTCGGCATGCGCCGACAGGTCGCGGATCGTCGCCTGCGGTCCGCATAGCGCGCAGTCCGGGTCGCGCGGCAGCTTCACCGTGCGGAACCGCGTCGCCAGCGCATCCCACACCAGTAGCCGGCCGGCCAGCGAGTCGCCGATGCCCATGATCTCCTTCAGCACCTCGGTCGCCTGCAACGTGCCGATCACGCCGGTGACGGCGCCCAGGACGCCGGCCTCGCTACAGCTCGGCACCAGGCCGGGCGGCGGCGGCTCCGGATACAGGCAGCGGTAGCACGGGCCGCCGAGATGCGGGCGGAACACCGAAAGCTGCCCGTCAAAGCGCAGCACCGCACCGGAGACCAGGGTGCGGCGGGCCAGCACGGCGGCGTCCGCCACCAGGAACCGGGTGGGGAAATTGTCGGTGCCGTCACACACGATGTCGTAGCGGGAGAACAGTTCCATGGCGTTGGCGGCGGTCAGCCGGGTGGCATGTGGCTCGATCGTCACGCAGGGATTGATGGCGTGGGCGGCGGCGGCGGCGGATTCGGTCTTCGGCGTGCCGATGCTCGCCATATTGTGCGCGATCTGCCGCTGCAGGTTGGAGAGCTCCACCAGGTCGTCATCGACGATGCCGATGGTGCCGATGCCGGCCGCGGCGAGATACAGCACCAGCGGCGAGCCCAATCCGCCGGCGCCGACCACCAGCACGCGCGCCGCTTTCAGCTTCGCCTGGCCGGTGCCGCCGACCTCCCGCAGCAGGATGTGGCGCGAGTAGCGGCGGATTTCGTCTTCGCTGAAGTCGAGGTCCATGGTGGCAGGATATGGTGTGCCGCTCCGGCCGGCAAACCCGGGTCGGGGGATGTACTGTCGGCCGCGGGGCAACCGGGTGAACGGAGCAATGGCCAGGGGCTTTGGCGTCGCGCCGATTGCCCGGCGAGATGAAGGCGCGGCATCCTGCGACAGCGCGGAAGAACGTGGCCGGCGCAAGCGCCGGGCGATTGGCGGTGATGGCAGATGCAGCGCGCGCGGCAGGCGGCGTCTCATGCGCGTCTCGTTTCGTGTGGAAGGAGACGATGCCGCGTGAGGTGAGAGGCGGGCAACACGGGTGCCGGACCGGCCGCGGGAGTCCGCTGATCGCCGGTGCCTGCCGGCGGCGGCACATGAATGCACCAGAAGTCTCATGGGCGTCTCGTTTCGCAGGGTGGGAGATCGGGACGCATGGGATGAGAGGTGGCCGAGCGCGGGCGCCCGACCGGTTGCGGGAACCCACCAACCGCCGGAGCCTGCCGGCGGCGGCGCATGAATTTGCCACAGGGTGGCGGGCGGCGGAGAACCACAGGAGGCGGGGCGTCATGCGGCGGTGTCGGCTGCGCCGGCCGGAGCGTCGTCCCGTTGGCCGCTCGATCACTGGGAACGCTCGGGCGCCTTCGGCCGATCTGGCCCTTCGCGGTGGATGCTGGCGATACCGCATCCCGCACGGACCATCGGTACGGGGAGCGATTTCAGGCTACGGCGGCGACCGGATCGTCGAGGGCGCGCAAGACCGGGCTGGTGCCGGTGACGATGGCGTGCACCAGGTCGTCATCGGGCGGACCGAAACTGCAATCGGGCGGCAGACCGCCGTGTTGCCGGATCGACCGGGCGCGCTGCGGATAGACGTGCGCGTAGTATTCGGCCTCGGCGGCGAGGTCGCGGGTGGGTTCGTCGGCCTCTGCCGCGGTGCACGCGCGCTGGCGCCGCGGTGGCGCCGCGACCGGCGCTGGCGCCGACGGGGACGGTGCGGCGACCGGGACTTGTGCCGCCGGCGCTAGGGTCGGTTCCGCTGGCGGTTCGCCCGCCGCAGGCATCGCCAGGGGCGCCGCCGGCGGTTCGCCGGACAGTGCCGGGCCGCTTTGCTCCGCGATCGGGACTTGCGACGGCGGCGCTCGTTCCAGCGCACGCTGCATCAGGCGGGTGGCGATATGCCGCGTCCATTCGTCGCTATTGGCCGCGCCGCTGCTCTTCTCCCGCTTGTCCCGCGCCGTCTGCACGCGCTGCAACTGGTTGCGGACGGAGACCGCCGTGCGCTCCATCAGGGCGTACTGATTGTTGAGCTTCATGAGGAGCAGGATGTCGCCGGCATGGCGGCGGGTCAGGCGCAGCACGTCCTCGGCCTGGGCCCTGGCGGCGACGCAGTGGGCGGCGATGTCGGCCTCGTCGGCGTTGACCGGCGCCAGGGCGGCGACCTTGGCGATGGCGGCGTCGTTGCGGGCGAGCAGGGCGTCCGGCGTGTCGATGAGCGGCGGGGGCAGCAGAGCGCAGAGGGTGTGGATGAGGTGGTAGTAGGTCTGGGCGAAGAGTTGCTGGGTGGGGTCTGGATCTTGCGGGGTTTGGATGCTGGTCATTGGTGGATTATAGGTTATTTTGGCTAGGGTTGCAAGGAAAATATTCTGACGGGCGGCAGGCGCCTGGGGGCACGGCTTTGATGCGGCCAGCTATCGTGGCACCGAGGCTGCACGGATGGCCCGGTCGGGGCCGGCCATGACGGCGGGGGGGGGGGTGGGCTGATGCGATGCCCGACGAGTCACTCGATAGGACCATCGGGTGGTCGGTGGGTTCACCTGCCGGCCCAAAACGGCGGTCGCCGGATCGTTTGACCTGAACCGCCGCATTCGACCCGAAGCGAACACACGGCGCAGGGCTGTCGCGCCCTGTGAGGGGTTTCGTACCTCTCGTGATCCGGCAGGATATTTGCGTAAGGAAATTCTCCCCGCGCTATACTGCAAACGCGGTACGGGCTGGAAAACCGGTGACCGTCACGGAGATGGCAGGCGGGGATCAGGCGACGTCGGCTTCCGCGAGGGACACAGGATTATGCCACCGCCTACAGTCATCAAGGTTGCCGCCAAAGAGGTTGCGATGGACCTTCAGCGTCAGGGTGCTGGTCCCGACGAACGGGTGACGCCGACAATCGAGTTGGAACTGATTCCGAGTCGCCGCGAGTGACGCAAGCTGGTCATCCCCGCGGCCTGACCGACGACGATATCGACAGGCTCACCAAGCAAGCGCAACAGGAAGTCGAGCCGTTGCTGCCTGGGTGAGGGTCGTCGCCGATACCAAAAAAACTTCTGACGAGGCCGCGACACAGGCCGACGAGGTACGTGGACCTGGGAGCAGTCGCGCGCGGCAGCCGCTCCGGTTGCCCCGGATAAACGTCGCCGAATTTGACGATGGCGAACAAACAGCACTGCCTTCGCCGACATTCCCCAGACAGGCTCAGCGGGATGATCTCTGCCCGCGAATTGCAGCCGTCCCGGCAACGTCACGCTTGCAGACAGATCGAACAATGTCAAACTGCGCGGTCATGGCGTGCTGCCCGGGCGTGCCGCTGGACGAGCGACACAGGGCAATCGCTGACCCCGGCCGCAACAACGCGCGGGAGCATGGCCATGAATAGACGTGCCTGCGCAACAGGTATTTAACGCGGAAAAGGAACGAAGGGCCTCGGAGAAGAACAGCGCCGCGCAGGTCCGGTACGAGCCGGCCGATGCAAACCGCCGGTCGCTGCCGTTCAGGCGATTGCCCGGTGACGCGCCATCGGCATTCAACCAGCGCGCGACCCTGCCGTTTCGTAATCGCATGGACCCGCCTGATATGGGAACGCCCCAACCCTTGCGCACCACCCTGCTGGACAGCGGCGCGGAGGCCGGGCAGGCGCAGCCGTTACAGTCCCAACTCCCAGTCCTCACCGACGCAGGCCAGACCGAAATCACTGTGCGGCTTGCTCGCCACGGGCAAAAAACCCGACGCCCGGTATATCCCGCGCGCCGCCACCAGCACGTCGTTCGTCCACAGCGTGATCCGCCCATAGCCGGCGGCGCGGGCGAACGCGATGCACTCCGCGACCAACCGCTTGCCGATGCCCAGCCCGCGCGCCGCCGGCTCGACCAGCAGCAGGCGCAGCCTGGCGAGTTCGTCGTCCACGCGAACCAGGAACACCGAGCCAAGATTGATCCCGTCGCGCTCGGCGATCCAGCAGCGCTCGCGCGCAGGATCGTGGCTCGCGAGGAAGCCGCCGGCGACCCGCGCCACCAGTGCCTCGAACCGCGCGTCGAAGCCGTATTCCTGGGCGTAGAGCGCGCCGTGCCGCGCCACCACCCAGCCGATGTCGCCGGGCACAGGGTCGCGCAGCCGCCAGGGTGGCGGACCGGCGGCGCCCAGCAGCGCCTCGATCCGCGCCATGGCGCCCACCACCTCCGCCTGCGCCGGCTCCGGCAGCGTGGCGAGCAAGGCGCCAACTTCCTCTCGCGAGCGCGCGTCCAGCGGTGCGAAGGCGGCGTGTCCGGCATCGGTCAGCGACAGCACGCTCTGCCGCCGGTCCTCCTCGGAAACCGCCCGCTCCAGCAGGCGTTCCTGGGCGAAGCGCTGCAGGATGCGGCTGAGGTAGCCGGCGTCCAGCCCCAATTCGCGCCCGAGCATGCTCGCGGTCGTGTCCTGGCGGTTGGCCAGTTCGAACAGGACCCGCGCCTCGGTCAGGGAGACGCGGCTCCGCAGAAGCCCTTCCTGCAAGGCGCCGATGACGCCGGTATAGAAGCGGCTGAACCGCCGAACGGCGGCGATGCGAGAGTCGATCGCGGAGAGCGGGGCGAGATCACTCATGCGCGAGAGCCTGGCCCGATTGATTGACCAGATCAACTATCTTTGCCCTCGGTATCCCTCGCGTGAACAATCCGATCCGGATCGTAATATCAATGAATTGTGAAGCGCACATTGCTGGTTTTGTCCAGGTATTGCCCCAATTGTGTGGAACCATGTTGTATAGCCGAACCAAATCACAGGTTCGGCATATATTTTCTGTTTCTGGTTATCGACACCAAAGGAGAATAATCATGTCTGTTCCGAAGCTGACACTTCTTGCCGTGCCGGCGCTGATCGCCCTGGCCGTCGGGGGCGCGGTCGTACCGGCCTCGGCACAGTCCTCGACCGTGATCATCGCTCCCAGCGCGCCGCCGCCGCCGCGGGTGGAAACCATCCCGCCGCCGCCGGGCGCGCAACCGCAGATGATGACCTGGGAGGCCGGCCATTGGGCCTGGAACGGCACCACCTGGGACTGGCACGATGGCCGCTACGCGCAGCGTCCGCAGGCGACCGCGGTGTGGGAACCCGGGCATTGGGCGCAGCAGTCGGCCGGCGGCTATGTGTGGGTTGACGGCCATTGGCGCGGCTGAGCAGGAGAGTGCAATGATCCGCTCGCATCACGCCTGGCTGCTGCTGCCGGGGCTATTGACGCTCGCCGCATGCGGTGGGCCGCCGCCGCCGCAGACCACCCAGGTGATCGTCCAGCCGGCGCCGCAGGTGCAGGCCGCAGCGACGGTGGCGCCCATGCCGCCGCCGCCGCCGCACGCCGAACTGGTGGCGCCGCCTCCGCCCGGTGCCGGGCCGGAAGTCTGGCAACCGGGCCACTGGCGCTATACCGGCATGGCCGGCAACCCCTGGGCCTGGGAGGGTGGCCAGTACGTTCCGGCACCGTCCGGCGCGACGACCTGGGTGCCCGGCCGATGGGCAGAGCAGCCGAGCGGCGGCTGGGTCTGGCTTGAGGGCCACTGGGCCTGACCGACGCCTGTCCAACCTCTCCCGCACCGCGCGGGAGAGGTCAGGATGCGCGAGTGGTGCGGGTGGACATCCGGCGGGGCGACCCGATCACCCTCACCGGAGCCGGATCATCCGCCTTGCCGTTCCGCGGCGACATATGTCGGGACGCACCGGCAGGCGCGGCCGCCAGCGGGACGATTGCAGGAGCGGGCTGCTGGCATCCGTGTGGACCAGTGGCCGGCGCAGCCTCCCTCAACCGCCTGGCAGCGCGTCATCTTGGGCGACAGCAGGCGCGGCGAGCCAACGCACGTGGCTGTGCGACGGCGAGGAAGCCGCCGCGTATTGCCGGCATCTCATTGTTCGCCGCGAGATACGGGGCGCGGAACGGCGCTGCCGCCGAAACGCCACCCGAACGCCTGGCCCTTCATGCCGAGGCAGCGCTTCCGGGTCGATCGGTCCTTCCCGGACGCCACGAACACGGGCCGCATGGCGGACCGCCAGAGCCGGCACCGGTCCGGCCCGCGCCACCAGATTGCCGCGGCATGACCGCCACGCTGCCGGGCCCGGGAAACAGGAAGAATTTGCCAAAGTCGAACTAATGCTCTCCTGGCTTCTTCGCCTCACGTGCGGCGGGTGCCGGATGCGGCGCCGGGGCGGCGTGCACCTGCGGCCGCGGAGCGGCGTGCATCTGCGGTGCGGGAGCATGCACCTGCGGCCGCGGGACGGCATGCATCTGCGGTGCGGGAGCATGCACCTGCGGCCGCGGGGCGACATGCATCTGCGGTGCGGGAGCATGCACCTGCGGCCGCGGGGCGGCATGCACCTGCGGCCGCGGGGCGGCATGCATCTGCGGTGCCGGGGCATGCACCTGCGGCCGTGGGGCAGCATGCATCTGCGGTGCAGGAGCATGCACCTGCGGCAGTGGGGCGACATGCATCTGCGGTGCAGGAGCATGCACCTGTGGCCGTGGAACGGCATGCGTCTGCGGCGCGGGATAATGCACCTGCGGCAGTGGGGCGGTACGCAGCGCCGTGGGCGCCCGCGGCGCCGGGGCCGTCACCGCCCGTGGCTCGACGCGCGGAAGCACTGGACGTTCGACAGGTCGCGGCGGGGCAACGGTCGGATGCACGACTTGCGGTTCGGCAGGCCGGAGCGGTGCGGTTGGCCCGGGACGCAGGGAACCGGCTGGCGCCAATCCTGGCCGCACTGCCCCGGTTGAGGTCGCCCCGTGCGTCACGGCCTCCCGGCCCGGCGCGGCGTGCACGATCGGCGGCGGAGCACCTTCGCGCCCGGCTGGGGTGCGCAGTATCGGCATCGCCGCTGGCGGTGGCACAACGCCCGGCCGCGCGCCGCCATGCTCCGGCGCGACGCCCGGGCGCCCGGCGGCATGGCGCAGCGTCGGCCGCGCGGCGACACCTTGTGCCGGGACGGCATGGATCGCCGGACCTGGCGCCGCGCGTGGCACCGCGGCGACCCCGGCCGGCGCCGGCGCCAGGTGCATCTGCCGCGCCAGCCGCGGCGTGATCCCGGCGGTTGCGGCGGTCGGGCGGATCGGCGACGTCCCGATCACCGGCCGCGCTGTTGCGAGCATCCGCGGATCGACCCGCTCCGCGACCTGGCGCACCGGGCGCGATGCCGCCATCGCACTCGCCGGTACCACAGTCGCCGCGCCACGGTTCACGAAGTTGTTGATGGTGACGTTGCGGTTGTTGATCACGGTGACATTGGTGACGTCGCGCCGGTTGACCGCGCGCAGATAGGCCTCCGAGCTGTGGTACCATGGATGGTAAGCCTCGCGCGGGCCGAGCGGGACCCAGCCGACACGGCCGGAGGCAAGTGCCTCCCCGATGCCGACCCCCACGCCGATCCCGATAAAGGCCACCAGTGCGGGCGCATAGACCGGCGGTCCGGCGACCGCCACCACGCCGGGGGTCCAGCCCCAGCGGCCGCGAACCTCGAGCCAGCGTCCGTAATGGAACGGCGCGAAGCCCCACGGGGCATCGTCCACCCAGGTCCAGCCCCACGGGCGAACATAGGCCCAGCGGCCCTCGCGATACGGCATCCAGCCGGGAGCGACCTGCGGATACCAGACATCGCCGTAATCACTCGTCTGCGACCATGTGCCGTAAGCGGAGAGGTCATCGCCGCCCGGCATCTGCGCCACCACCGGCGGCGGGGCGTTGGCCGGCGCGGATGGCGGGCGCTCGGCCCGCAGCATGGCGGTCAGGAACCCATCCATCCGGGCTGGCCCGACGCTGACCTCGAACGTGTCCGTCCCGGTGATCGTGGCGGTCTGGCCCGGCCCCACCTGGAGCGACAGTCCGGGACCCGTGACCTGCGCAACGCCATCCAGCACCGTGACGAGGGTCGGATCTTGCGTGTCGCCGGCCGCGACGTCATAGCGGCCCGCACCGGAAATGGTCACCAGCCCGCGCGGTGTCTGCACCGACCAGGTTTCGCCCGGCGTGAGGTCGCG
This sequence comes from Acetobacteraceae bacterium, assembly GCA_035535035.1. Lineage (GTDB taxonomy): Bacteria > Pseudomonadota > Alphaproteobacteria > Acetobacterales > Acetobacteraceae > JASHVB01. The sequence goes on from DATLQW010000184.1 coordinate 46,191, forward strand.
CAGGCGCAAATAGATCTCGCCCTGCGGCACGGTCGCCTGCAGCCCGCCGGCATCGAGCGTGCCGACGTCGAGTTCGGTGCCACCGGCAAGCGCGATGCGGCTGTCGGAGACCACGATGCGCGCCGAGGCGTCCGGTTCGGTCCAGAAGGCGTCGCCGGATGCGACCGGGTAGTTCATCCCGGCCGGGCTCCACTGGTCCGCGTCCGCCGTGTGGAAAGAGACGGCACCAGCGATCTGCGCCAGCCATCCGGCCCGTTCCGGCGGGTTGCCGGCCTCCTGGCCAGGCACGGCCGGTGCCGCGCCTGGCGGCACCGGTTGCGCCAGGGCGGCCTGGGGCATGACCTGTGCCAGCATCAGCCCGGCGACAGCCGTGGCGGCGCTCAGGCGGAAGACCAGGGAGTGCGGGCGCATCGGGATACTCCTTCAGCCGAACTGCCAGGCCATCTTGTGCAGGAACATGGCTAAAGCGCGACGACCTCGGTCGCAATTGCGGCAAGCATCGGACACGGCAGCGCCCCGGTGAGGCCATCAAACCGTCGCGCGGCACACCCAGTTATAGTCTCGGCCGGTCGAGGCCACCCAGGAGGCAATCACCATGACCCGAACCCACCCGTACTCCTTCCGCAGAGTGGCGCTGCACTCCTTCCGCAGAGTGGCGCTGCCGGCTGTCGCCATGCTTGGCATCGCCGCGCTGCTGGGCGGCTGCGTCGCTTACCCCGCGTATCCGGGCTACGGCTATTATGGTCCTGGATATGGATACCCGGCCGGCGGATACGTCACGTTCGGCGGCAGCGGAGGCTGGGGCGACCACGACTGGCACGGCGGCGATTGGCACGGCGGCGATTGGCACGGCGGGGGTGGCGGCTGGCATCGCTGAGGCCGGCGGCGACGCGGCATCGACCACGGTCGCAGGACGGCAAAGCGCGGCGCAATCCGCGCTACAAGCCGGCCTGGTGCAGCCGCAGGATCGCCCGCGCGCAGGCCTGCGCGCGGGGAATCAGGCTGGCGACAAGCAGGAACTCGTCCGGGCTGTGCGCCTTGCCGCCGACCGGGCCGACCGCGCAGAGCGTCGGCGCCCCGGCGGCGGCGGTAAACCCCGAATCCGCGCAACCGCCGGTGAACTCGCCATCGGTGGCGAATCCGGTGTCGGCGGCGGCCCCGACATAAAGTTCGAACAGCTTCCGGGCGGACGGGCTCTGCGTCAACGGCAGGAACTCGCCGCGCACGGTCAGCTCCGACCTGGTGCCCGGCAGGAAGCTGCGCTCGACGATGGCGCCGATGCGCGCCATGACATCGTCCTTGTCGGGCGGGTCCACGTAGCGCAGGTCGATCTGACCTTCCGCCCAGGGCGCCACGGTGTTGACGCTCTGTCCGCCGCTGACCAGCCCGACATTCAGCGTGACGCCGCGTTCCAGGTCCGTCAGCGCGTGGACCGCCTGCACCTTGCGCGCCAGCTCCTCGATGGCGGAGACGCCGTCGGCGAAATTCGCCCCGGAATGCGCCGCCTTGCCGGTGACCCGGAAACTCATGAAGACGCCGCCCTTGCGCCCGGTGACGACGTTGCCGGAGACGCGGCCGGGCTCGCTGTTGAACACCGCGCGGGCATGGCGGGCCTCGGCCTCGATCGCCGCGCGGCCTTCCGGGCTGCCGATCTCCTCGTCGCCGGTGAACAGCCCGACCAGCGGGGCCGGCGCGCCGCCGCAATGGGCGAAGGCGGCCAGGACGAAGCAGTTCATCACCAGCCCGGCCTTCATGTCGGCGACGCCGGGGCCGTAGGCGATTCCGTCGCGAATGGTGAACGGGCGGCGCGTCGCCTCGCCGTCGGGAAACACGGTGTCGCGATGGCCCATCAGCACGACGTTGCCGCCGGCATTGCCGGCCGGGCCGTCCCAGGGGACCGCCGCGCGCAGGCAGTCGCCGTGCTTCGGTTGGCGGATGGTCTCCACCGGGATGCCGTGCGCCGCCAGGAATCGCCGGATCACGGCGCCGACTGCGTCAATGCCCGGCTTGTTGTAGCTGCCGCTGTCGGTATCGACCATGTCCCGCAACATGGCGAGCATGGCTTCCTGCCGCGTCGCAAGCCAGGCGGCGATCTGTGATTCGGTTGCCATTGGGGAGCCTCCGAGCGGCACTGGAAGTTAAGTTTGGCGGCAGCCACTGGCCTCCGTCGGTTGGGTAGCCGCCGCGACAACCCCGGCCGCCACGCCGGCCGTCTGATGACCTGATCCGGATGCCGCCTCGTCCGGCGCGTTTTCAGGCGGCGGCGATTGAACCGGTTTCAAATTGGAGGCCCGAGCCAACCGGCAGGGCAATGGCTAAGCAGGACGCCATCAATCTCAAGAAACAAAACGCCACCCAACAATTGCGACCTTTCCAGATCTAAGAGACCCCCACTTCATCCATCAGTACGAATTTCACGAATTGACGGCAAGGTAACGTTAAATCAACGATAAAAAATCCTCAATATGGAAATATCGGCGTCACGTTGATGCGAGGGATAATCGTCCCCGCACTGAAACACAATCGAGACAATCGAAGGAAGGGTCGGACCTATGCTTCTCTCATCCTCTGCCAGCCTTGCGCTTATCGCTGACACCGGCAAGGTCCGTCTCGGCGGCTGCGCCCCGACCCTCGCCACTGCCGATGCCGGCAAGGTCCGTCTCGGCGGCTGCGCCCCGACCCTCGCCACTGCCGATGCCGGCAAGGTCCGTCTCGGCGGCTGCGCCCCGACCCTCGCCACCGCCGATGCCGGCAAGGTCCGTCTCGGCGGCTGCGCTCCGACCCTCGCCACTGCCGATGCCGGCAAGGTCCGTCTCGGCGGCTGCGCCCCGACCCTCGCCACCGCCGATGCCGGCAAGGTCCGCCTCGGCGGCTGCGCTCCGACCCTCGCCACTGCCGATGCCGGCAAGGTTCGTCTCGGCGGCTGCGCCCCGACGCTGCCGGCCGGTCGGAAGGCTGCCATCCACTAAAGACGACGCCCGATCAACCCTGTTAGACTGGATGCGTGCCGGGCGGGAATACTGCCCGGCTTCTGCCGTTGCTTCACTCAGCACCAGGATCAGCACCCTTGTCCACCACTGCCTCGATCTCGCCGGAAGCCGCGCAGGCAACGCCCCGGAAGTCGCCGCTTGTCGTGTTCCATCGCGTAACACCGTCGGGACGCCTGCCGCAGCGGGCGGATCGCTCCGCGGCGGGATCGCTGCCAACCCGCGCCTTCCGTTATTGCGAGCCTTCGACCAGCGCATCCGGCTATGGCTATTACATCTTCCCGCCGATCAGCTTCAGCCTGAAATGGGACGGCCACGACATCATGTGGACCTTTGACGGGGCGTCCGGCTGGATGCCGTTGAAGTCGGCGCAGTTTCCCGGGTTTCGCGACCTGTTCGACTCGGTCGCGCCCAAGGAAATCCAGCAATATGCGCCGCCCTTCCTGGTCGCCCTTCAAGAGGCCGGATTGGTTCAGATCTGGACCGGCATCATCGCCCGCACCGCACCGGGTTGGAGCCTGATGGTCCGAGCGCCGGCAAATTTGCCGCATCGTGGCGGCTATGAGCCGTTCGAGGGGATCATCGAGACCGACCACTGGTTCGGCCCGTTGATCACCAACATACGTCTGACCAAGACCGACGTGCCGATCGACTTTTATGCTGATTTCCCCATGCTGCAGGTGCAGCCGCTGCCACGCCAGGCATACGACGACGCAATGCTCAACAATTACGAATTGGTGCCCGACCTCCGGCAGCTCACGCCCGAGGACTGGGACGACTATTACGACACAGTGGTGCGTCCGCACGTGCAGGAGGCGCGGCCGCGCGGCCAATACGCCGCCGCCGCCCGTAAGCGCCGAGCCGCCGAGGCGGACGGCAAGCCGACGGAGTGAGCGCCGGCGCCGGCCTTCCCGCAATCCTGGTGATCCCGGTTCCTGACCACCCGTCCGCGTCTAGGAGACGCCGCGCAACTCGTGGGACCCGATACGCGGCGCAACCTTCGCGTCCCGCTCCGGCACGCCCGCCAGCCGCAAGCCTTCCGCAAAGAGCTCGCGGTCAACCTCGCGCTGCAACGGAGTCGTTGCGAGGAACCTATCCACGGTGAAATCGGGCTCCAGCGCAAGCAGCCGCTGCCGGATGATGGCCGCCTCCTGGGTCCGGCCAGTATGACCGAGCGCCGCGAGATACAGCCTGTGGCTTGCCGCGAACGACGGATTCATCTCGCTCACCGTGCGGCCAACGGCCACCGCGGACTCGAAATCCCGCTTCAGCAGATGGATGTAGATGAAGAACGTATCGTAGAAGAAGGCGTGCGGATCGAGCGGCGAAAGCTTCTTGTAGTGATTGTTGCGGCGCTCGGCCTCTTCGGGTTCGCCCAGATAGGCATAGGCACAGGCTGAGAGCGCCCACGCCATCGCCATGTTCGGATTGAGCGACAACGCCCGCTCGTGCAGGCTGATGGCCTCGCGCAGCCGATGATGCAGGAAGGCGCGGACATGCCCGGCAACGGCAAGACCGCGGGCATCGAACGGATCGAGTACGATCGCGCGTTCCGCCAGCGTCCCTGCCTGTTCGATCATCGCACGGGGATTGTCCGCCCAGCCCTCGCCCACCAGAAACACATGCCAGTAGGCATACCAGGCATATGCGGCGGCGTAGTCGGGTTCCAGTTGGATGGCGTGCGCCAGATGCTCGCCGGCCTGCATGAACGGCGCGCGCTCCATCCGCCACATCAGCGGAATGGCGCGCAGCACGAGGTCGTAGGCGGTGGAGTCCACCGGCGGTCGCGACGCGCTGCGGCGCGCCTCGATCAGCAGGATCTCGGGGTCAATCTGCGCCACCACTTCCGCGGCGATCTCGTCTTGCAGCGTCAGCAGGTCATTGGTCTGGCGATCGAACCGGCGCGCCCAGACCACCTGGTTGCCGGCGCGCAGATCGAGCAGCCGGACGGTGATGCGCAAGCGGTTGCGCGCGCGCTGGATCGAGCCGTCCACCAGGAAGTCGATGCCGAAGGTGCGGCGGATCGCCCCCTCGTCGCGGGTGTCGGCGGCGAAGCGGGCGAGCGAGCTGGAGGCAACGACGAACATCCAGCGAAAGCGGGACAGAGCAGTGGTGATTTCCTCCGCCAGCCCGGGCGCGAGATGCGACTCCTCCTCCGAGGCGCCGGGGAATTGCAGCGGCAGCACCCCGACATGAGCGCCGCCGCGCGCATTGCGCAGTTCCTGCCGCGGCTCGAGCACGGCCACCGGTTCGTCCTGCTCCAGCTCCAGCGGCCGAGCGGGCGGTAGCGGCACTGCCTCGGCCAGCGGGGGCGGGGACGACCGAACCGGTATGCGGCTGCCATAGGGGCCGCGGATTTCCGCCAGCAGCTTCTGGGTTTCCTGCGACGGCGCGGCGTCGAGCAGGTCGGCCAGCACGGCTCGGCAGCGGTCGTAGGCCTGGATCGCCATGCCGCGCTCGCCGCGCGCGACATGCGCCCGCATCAGCGCCCGCCAGGCGCCCTCATGCGCGCGGTCGATCTGCAACAGGCGCTGCGCCGCCGGGATCGCCGATTCCGGCTCGCTGGATTCGCGCAACAGCGCCTCGGCGACGTTGCGAGCGCGGTCGCGCAGGCGCTCGCGTTCGGTGGTGAGCCAGGCGTCGAAGGTCGGGTCGATGCCGTCCAGGTCCTCCAGCAGGTCGCCATCCAGCAGCGACAGCGACGCCGGCTGGTCGGTGGTGGCCCGCATCACCTCGTCAACATCCACCCAGACCGCGCTGGAGCGCAGCGACAGGTGGTCGCGGGTGACCTGCATGATCTCTCCCCCGGCGGGGGACAGCGTTTCCAACAGGCGATGGATTTCCTGGCGCAGTGAGGCGCGCGCCTGCTCCTCGGGGCGGCGGCTCCAGAGCAATTCGGCGAGCCGGCCGCGCAAGGCGGGGCGCGGGGCGGAGAGCGCGACGACTGCGAGAAGGGCGCGGGTCTTGCGTCCGGCAGGCAGCACGTTCTCGCTGGTGATCGTCCAGGCTTCCATCTGGCCGATAAGGCGCAACCGTAGCACCACCTGTCCGGAGGGGGGGGACTGCGGGGCCGGGCCTGGGGACCTTGTTGTCGTGCCTGCCATCATCGCGTCATCAACACCGTCTCAGTTGTATCGCGAATTGGATAAGCACGCCAAGGCTTATGATGTCATTTCATATCGCGGCTTCGGCGAAAATTTCACGCGCGTTTCCTCCCCAGGGGCCATGGAAGCGCTGTAGCCAGTGCTCCGCCTGGGTCGGCGCGCCCGCGGCGATGGCTTCCAGCGGGATCAGGTAGCCCGATTCGTCCTGCCCCGCCGCGTCGCGCCGGGCCCGGGCGCGCAGCCCGTCGCGGGCGATGGCCACCACGTCGCGGGCCAGCGCGCGCAAATCGCCGTCCCGCCAGGGCAGCTTCGCCGCCAGGCCCTGGCGCGGCACCGCCTGCCGCATCGCCACGGCGGCGTCCCAGCCGGCGCCGCGGAGCAACGCCTCGGCGGCGACCAGCGCGGCGGCGTCGTACAGCAGCCCGACCCACAGGGCCGACTGCGCAAGCATCATGTCCGGCCGCCCGGCATCGGCGCCGCGCATTTCCAGGAACTGCTTGATGCGGACGTCGGTGAACACGGTGGTCATGTGGTCGGCGAAGTCGCCCACGGTGGCCTGGATACCGGCCAGGGCCGGCAGGCGGCCCGCGATGAAGTCGCGGAACCGGCTGCCGGCGACGTCGATGTATTGGCCGTTTCGATAGATGAAATACATCGGCACGCGATCGACCAGCCACGCGGCATAGCGCTCGAAGCCGAAGCCTGCCTCGAACATCACCGGGGGAATGCCGGAGCGGTCGTCGTCGGTGTCGGTCCAGACGAAGGCGCGGCCGGACTGGAACCCGTTCGGCCGGCCCTCGGTGAACGGGGAATTGGCGAACAGCGCGGTCGCCAACGGCTGCAGCAGCAGCGCGACGCGCAGCTTGCGCACCATGTCGGCTTCCGATGCGTAGTCCAGGTTCACCTGCACGGTACACGTGCGCGTCATCATGTCGAGGCCAAGCTGGCCCACCAGCGGCATGTAGCGGCGCATGATGGCATAGCGGCCCTTCGGCATCCACGGCATCTCGGCCTGGCTGGCCAGGGGGTGGAAGCCCAGCGGGGCGAACCCCAGCCGCAGGTCCCGCGCGACGCTGCGCACCTGGGCGAAGTGGATCTCCATCTCGGCTTTGGTCTGGTGCAGCGTCTCGACCGGCGCGCCGGACAGTTCAAGCTGCCCGGCGGGTTCCAGCGAAACCGATGCGCCGCCTTGCTTCAGGCCGATGGTGTTGCCGCGATCGGTGATCGGTGTGGCGTCGTAGCGCTGCAACCCGGCCAGCAGGTCGCGGATCGCGCCGGGCTGGCCGTCGGCGGGAAGATAGGGCGGCGGCGCCAGGTCGCCCTGGCGAAAGCCGAACTTCTCGTGTTCCGTGCCGATGCGCCAGTCGCCCGGCGGCTTGCAGCCGGCGGCGATGTGCTCGGCAAGCTGGCGGATGGAGGCGATCGGAGTCGCGTCGCCGTCTCCGGGATTGGACATGCTGCTTCCCAGACGTTTCGGGGTTCAAGGACCAGCTTTCTAGCCGCACCAAGGGGCCTGCAACAATGCCAGCCCGGCAACGCAAGCGGTTTCCGCCCGCAGGACGCGCGAACCGAGGCTCACTGCCGTCACAAAGGGATGCCGAAGCACGGCGTCAAGCTCGGCCGGTGTGAAGCCCCCCTCCGGCCCCACCAGCAAGGCGGCCGGTTTGCCGGTGGCGCGCGGTTGTGCGGCGTTGGAGCGTTCGATGGCGGCGAACAGTCTTCTGTCGGACGGCCAGTCGGCCAGTAGGTCCGCCAGCCGGCGCGGCGGGTGCAGGACGGGGACCGTGAGGCGTTCGCATTGTTCGGCTGCTTCCGTGGCGATGACGGTGAGGCGGGTTTCGTTCACCCGCGCCGCATTGGTGCGCTCGGTGAGGACCGGCCAGAGCGCCGACACCCCCAGTTCTGTGGCCTTCTGCACGACCAGGTCGGTGGCATCGCGCTTCAGCAGGGCGAAGGCGAGCCAGAGGTCGGGTTCGGGGTCCTGCCGCCGGAGCTGGGCCTCCACCGCCAGAATCATCTGGTCGCGCCGCTGCTCGGCGATGCGCGCCCGCCACTCGCCGTCCTGGCCATTGAACAGGTGCACGGGATCGTTGACGTTGCGGCGCAGGACCTGGCCGAGATAGTGGGCCTGGGCCGCGGTGGCGGCGATCGTCGCACCAAGGACGAGGGCGGCCGGGACGTAGAGGCGGGGGATGGTACTCATGCGGCGGTCCGGGCGCTCGAATGCCGCTTTGCATGGGGCCCTGACAAGCCCGTGTCCAGTTGCCTCGGGCGCACTGGTGTTGCGGACAACGATCCCAGCAGGCGTCACAGTGCGCAGGTCACGCTCCGACGCCGTTGCCGGCCCGGCAGGCGCGGCCGATGTCCAAGGTGGGTTGCGTTCCGGTCATGTTCCGGAACATGGTGGCGGACTGGGGCGCAGGCAAGTCGCCCATGCTACGGCCGCGTCGGACGAAGGGGTCAAGCGACGAGGGATGTCTAGCCGGTCGATCGAGATCCACGGCTCGCACCGCCGCGAGCCGCAACCGTGCCGGCGCGATGTCGCCGGGCGAGGCGAGGCGAGGCAGACATGCACGACCAAAGGTGGATCGTTGGGCACCATCGCGCGCCGTTTCGTTGGCCGATGCAAGCCGCACGTGCGGCGCGGCTGCGTCACCGCTCTGTTGCCGGCTGCCATTGGGGGAGAGGCGCGCCAAGTGCACGGCTTGGGGCGGTGTGCGCAAAGATCGCTGTGGTTGGCGCGCCGACCCACGCACTTGCTGTCATCATCGCGAAAGCGGGGATCCAGGCGACCTGGGTCTCCGCTTTCGCCGGGATGACGCGCTGCGCTGACGCTCTGCGCGACCAACCGCAGACGCGGCGCAACCGCGGGGCGGCAGCGTCTCCACACCCGGATTGAACGGAATCGTCGCGAGGGGCACACTCCCCGCCATGCCGGCACACACCGATATCGTCACGCAAGGCTGGGTGGCGCGGCTGCCACGCGCTTGGCTGCCCTATGTCCTGTTGGCGCGCCTGGACCGCCCGATCGGCACCTGGCTGCTCTTTCTCCCCGGACTCTGGGGCATTCTGCTCTCGGGCGCCGGACCGGCGGAAGCCATCCGGCTCATCCTGTTGTTCGGCGTCGGCAGCCTGGTGATGCGGGCGGCCGGTTGCGTGGTGAACGATCTGTGGGACCGCGACATCGACCGGCGCGTCGCGCGGACCGCCGGACGGCCGCTGGCCTCGGGGGCGCTGCGTCCGCGCCATGCTTTGGTGTTCCTGGCGGTGCTGCTGGCGGTGGGGCTGGTCATTCTGCTTCAGCTCAACCGCTTGGCGCAGGTGCTGGGCGTCGCGTCGCTGCTGCTGGTGGCGCTGTATCCGCTGGCCAAGCGGGTGACCTGGTGGCCGCAGCTCGCCATGGGGTTCACCTTCGGCTTCGGAGCGCCGCTCGGCTACGCGGCCGGGGCGGGGCGGCTGGATCTCGCATGGGCGCTGCTGTACGGCGCGGCGATTCTGTGGGATGTCGGTTTCGACACGATCTACGCGCACCAGGATCGCGAGGACGACGCATTACTCGGCATCGGGTCCAGTGCGCTGGTGCTCGGCGAGCAAACGCGACCGTTCCTGGCGGCGTGCTACGCCGGGATGCTGGGGCTGGTGGTCCTGGCCGGATGGATGCGCGGGCTGGAATTGTGGTTCTACCCGGCGCTGGCGCTGCCTGCGGCGCTGCTGGCGCGGCAGGTCGTCGCACTGGACATCAACGATCCGGCCAATTGCCTGCGGCAGTTCCGTGCCAATCGCGAGGCGGGGCTGGCGGTGGCTCTGGCGATCCTCCTGGGGTGGCTGTGAGAATTGCTGGCGCGGGCATGCCGGGAATCCCGGCATCGGCCGGTGCGAAGATCGCCCACGACGGATCGGATTGAGCGAGAGCCGCGCCGCGTCGTTGTCAATCCCGCCACTCACGCAGCCGGCTTTGGCCGCGATGCCGCAGCCGCCGCCATGGCGATGCCGGCGACGGAACAGGTGATGGTCATCCCGCGGGGCTTTTCGGGCAACGTCTCGCAGTGTTGGCACAGGTGGGCGATAAGGGACTCGAGGCGTTGCGCCCCGACGGTGAATCGCATCTCGCCGGGGTTGCGAACCGGCCGTTTGGGAGTGCGATGCCGGTTTCACCCCAGGTGTGGCAATGAGGACTCGGGCGGGCGGTCCGCCGGTGCGGCGTCATCGCACGCCATACCGCCCCATCGGCAGCCGGCCGCCCGCGGTTTGCACTTGCGATGCGACCGCGCGGGGAACCGGTGGGTTGCCGCGGCGGCGGTTGACCCGCGCCGGCCGGGGCAGCAGGCTTGAACCCAACCGGACCAGCCGTGCGATGCGAATCCGCCGGCGTCAGGGAGGGAAACGATCGCATGGCCGACCTGGTTATCGCGCATGGGCAACGTACGGACTCCCGCTGGGCAACGCTCGTCTCCGCCTGCCTGGGCTGGATGTTCGATGCGATGGACCTGCAGATCTTCACCCTGATCCTGTTCCCCTGCGTCAGCGAGCTGATCGGCACGCGCAACCTGGGCCAGGTTGCCTGGATCGGGGGCATCATCCTGGCCTGCAAACTGGTCGCCTGGGGTTTCGGCGGCATCGTGTTCGGGGTGGTCGCCGACCGGATCGGGCGGTCCCGCACGATGATCATCACCGTGCTGATCTACGCGGCCTTCACCGGTCTTTCAGGCTTCGCGCAAAGCTGGCAGCAACTCGCGATCCTGCAAGCTTTGGCGGGGATCGGGATCGGCGGCGAATGGGCGGCCGGCGCCGCGCTGGTGGCCGAGACCTGGCCCGACCGGACCCGCGCGCGCGCGATGCAGGTCATGCAGATGTCCTTTGCGTTCGGCTTCTTCCTCGCCGCACTGATCAACCTGACCGTCGGCCCGTATGGCTGGCGCTACGTCCTGTTCATCGGCACGGTGCCGGCGCTGCTGACGCTGCCGATCCGGCGCTACGTGCCCGAACCGGAACGCTGGCTGCGGGTCCGCGACCAACAGATCGCGGCCGGCACGCGGGCCTCGGCCGGAGCGACCTTCGCCGCGATCTTCACGCCGGAGTTCCGCCGGCGCACCATCGTCGGCGTCCTGGTCGCGTCCACCATGATGATCGGCGCCTGGGGCGCCTCCACCCTGATCCCCATCTGGGTCAACCAACTCGTCGGGCCGGGCCAGCGCCTGGCGGCGATCCGCGCCACCAGCGGCTGCTTCATGCTGAGCAATGTCGGTGCCGTGCTGGGCTATCTGGCGCTGATCTGGATGACCGACGCGCTGGGCCGGCGGTGGTCGTATTTCCTGATCGTGGTCGGGTGCGCCGGTATCATGGCGGCGATGTTCACGCAGGTGCACGCACTGGCCACCCTGCAATGGTTCATGGTCCCCTATGGCTTCTTCACGGTCGGCGGCTTCGGCACCTTTGCCACCTATCTGCCGGAGCTGTTCCCAACGCGTATCCGCGCCACCGGCCAGGGATTCTGCTGGAACATGGCGCGCGCGTTCACCGCGGTGGGACCGTTCGTGTCCGGCATGCTGGTGAGTGAATTCGGCAGCGTTCCGTCCGCCGGCCTGACGATCGTGTGGATTTACGCGATCGGCATGATCGCGATCTGGTTCGGCCCGGAAACCCGCGGCGTGCCCTTGGCCGATTAGGCCCGCCGCCAGCAAGATGCCGGTCGTGCCGCAGATCAGTTTCGTTCGTGCGGCCTGGTCAGGCGATGCTCGATGCGCCGATCGGGAACGAACCACAGCAACGCGACCAGGGCGTAGATGAGGTCCGATAGTGCGGGATTGACGAATGCCAGCCCGATCGCGGTTGCGTACAGCGCCGGCGACAGCTTGCCCTTGAGGTCGGAACCGAGCGCCGCGGCAAGGGTGGAATCGCGCCCTTCGGTCCGGATGATGGTTCGTTGCAGGAGGTAGTAGGCGATCGCCGCCAGCAGCAGCACGCCGCCATAGACCGCGGTCGGCACCGCGGCGTGGTAGTTCCGTCCCAGCCAGGCGGTGGCGAAGGGCGTCAGCGAGAGCCAGAACAGCAGATGGGTGTTGGCCCACAGGATCAGGCCGTTGACCCCTTGCACGGTCTGCAGCAGGTGGTGATGGTTGTTCCAGTAGATCGCCACATACAGGAAGCTCAGCAGATAGCTCAGGAACATCGGGAGCATCCCGGCAAGCGCCGCCCAGCCGGTGCCGGCCGGCACCTGCAGTTCCAGCACCATGATGGTAATGATGATGGCGATCACGCCATCGCTGAACGCGGTCAGCCGTTCCTTGTTCACGACGCCCCTGCATTGCCTGGGTCAATCCGACGCCAGGATGGGGCCTGGCGCGACGTGAGGATAGGCCGTCTGCGTCGCGCGCCGTTGCAACCGCGTGGCGCAAGCAGCGCCGGTGCCCGAAGCGCCAGTGCCCGACAATGACGCCGGCGCACGCCTGTGCCATGCTCGCGCCCAGGCAACACCGAGAACACCCCCGGAGGAGAACGCAATCATGTCGGACAACGCCGCGGACATAGACTTCCTCAACGGCATCAAGGTCGTTGACTTCACCCAGTTCGAGGCCGGGCCGTCCTGCACCGAGGCGCTCGCCTGGCTCGGCGCCGAAGTGGTGAAGATCGAGAATCCGAAGACCGGCGATCCCGGCCGCCGCCTGCGCCCTGGCCAGCCGGACGACGACCCGTATTACTTCCACATGTTCAACGCCAACAAGAAGTCCATCACGCTGAACCTGAAATCGCCGCGCGGGCTGGCGCTGGTGCAGGATCTGCTGCGCCAGGCCGACGTGTGCGTCGAGAACATGGCGCCCGGCACCATTGAGCGGCTGGGCCTCGGCTATGACGACGTGCGCGCCATCAACCCGGGCATCATCTATTGCCAGGTGAAGGGCTTCGGCACCGGCAGTCCGTATGAGACCAACCTGGCGTTCGACATGATCGCACAGGCCACCGGCGGCACCATCAGCGTAACCGGGGAAAAAGGCCGCGGGCCGGTGAAGCCCGGCCTGTCGCTCGGCGACACCGGCACCGGGATGACGATGGCGATCAGCATCCTCGGCGCGCTGCACAAACGGGCGAAGACCGGCGAGGGCCATCGGCTGCAAGTGGCGATGCAGGACGCGATGCTGCACTACATGCGCACCAATTTCTCCACCCAGGCGCGCAGCGGGCGGGCGGTGGAGCGCGACGGCACGCACTCGGGTGGCGGCAGCAACGCGCCGTCGGGGCTGTATCCGTGCGCGCCGGGCGGGCCGAACGACTACGTGTGGATCATGACCAGCCGGGCCAATCCCGAGCATTGGGCGCGGCTGTGCAAGGTGATGGGGCGCGAGGAGCTGATCGCTGATCCGCGCTTCGCCAGGCCCGGCGACCGGGTGAAGAACATGGCCGAACTTGATGCGATCATCGAGGCGTGGACGCGCGCGCGTACGAAGCACGCGGCGATGGCGCAGGTCGGCGGTGCCGGCATCCCGGCGGGCGCGGTGCTCGACACGATGGAATTACAGAACGAACCCACGTTCGAGCAACGCGGCATCATGCAGGTGATGCAGCATGCGAAGCACGGGCCGTTCAAGATGCCGGCCTGGCCGGTTCGGGTGGACGGCAAGCCGCCGCGCGTCAAGCCGTCGCCCATGCTGGGCGAGCATACGGGGGACGTGCTGGGCCGGTGGCTGGGCCTAAGTGAAGTGGAGGTGGAGACGCTGCGCGGGGACGGGGTGGTTTAGCGCTGCCCTTTTTCTCCGAACGTTGGCTCGGACACCTCGCCAGCGCATTGTCACGGTAACTGGTGGAGGCAGCCAGGTGGGTGCCCATGTTGACCATTCGTACGGATCAGATCGCGGCACTGCAGGCCGAACGGGACAGCACGTTCGTGAGCCGGCTCGCGGCCTATGCCCGACGCCGCGAGCCGACGCTATTCGAGGCCTGGTCTGACCCGGAGCTGCATCGCGGTACCGAGGCTGCCTGGCGGCGAGCCGAAGCATACGGCATGAGCGACCCGTTGGCCCTGGTACTGTTCTTCGTGGCGATGGTTTGCCATGCGCCCGACTTCGACCTTCACTCGGACATCCAGTCCATTCTGCGCGATCCTGCGATCAACTCGGATCACCGGATTCACCTGGTCTGGCTGCAGACTTCGCCGGAGACCTGGGCCGAGGTCGGCCGCATGCGCGGCAGGGGCATGCCCCTTCCCAGGCCTGACGTCGCAGAATGATCGTCATCAAGGCACAGGACTGGACCTTGCCGGTGTTCAAGCCGGAGGACGTCGTCGGCCATTGCAACTTGTCGCATATGACGACGTCCATCACCCAGTTCTATATCGGGGCCAATCAGCACGATATCGGCGACGGTCACGACGGGTTCATGGGCGACGCTCACGGCGATCTGTCACACGATGCTCAGGGCCGGTACTACGGCCGCGCCGTTGTGGCCAATCAACTGGTGTTGCGGTGGACCATCGAGGGCTTCGAGTACGTGAAGGAAGCCGACATCAGGATCTATCCGCATAAGAAGGAGGACCCGGTCTCGATCATAAAGGTCAATCAGAATAGCGGCAGCCACGACACATTGGGCCGGTGTGAAGATGCCGTGCTCACCAATGAGCTGCAGGTTCGGCTGCCGCACAATCTCTTCACCTTCGCTGCGGGTCCGTATCTGGCGCGCATCTGCATCCGCAATGTGCAGCAGGACACCAAGGTCATAGTTGGCGTCCGGCGGCTCTATTTCGACGTGCTTCCGGTTGCCGTGGTGGGCGGCGGCATCGCCGGTATCCATAGCGCCGAGCTCATGCTGGCAAAACAACTGGACGTGGTTCTGATCGAAGCGCGCGACCGGCTGGGCGGCCGGGCCTTCACGCAGAACTGGCAGTCGCTCGAGGTCGATCTCGGCTGCCAGTTCTATCAGGACGCAGACGAGAACCCACTTGTCGGCGTTGCGCAGACTTACCAGCACCGCCTGTTCTGGCATCGGCAGATCGAGGCTGTGAGAGTTCTTGAAGGCCATAAGACCATCACTGAAAAGGACGACGCGTGGCGCGACGCGGGGCCGCTTGCCACCTTCGACGAGTGCGCCCCGGACGAGAGCCGATGGGAAGCAATCCAGCGGTACCGCCTGAGTTGGGTGTTGGACGACCTGAAGCACGATAACCGAGCCAAGATCGTAAAGGAGCGTGATGCACGCCTGCTTGCCATGAGCAAGGAGAAGAGGTTCGAAAGCGCGGCGCTGTCAGCCATCCGGGAAGAGCATGGTGATCGCGTCGAGCAGGAAGTCGTTAAGGACATGGAACTTGAGGAGACGGCGAAAGTCAGGCTCGAAAAGATGCTGAACAGCCGGCTTGTGCATCTCGTGGACGCAATGATCGCTGAACTCGACGAAAGCACCGAGTCGAATAATTTCACCCAGGCGGAGGAGGAGGACGAGGATCAGGAAGAGGGTGGATTGGAAGGCGAGGAAAGTATCTCAACCGAGAACCGGGAAGAGTCGGTTTCGAAAGAACCCGCGTTCGACCCCGGCACGAGCAACAAGATGTCGGAGCAAGGCTACGGCACGCTGTTCCAAGTCCATCTCAAGGCAATACAGGTGAAGTACCAGGCGCTTCTGAGTATTTTCGTGTCCGAGCCGGTCGAGACGATCGAAGTGAGGCAGGCGCAGGTTCTGCTGCCGTTGAAACGCGGGGTGCTGCATGCCTGGGGTGTTATCATCTCGGTGCCGACGGAGGTCATCCGGCAGAAATGCATCACCTTCGCACCAACGCTTCCCATTGAGATTGTCAAGGCGTTCGATTTGTTGCCGATGGGCCACTACAAGAAGGTTTTTCTCCAGTTGGACCCGTCTTCGCTGGCCGCGAAGCAACTGCATGACATTGCCGCGCAAAAAGCGAAGGAGGCTGAGCAGGAGAAACTGAGGCTGCAAAAATCGCAGATAATCGACAAGGCCATGAAGCAGGAAAAGGAGCAGCAGCCCATGCCCGATATTCGAACCGACCTCAGCCTGTATACGATCACTCAGGCCAACGTGCCGTGGAAGTTCGTGTGCAACCTCAGCCAGAACACGATCGTCGCATTTGTCGGCGGCGAACCTGCCCGGGAGCTTGACCTCGGCTCTACCGGGAATGCCGTGGCCGCGGCTTGCGGCGCGCTCGGCGAGGCGCTGGATATTCCCAACCTGCTCAAATCATGCCGGGGCGATCCGCTCACCAGCACCTGGAGCGCCGATCCGTTCAGCCTCGGGTCTTACTCATACACCCGTCCCGGCGGCGGCATCGAGGCCCGCCGGACGCTACGCACGACGCTGGTGCACGGGCGCATCGTCTTCGCAGGCGAGGCGATGCGTGCGTCCAAGGAGGAATACGCCACGGCGCACGGCGCATGGCTGAGCGCCGAGGATGCGACGAAATTGCTCGGCGGCGTGACGGACTGATAGGAAAAGCTGTGCCGGGGGTTGCCGCCGAACCTGCTGCGCTTGCGCCTTGCAGGAGAGCACGACGATCGGTGGGGTTCCCTTCCTGCCGGGGATGCTTCGGCCAACGCCTCATCCGGTCGCACCTGCCGACCCATCCGCCCGGGGCACATGCGCATCGTCATGCTCTCCGTCCCGGCAAACCTCTACCCGAACGCCGGCATCACATCCCGTGCGAACCAGCGCAACTGTTCGGCGAATTCCGCCGGCGACAGACCCTCCGCCCAGTGAATCATAAAATCCTCCAGCCCCGGATACTTCGCCTCGATCGACTTGATGCCGTCGATCACCTGGCCCGGTGTGCCGCAGAACCACGCCTTCTGCTGCACCCCATCGCGCAGCGACGGCGTCCGTGCAGGCGCGCCCGGCGTGCCCCAGGTCCGCCCATGCTCATCGGCATAACGCACGAAGCCGAACGGCGCGAACCACTTGTAGCGTTCGTCGTGCGCCGGCTCGACCCGCCGTATCGCCTCCTCCTGATCGCGCGCGATATACAACCCGGCGCCCCAGACCATGTCCTGGCCAAGCTGCGTCGGCCTGCCGTAGCGCGCGCAGGCGTCGTGATAGGCGCGGATGACGTCGTCGAGGATCTTCTCGCCGTTCAGCACCACCATCGGCTTCAAGCCGTATTTCGCCATCATGTCGATGGTCTTGCCGGACGCGATCGGCATGAAGATCTCCACCGGCAGATGCTTCGGCCGCGGCACCATGGTGATGTCGGTCAGCTTGTAGCCGCGATAGTCCACCGGCGGCGGGGCCTCGAAATACTTGCCCTTGAAGTGAAACGACTCCGCATTGAAGCAGGTCAGCAGCAACTGCAATTGCTCTTCGAAGTAGTCGCGGTTCTTGTCGGCGTCGATCAACGGAGCGCCGAAGGTCTCCACTTCGCGGGTGTGATAGCCGCGGCCGACGCCCATGATGACCCGCCCATCGGTGACGATGTCCGCCATCGCGTAGTCTTCGGCCAACCGAATCGGGTGCCACATCGGCAGCACGTTGAACGCGCAGCCGAACTTCAGGCGCTTGGTCTGCGTGGCCAGCCACAGCCCGAGCTGGATCAGGTTGGGCAGGCACTCGTAGCCCTCGCGCTGGAAATGGTGCTCCGCGCTCCACAACGCGTAGTAGCCGAGCTCGTCCATAAGCCGCGCGGTGTCGCGCGCGGTCCAGAACACCTCGGCAAGGCGCTCGGTGGGATACCGCCGTTCGTTCGCCGGCGTGCCGTCCAGGCCGATATTGTCGAGCGCGATCTGGCCGACATACAGCACGTGGAATCGCTTGATCATGGTATGCGCCACCCTCGGTTGGTCTTCGTGGATCACCGCCACGGTGCGGAACCCGCAAGCCGGGGTCAAGTACCATGGATCAACCTCTCCCGCCTCGCGGGGTTGGGCCGCGCAGCGGATCGGCACGAGGCGCGCAGCGGCCGAGGGTGACGGGTGTGCCCTGGCGTGGCGCATCCATCGCATATCGGCCGTGCCGTTGCTGACCGCGACGATCGCCGTGGTGTTCTTCCGGGGAGCATTCCAGCGGGCAGTTCGAAGGTCGGTTCTGGCGCAATCAATTGAACCGGCTACGACCGTGCGACCGGCGGCGCAGACAGGCACGCGGATCTTCGCAATCCAGTAGGATTTCAGCACGGAGGAAGATCGAGAGCCACGGAGAACCACGCAGCAGAATAGGATTGCGCTTCGCGCCGCGCGCATTGACTCTTCTGCTCCGTGGCTCTCGATCTTCCTACCATGAATATTGCCGGCACCGCGCCCAGCGACCCCCCACGACGATTTTCAGCCATGGCGATGCGGTCCCGGCCGCTGGCTAACTCCGTGGCAAAACCTTGCTTGCTCGCCACACGCACGATTGCCGCGGCCCAAGGCTGCAAACAAGCCACCCGGCCACTGCTCCGCTTTCCGTAACGAAAGCCGCCGCCATCATCCCGGTGGCGCGTCCTGTTCCACCAGGTAATCCCGGTAGCGCGCACGCAACGCGGTCTTCAGCAGCTTGCCCGTGGCGGTGTGCGGCAGTTCCGCGACCACCAGCACCGCGTCCGGCAGCCACCATTTGGCGACTTTTCCCGCATAGATCCGCAGTACCGACTCCGGATCGATCGTATGGCCCGGACGCGGCACCACCAGCAGCAGCGGACGCTCGTCCCATTTCGCATGCCGCGCCGCGATCACCGCCGCCTCCAGCACGTCCGGATGCGACACCGCGATGTTCTCCAGCGTGATCGAGCTGATCCATTCGCCGCCCGACTTCACCACGTCCTTCGAGCGGTCGGTGATTTCCATGAACCCATCGGGATCGATCGTCGCCACGTCGCCGGTGGCGAACCATCCCTCGGCGTCGCACGCACTGCCCGGTGCGTCGCCGTAATAAGCGCTGGTCACCCACGGCCCGCGCACCATCAGGTCGCCGAACGCCACGCCGTCCCATGGCAGCTCATGTCCCTCGCCATCGACGATCTTCATGTCGATACCGGACAGGATGCGCCCCTGCTTCAGCATGTGCCGCACTGCCGCTGCCTTCTCCAGCCCGACCTGTGCCGGCTTGGGCGCATTGTAGGTGCCGACCGGGCTCAATTCGGTCATGCCCCAGCCATGCTCCACCGTCACGCCGTACTCGTCGCGGAACGCCTCGATCAGCAGCGGCGGCGCCGCCGAGCCGCCGGTCATGATGCGTGTCACCGTGTGCAGCTTTTCGCCGCTGCTGCGCAGGTGCTGCAGCAGTCCGAGCCAGACGGTCGGCACGCCGCAGGTCAGCGTGACGCGTTCCTGGTTCAGCAGCGCCGCCATGCTGGCGCCGTCCAGGTGCCGCGCGGGCAGCACCAGAGCCGCGCCGGTCATTGCCGTGGCGTAGGGAATTCCCCAGGCGTTGACATGGAACATCGGCACAACGGGCAAAATCCGGCTGGTGGCGCGCAGCGACAGCACGTCGGGCAACGCAATCGCATAGCCGTGCAGCACGGTGGAGCGGTGGCTGTACAGCACGCCTTTCGGCCGGCCGGTCGTTCCGGAGGTGTAGCACAGCGCGCTGGCGCTGTTCTCGTCGAAGCCGGGCCAGGCGTAGTCCTCGTCGGCCTCCGCCATCAGCGTGTCGTAGCAGTGCAGCCGCATGCCGGGCGGCAGCGCGAGTTCCGGCATCTGCGCGGCATTGGCCAGCATCACCACGTCGCGCACGCTGTCGCCGACGCGCGGCGCGATCTGGCCGAGCAATGCGGCGAAGCCGATATCGACGAACAGCACCCGGTCGCCCGCGTGGTTGACGATATAGACTATGTCGTCCGGATGCAGGCGCGGGTTCACGGTGTGGCAGATCGCCTGCATCCCCGGCGCCGCGTAATACACTTCCAGGTGGCGGTAGTCGTTCCACGCCAGCGTGCCGACGCGGTCGCCGGCGGCCACACCCATGTTTTGCAGCACCCGCGCCAGCCGCCGTGCCCGGCGTTCGGTCTCGCCCCAATTGGTGCGATGGATGCTGCCGTCATGCGTGCGCGAGACGACCTCGCCCGCGGCGTGGTGGCGCGCGGCATGGGTGAGCAGGGATGAGATCATCAAGGGGTAGGTTTGCATCAGACCGAGCATGGCCGTTGGCCTCCGATGTCGCCGCGGCATCTTGCCGCGCAAACCGGCCGATGGGGAGTGCCGGGCGGATGCGGGCGACGTTGGGAGCGGGCCGGGCGGGCGTGTCATGCGCCGGCCGCGGTTTGCCGGGATCGGCGGCATCGGACGCCGGGTCGGTCGCGGGCCGTGCCGGGCAGTGCCGGCGATTGACAGGCAGGCCGATTGGTTGCCCGATGGCAGGCAAAGGTGGAGTGCCATGCAATGATCATCACGGCTGACAGCGCCGCGGCGCGCGCGGCGAACCGGCGCAGGACGGGCAATGGCTGGAACACCACGTTCATCGGCCGGAACCGCAACACCCTGAAGGCGGGCGAGGCGCCGCCGGAATCCGGCACGCTGTATCCGATGGCGTTCCTGGTGGAGAAGGAATCAGGCGCCGTGGTGCGGCCACATTTCCATGCGGCGGATCAGTTCCAGGTGGTGGTGCAAGGCGGCGGGCGGCTCGGACGGCACGACATCGGCACCGTCGCGGTACACTACACCGACGCCTGGTCGGCCTATGGGCCGATCCTCGCCGCCGGCGAGGGCGTTGCGTGGTTCACCCTGCGCAATACCTGGGATCCCGGCGCGCAATACATGCCCGCCGCCCGCTCGGAATTGCGCGCGGCGCGGGCGCGTTACCAGCATCGCGAAACCACGGCCGGGCCGGTCGCCGCGTGGTCGGAGGAAGAACTCGGCCGGCTGGCGGCGGTGGAGCGCCTGACCGAAATGCAAACGGCGGACGGCATGGCGTCGTGGCGCCTCCGCCTTCCGGCCGCTGCCACCGCCATGGGCCCCGATCCGGGCAATGGCGGCGGCCAGTTCTGGCTGGTGCTGGCCGGCACCGCCTCATGCGCCGGGTCGGCACCGCTGCCGGCGGAGTCCTGCGTGTTCGTCGGCCCCGAGGACTCGGCGCTGTCGGTCACCGCCGGTCCGGCCGGCGCCGAATTGCTCTGCGTGCAGTTCCCGCTGCTGGCGCGGCACTGAGAGGCAGATGAAACCTCTCCCGCGCACTGCGCGGGAGAGGTGGTGTCTAATGTGCGCTCATCCGCGCCGATGCCGGATGCCCGCCCACTTTGAAGCGCTTGCCGGTATCGACCACGTTCGTGCCGTTCACCTTCAAAATCGAGAAGTCCTCGTCGGTGAAATTGCCGACATAGATGTAGCGCCCGTCCGGGTGGAACGCGACTGCCTCCGGCACACGGCCGACGTCGATCGTCTTGATGGGCGTCACCTTCTGGCCCTGGATGCGCAGGACGGTGACGACGCCGGTCTTGTGGTAAAACCAAACCGCCGGATTGTTGGAAGCCTGCACGCTGGCGACCACCGCGAGATCGCCTTTCGGGCTCATCGCCAGACCTTCGGGCGCGTCCGGCACGGTGATATGGGCGATGACGTGCGGATGCGGTGCTTGCAGGTCCACCACGCTGACCGCGTCCATATGGCACGCCTGCCGTTTCCCGTGGTGCGCGAGCTGGCCGAGGCCGTGAGGGCCGCTTCCGTGGTGACGGAGAAGGAAGCGGGAAACTCCGTCGCGGGGTCATAGCACTCGTCCTTCTGCCGGAACGCGACTGCAGGACCTGCACCGCGCACCAGCAGAAAGCCTATGGCTGTGATGCCCGCAAACTGCCTGACGGATCGTGGAAGAACCCCGCTTCGCAACCCCTTCGCATAGACGAGGGTAAGGGGGCCGGGCCGCAGTCTGATTTTGCCTGCCCCCGCCGCGTCATCAAAGACGAGCCGCTGTTGTGGTCGCGGTTGCTGACCCTTTACCGTGGCTACAGTCAGGGGTTTTTGCCCGACGAGGGTAGTATTTCGGGGCAGAGCGCCCGGGGCTGGTCCATGCTCACCCTGCTCGACGGTTACATGCAGGAAGCGCGCAACGACGCGATGGAAGAGGCGCGGAAAAAATCTAGATGGGTTTGACTCTCAAGGGCCGTCGCAAGGGGGGTGAAACGCTGCCGCCCGATAACAGCTTGAACGCGCAGAGGCTCGCAGGTTTAGACATCTTGGTTATGTCAGTTACACCCCAGTAACCTTCGAACGCGGTGTCGCCGAGATGTTTCCCCGGCCTAAAGACCTTGCGGTCATCCAGGTCACAGACTGGGATGTAAGAGGCAAACACCGCTGAGAACCTGACCAAGCCAGGGTTTGGCGAGCCGTGGGTTTCGTATAGATACACAAGATCGCCAGGCTCAATGTGCGGAGGCTTGTGCGTAGTCCACGCCACGAATCCGGGTGTAAGGTTGGTCCCAAACACGCATACTGAGCCTGGGTGGTTTCTGCAGCGACATATCGCCCTGAGCAAGTGTTCATAGGGCACAGGCGCCAATAGTGAGTGTGTCACGGATCGTTCTCCCCTAGGACACAGGCATAGTGCTCCCCCGTGGAGGCCTCGGCAAGCCAGAAAAACATAAGTTAAAACAGTGCGGTAGGTGCTATTCTTATTGCATCAGGTAGTTAACAATATAAACTAGGTACTGTCCTAATAAACCAAAAGGAGCAGGCAACATGCAACAAGTAATAGTCGAGTTGTTGGACAGCCGGGGCGGCGATTTGCAATCAATTGCACCGCTGTTTACCGCCGCTTTCCCCGGCACTTAGTGTCCGTCCGGAAACAAATTGAGTCTTTTGAATCGGTTAGCAATCCCCTTTTGAAGTCCGGCGAGCGCCTCTTGAACTCATTGAATCCGTTACCACTTTTTGCCTCCTGCATGGAGTTGAGGGCACCCGATGTGGACCAAGGAGAGCCGCCGTCGCTATGACCGGAGCGGGCTGCGCTACGAGACGGACCTCACCGATGACGAATGGGCGGAGATTGCGCCCTGGCTACCGCCAGCCAAGCCGGGCGGCAACAAGCGCTCGGTCAACCTGCGCGAGGTGGTCAACGGACTGATGTATCTCCTCGGCACTGGCTGCCAGTGGCGCGCAATCCCGAAGGACCTGGCGGCGCGCAGCACGGTGTATGACTACTTCGACCGTTGGCAGTGGGATGGCACGTTGCGGCACATCCACCATGCTCTCTGTATCAAATGCCGCGAGGAAGCGTCACGCGAGGCCAGTCCAACGGCGGCGATCATCGATGCCCAGAGCGTCAAAAGCGCAGAGAAGGGCGGCGCGCATATCGATGCGCATGGGTATGACGCGGGAAAGAAGGTCAAAGGCAAAAAGCGGCACATTCTGGTCGACACGGAAGGTTTGCTGCTGCATGCCATCGTCACTGCTGCGGATATCCAGGATCGTGATGGCGGAGCGTGGCTGCTGGGTACACTGTTCGGTCTCTATCCCTTCCTGCTGAAGCTCTACGCCGATGGCGGATACCAGGGGCCGGAGTTCCGCGCGTCCGTGCAAGCCGTCCTCTCGCAAGTTGATGTAGAGATCGTCAAGCGCTCCGATCAGGCCAAGGGCTTTGTGGTGTTGCCCAAACGCTGGGTCGTCGAGAGGACGCTCGCCTGGCTCAATCGCTGCCGCCGGCTGAGCAAGGACTGGGAGTGCCTCAACCACAAGGCGCAGGCGTTTCTGCTGATGGCGTCCATCCGCTTCATGGTCAGGAGGCTATGCCGGGCCTAGCGATGTTTCCGGACAGACTCTTACGACTTCGACAACCTGAGCCCGCTGGTCGAAAAGGCCGACGCCGTGGCAGCCGTGGTGCTGCCCGACCGCAACCTGACCGACCTGGCATTTCGTATCACCACAGTGCACTGACCAAGGAGGGTCGTATGCAGTCCCAGGAGTTTCTTCTCCACCGCGCCCGCAAGATGCTGGGCGACGCCAACAGCAGCATTTTGGGGGTCGGCCGCATCTTGCAGACCGTCCTCAAGAAAGGCGGGTTCAACGATTTCTGCGAGGCCCTGCCGATGCACCACCGCAAGGCGCGGGACCTGGCCGCCATCGCGGTGGCCGTTGACAAGCACCTGTTGGCAGAAAAGGACATTCTGGAACTGGGGTGGTCGAAGGCCCGCACCATTGCCGCCGGGGCCAAAACCAAGGCCGGCGCCAAAAAGGCTATCGCCTACGCGACCGTGCACAGTTCGGCCGATCTGGCGAAGTACCTCAAGACCGGCAAGCACAAGAAGCTGATCGCCAAGACGTTCTTCCTGACGAAGGCCGAGGCCAACGAACTGGAAGAAGCCCTGCTGCGGGCCGGCGCCTCGATCAAGGGCGGCCGGTACGAAAACCGGGAAGAAGGCCTTATGACCATCGTACGGCAGTACGTCCACGCCAAACTGCCCCTGGCCGCGTAACGTATTGACAGACCGTTGCGGCACGGCGCAGGGTCGCCCAGCGAAACCAAGGGAGGCACAAGAGATGGATCCCGCTGTGAAAGTTATGCTTCGGATCGGAGGCGTGGTGTTGTTGTTTCTTGGTGCAGTGTGGTTGGATGGTAGGGCCCACCACCCAGGTTTTACGGCACCCCGCGCTAAAACTGAGAAAACTTACATGGAACCGCTGTTCAAGATGGGGGCGCTTATTGGTTGCTGCGGCGAAGACACCGTCACCATGTTCGTGAAAAACACATCAGACAAGGTTCTGACCGAGCTGATGTGGGACGCTCAAATAAAAGGCCCGCGACAAAACGAGACTGTTACTTTCCTGGTGAAGTATGTTGATCCTGGTGCCACAGTAAGCGATACCGCTTACACCCAAGACGCCCCCGCGCCCTACTCCACCACAGTGGTTGTTCGAGGGGTCAGTATCTGCATGATAAACGGAAAATACTATCGCGGCTGTTCAAGACTTATTGGAGAGGGTGATACGGTCACGCCTGTGCAAGTGCGTATCCCTTGATGCAGATATAGAACCCGCTGCACTCAATTGCACGCTGATCGCCCCACACAGGGGCACAAGGCCGCTTGTCCATACTGCCGCCATTAGGTTCTGCCCTACGATACCGTGGGGTGACCTGTGTCCGGCAACAGCGGCGACCTGCTTTTTACTGTAAAAATGCAAGACGAGGCGTCGGCCGCGTTCAAGCAGCTGTCGTCCAACATCACCGATTTGGCCGTCGTAACGCGCGCCCTGCAAAACGCGCATGTGTCGGCGACAACCGCCATACGCGGCGCGACGACTGCTGTGTTGGCCCACAAAACGGCTACCAAGGAGTCGGCCGACGAGTTGCGCGAGGCGTCCTACGTGGTGCGCCTATTCGCCTCGGCCCACAGCATGCTGGGCGAGAAGCTCCGCGAAGGCGCGATGTCTCTCGGCAAGTTCGGCACTGTGCTCGGGGAGATGGGCCCGGCCGGCATAGCAGCAGCCGGTGTTATCGGCCTTGTGGGCGACCGCTTGAAAGACTCTGTGCAGTCTTACGCCCGGTTTGAAGCCCAAGGTGTACGCCTGAACGCCACTCTCAAGGCGTTGGGAGAACAAGGCAAAATATCGCTGGGAGGCCTGGACGCCGCTGCCCAGAAAGTGTCGCGCAACACGCTGTTTAGCCCCGATCAGATTATCCAGGGTGGCGTGGAAGTCGCCAAGGTCGCCGGCCTGACGGGGGACCAGATAAAGAAGCTGTTGCCCCAGCTTGCCGATATGGCGGCCTACATGGGTACGAGCATACCGGCAGCCGCCAACATGATGACCCGCATGCTGCAGAACCCGATCATGGGGTTGATGTATCTGCAGCGGGTGACGCGCGATGTCACCCAGGCAGACCGGGAGCACAATTGCCGTCGGCTGTCCCTCCGAAGCCGTTGTCGGCGGTGATCGCCAGCTTCGAATCCGGCGTGACCACGACGTTGTAGGGGAACAGATAGATCGGCAGGTCGAGTTTGTTGTAGGTCACCTTGTCACCGTTCACGTCGAGCACTGCCACGTGGTTGTCCGGCGACTTGACCGCCAGGGCGTGCTTGCCGTCGGGGGTGAACTCGACCGTCGAGACGCTGCCGCCCATCGCGATCGTGCCGATCTGCGTCACCTGCGTGCCGGCGATCTTCAACACGCTGATCGTGCCGTCGGCGCGGTTGCACACCAGCGCGATGTCGCCCTTCGGACTGAACGACAGGCCAGAGGGCTGCTTGCCCAGCGTCAGCGTCTCCGCGAGTTTCGGCGGGTTGGCCTTGAGGTCGATGACGAACAGTTTGTCGGTCGGCACCATCTTGCGCGTGCCGTTGTCGTCCACCACGGTCATCGAATCCGCCACCAGCGCGATGCTGTTGTCGGGCGAGATGGCAAGGTTGGTCGGCGGCCCGACGATCGAGTTCTCGAGTTGCAAGGTGGCGACGATCTTCGGCGCCTCGGGCTTCGCCAGGTCAACGATCTGCACGGTGTCCTTGCCGCTCGGCGAGATAATCGGCTTGCCCTGATCGTCCCAGATGATCTTCTCGTCGTTGCCGACGATCATGTATGGCGCGGCGAGCGCGGTGTTGGCCGCAAACAGCAGGCCAACCGCGCTGGCGACGGCGTGCCGCAGCGTGGGTGACGACATCGGTTTCCCCCTTTGGTGTTTTTGGCGCGGCGAAGTGTGGGCGGGAACGGGAAGGTTCGCAAGTACACCTCGCCCGCGAAGCGGGAGAGGTCGCGATCCGTGGGCGGCGACGGTGAACGGGTCGGAACGTTGCACCTTCACCCGGCGCGGCGCGGCGCGTCGGTCCGTGTTGCGGCGCAACCCCGCTTCGCGGGCGAGGTTTACGCTTCGGCGAGCTTCCCCCACCCCGTGGCGCGTTCGATGCGTAGCGCGATCACCGGCAGCGGCGCCAGGTCCATCGTGCGATATTGCGGATAGCGCGCGCGCAGCAGCGCCTGGGCGCGGTCATGCTCCGCGCCGTCATGCAGGATCTCGGCACGGCCGCGCAGCATCACCCAGGCCAGGCGGGTCCAGTCCTCGTCCCAGCGATCGACCGTAACCGCAACCGCCGGGTTGGCCTGGATGTTGCGCAGCCGCTTCAGCGGCACGTCCCGCCGCTTCGGCTTCTCGTCGATGGTGACGTAGAGCGTGGCGCCGGCGATCGCATAGCAAACCGGCACGACGTGCGGCGCGCCGCCGCCGTCCGCGGTAGCGAGATGGGCCACGCGTCCGGCGTCCAGGAAGCGGCGTTGGGCCTCGCTGAGCATGCGCGGCAGCATAGCCTGCCGGCCGAACGCCGCGCCATGTCCCGCCCCGAGATACAAGAGCGGCAAAGAAAGGCGGGGCATTTTCCGGAAAAGCCGACCTCGCATGTCGCAGGAAAGCCCTGCCACATTCGCCGCAAACAGCCGAACTCATTCCGGTGTTGCGCGTATCGGCCGCCGCGCCCTAATCACGCTGCGGCGCCGGGCGATGTCGGTGCCGATGAACAGGTGGCGTGGCGATGTGGCTCAGCTCAGGCTTCCGAGCACCCGGGAAACCCGGTGAGGTGCACGCCGGCGATGCCGCGAGGCCGCGCCCGGCGCTGGCCCGTCACCGTCACAATGGACGCGCGATCATGCGACAGATGCTTATTGCGGCGGCGATCGCGGCTGGCCTCGTGGCCCTCTGGGCGGCGCTGCTGCCGCTCGCCGCGTAATCATTCGAACGCGGTCGGCAGCTCCGGCTGCCGCCAATGCGCGAACATGCGGGCGAGCTGGTGCGGCAGGGTGCGGCCGCGCGACAGGTCGTCGGGCAGCGCATCCTCGGCGAACCAGCCGGTGCCGCAGGTCTCCAGGCTGGTGGCCGGCGACCCGCCGGCCAGCGCACAAACGAACATCAATTTGACGATCGAGAACGGACCGGGCGGGTGGCCCTGCCGCGCCCGGTCCCACACCGCGGCGAGCTTCACGATCCGCGCGACATAGCCGGATTCCTCCGTTACCTCGCGCAACGCGCACTCGGCCGGGGTCTGGTTCACGTCCACCCAGCCGCCGGGCATCGTCCAGCGTCCGCCATCCTGCACCTCGCGGACCAGCAGGATGCGGCCCGCCTTGTCGAATACCGCCGCGCGCACATCCACTTTCGGCGTCGCATACCCGGGGTCGGAGGCGAACAACGCCTCGATGCGCTCGGCTGGAGCAGCGGTGCGGGCGGCCAGGATGCGCACGGCCAGGGCGCGCAACGCATGGTAGCGCTCGATGTCGTACGGGTCCTTGCAGAACGCCAGGCCGGTCTGCGCCGTCGCCTGGATTTCGCGCGCCCAAATCAGCCAGTCAGGTTCGGCGGTCATGAACCTACCTTCCCCGCGAAACGGGAGAGGTCAAGCCACGTCAACGCCGCGGCGGAGGGTAATCGGGCCGGCCGAATGCTCTGGGGTGACGGGCACGGATGGTTCCACGGTGGAAGCCGATGGTGCCTCATAAGCGTCTCGTTTCGCCGTGTGTGAGGTGATGGCGCACCGAATGAGAAGGTGGTGGAGCGGATGTCGCCCTTGGGGTCTGACATGCGGCGGATGCGGTGAGGCTGTGGCGTCTCATGGATGTCTCGTTCCGTGGTGGGTGAGATGATACCCCATGGGATGAGAAGATGGTGGAGCAATACCTGGCTTTGGGGTGCAGCCGGCCTGCGGCGCGAGTGGCTTTCGTGGTTGTGGGAAGCGTGCGGCGGGGACGGACTGGAACGTCTCATCGGTGTCTCGTTTTGCGGTATGGGAGACGGGACCGCGCGGGGTGAGAGGCGGTTAGGGCCGGCGCGGGTTGCGGGCGGCCGGGGCCTCTTGGGTGTCAGCGAGCGGCGGGCGCAGCAGGGCGGTGAGGGTGTGCACGAGCTGGCAGCAGATGTGGCGCGGGAGCGGCAGGGTCGGGTCGGGGGTGTCCGCGTCGTTGGAGGTCGCTCATCGGCGGATTGTGTGTCAGTTATGCTAACTAGGCCAGGGGGGGGGATTTTCAAATTGGGGCGCTGGGGCCGGACCACTGGCAGGCGGGGCGGCCACGTCTCAGCAGGGTTGTTTCCAGTGGTCTATGCGAACAGCGAAGCCGCTGGAATCATCACGCCAGGTAGATCCTTAACTTCCAGAATGCCGGAGGGCTCAACTCTTGTCACCGACTCGTATCGGTTGCCGCTTGGATTTCGCTGGACAAGCACGCCGTCCGTGGTCAGATCGACGATCCAGAACTCGCGGATTCCCGCCCTCGCATACAGTTCCAGCTTGGCCCCGCGGTCGGTCTCCAGGCTTGTGTCAGCCACCTCGACCAACAGGAAGATGTCCTCCGGCCGTGGGTGCGCGCCAGGATAACCGCGCCAGGGGCGCCTGACCAGGGCGAAGTCTGGTTGCGGTTCAGTCCCGTCGCCCAGTTCTATCGGATTCTGCACCCTGACCCAGGCTCGTCCGGCGACAGCTTTGATCAGCGACTCGTTGAGCGCATCGACGGCAAGCGCGTGGCGTGGCCCGATCGGTGACATGTCCACCAGTTGCCCTTCAAGGAGCTCGACACGATCGTCTTCGCCCAGAATGCGGGCCTCGCCCAGGCGATGATAGTCGTCCAGCGTCAAGCGGTGGCGGGGCACCGAATGGCGGCTCAGAATGTCGCCAGGGGCAGTGTCCATGGTCAGGTTTCCGTGTTGCCAGTTGCACCATACTGACGCTCTTGGCCGTCCGCAAACGGCCGAGGTGGGGGAACATGAAGTTCGGCGCCAGTGCAGGGTCACCTCGACCTGGCCGGTCACCCGATAGGGGGCGGAATCAAATCCGACCTTGTGCCCCGCGACACTCCCAGCGTCGATGTCGTCCAAGGAATAGCGGGAGGTCGGTTCGTCGACTTCCTGTAGCGTCTCGCCTGACGACGCATTGATAGCTGCGCCGCCCGGTGCTTCGGCTATCGGCGTAAGCACGGCTTCGCGGCATGCGTCCCCGAGCCTCTGGGCAACGAGAGCATCGAGAGTGTCTACGGGTGCGATACCTGTAATAAGATGTTTGGGGATGGGATCGAAAACGACCTCGGTAACTGGTCCAAGCCAATGCGCAGTTTCGCTCCCGTCCGCGGCAAGAGCGGAGTGCCCACACTGAAGAAAGGCGGCCATGGTCCGGGCCGGCGGATCGAATATGGCGACGCCGGCTTTAGTGCCAACCGCCCGAAAGGCTGACTCGTCAGGCGGCCGGCCGTGCGCGTACGTCAGTCTTTGGGGCGCCTGGAATTACTCCGCCGACTCCGGCACCAGGACCGCGTCCTCGGCCTCGCCCACGTCCAGATCGGCGTCGGTCATCATGCGCCAGGTGCCGCCGACCAGGATCTCGCTGGGGCGGAAGCGCGACTTGTAGGCCATCTTGCGGCTCTCCGGCACCCAGTAGCCGAGATACACGAACGGCGTCCCGGCCGACTGCGCGCTCTCGATCAGCCACAGGATCGCGTAGGTGCCGAGCGAGCGTTTTTCCAGCCCCGGTGCGAAGAAGCTGTACACCGCCGATAGCCCGTCCCCCAGCCTGTCGGTCAGGCAGGCGCCTACCAGGCGGTCGTCGGGGTCACGGAATTCAACGATGAAGGTTTCGATCGGGGTGTCCTCGACCATGGCGCGGTAGTCGTAGAAACTCATGGTCGCCATGTCGCCCTCGCCGTGCCGCGCCTGCTGGTAGCGCTGGAAGAGCTGGAATTGCTCCGCCGTGGCGCGGGAAGGCACCTCGAATCCCTCAAGCGCGGCGTTGGCGCGGGCGATGCGGCGCAGCGTGCGGTCGGGCTGGAAGCTGGCGACCGGGATGCGGATCGGCACGCAAGCCTGGCAGGACGGGCAGACCGGAGCGTAGGCGATGTTGTGGCTGCGGCGGAAGCCGGCGCGCGACAGCCTGTCGTGCAGGGCGTCGGCATCCGGGCCGGTGATCTCGGTGACCACCTTGCGTTCGGTCCGTCCCGCCAGGTAGGGGCAGGGCAAGGGGGCCGTCGTGTAGAAGAATTGCGGCCGGCGCGGAGGTTTATAGCTCATGCGTACGGGGACCCGCCTTGGATGTTCCCGTAGCCGAAGGGCGGGGTCAATGGCTGGACCGCCTCGGTGCGCACAACCACCAGCCCGCTCGCCAGATCGTGCAGCGCGCGACGGCGGACCGTGACCAGCACGATCAGCAGCAGCAGGTCGAGGGGCGGGGCGAACGTCAGGTAGAACACGATGGTCGAGATCACCGCCTGGAGCGCCGTGGGCCGGCCGAGATCGTCGTTGCGCCGCACCAGCAGGCCAAGCATTCGCTGGCCCGGCGTGGCGCTGGACGGTGCGGCCAGAAACAGCACGTTGTAACAGAACGGCACGAAGGGCAGCAGCCCGAGCATCGGAAAGCCGAGCCCCAGCGTCAGCAGCCCGAACAGCATCAACGCCAGCCACAGCACCAGCATGATCAGCGCGAGCAGCAGCAGGTCGAGGAACCAGGCGAACACGCGGCGCGTCACCACGCCTTGGGTGAGCAGGTCATCGTCCGGGACTGGCATGCGGTAGATCATGGGATCAGGTGGATTGTCGCGATGACGCTGGTTGGCTGCGGTCCGATGGTGATGGTAGCCCCATCGCGCCACCGCGTCATGAAATTCCGGCTGAGCCGGCTGAGCGGATTGCCGGACTGGCCGGGAGCGATGACGAACAGCGAGCGGTCGAGGTCGGCGAGGTCGTAAACTCCGCGATAGGCGGCGCCGTGTACCGAGGTGAAGTCGCGGAAGCGCGGGGTGCCTCGGTCTATGGTTGTGTCGTCGCCCGGGCTGGCGATCGACAGCGTGGTCAGCGCGCCGAGCAACGGGATGGCGCGCAGCATCGGGTGGGCGAACACCGCCGGATGGGCGGTGCCCCAGCGCCAGGCGGCCTGGTCCGGGCCGAACCGGGCGGAGAGTTCGTCCACCGCGGTTTTCAGGGCCTCGGCCAGGGCGGCGTTGCAGTCGCCCCCGCACCAATGGGCACCGGGCGGCGACAGCACAAAGGCGACGAAGTCCGGCAGAGGGCCGCCGTCGGCTATCGGGATGCCGGCCTTGTGCAGCACCAGGGCATAGAACCGCATCATCCAGGCGTTGAAGATCAGCGGCTGCGGCGCGTCCATGGTCATCGCGCCATCCCAGCCGCGCAGCAGCGTCTGTGCGTTGCCCGCGTGGCCGGGCTGCGGCGGCACCGCGAGCAAAACGGGCAGCACCTGTTGCGCGAAACTGCTCACCACGTCGGTCTGCATCCGGGCGAAGCCGGC
Organism: Acetobacteraceae bacterium; assembly: GCA_035535035.1. Taxonomy (GTDB): domain Bacteria; phylum Pseudomonadota; class Alphaproteobacteria; order Acetobacterales; family Acetobacteraceae; genus JASHVB01. Next base: position 78,371 of record DATLQW010000184.1, read on the forward strand.
GACGGTGCAGCAGCCGGGCGCATCCAGCAACTGGCGGATGCGGCGGGCGCGCCAGTCGCCGAACCAGTCGCCGCCGAGGAACACCGGGAAGTCGGGCGGAGCGATGCGCTCGTTGGTGTTCACCAGCCGGCCGCTGGCCGGTGAGACGTAGTGCGGCAACTGGTCGCCGGACGCCCAGCCGATCCAGTCATGCGCGCCGTCGCCGCCCGGCACCGGTGCCGCGCCGTCGCCGGCGCGGCGGATCGGCACCCGCCCGGTGACATACAGCGCGATGGTGTGCCGATCGGCCACCAGCAGGTTCTGCACCGGGGAGGTGATCTCCGCCGCGGCGGCACCCGCCTGCTGGACCGTTCGCGCGCGGTTCAGCGCGAACAGCCCGGCGGCGGCGGTGTCGCCGGGTGCGAGGCTGGCCATGGACACGGCCAGAACAGGGCCGTTGGAAGGGCTCTTGCCGCCGCGGCCCAGCAGGTCGCTGATCACCGGGCCGTGGCGGGTGCTCCGGACGGTCAGCACCTCGTCGGGCCGGCCGCGGACCTTGATGCGCTCCTGGCGGACGGTGAACGGCCGGGGGCCGTCCGGCGTCTGGTATTCGCCGGTGCCGACCGGGGTCTCGACGAACACGTCCTGGGTGTCGGCGCCGGTGGTGGTGAAGCTCCAGGCGATGTGGCCATTATGGCCCAGCACCAGCCCGGGGACTCCCGGGGCGGTGGCGCCCACCAACGTCAGGTCCGGCGTGTCGATGCGCGCGAGATACCAGATGGCGGGGAAGCCGAACGCCAGATGCGGGTCGCCGGCCAGCAGCGGCGCTCCGGTGGCGGTGTGCCGTCCGTCCACCGCCCATTCGTTGGAGGCGGAGTTAGGCAGGGTGAAGGGCGAGGGAAAGCGGGGCAGCACCTGCTCCAGCCGCGCGGCGGCGTCGGCGAACTGGCGCGGCAGGGACAGCGACGCCTGCGGGTGGCCGGGGCCGCTTTCGTCCGGCCACAGCTCGTCGATGAGTTGCCGCGGGACGCGGCCGGCCAGCGCCTGGCGCGACAACTCGGTGCGCCAGTTGAGCGACAGCCACAGGCCCATGGTCTTGGCCCAGAGCAGGGAGTCGACCGGGCTCCAGGGCTCGGGGGCGCCGAACAGCAGGAACTCCGGGGCGGCGAACCGGCCGCGCAGGGCGATCCAGGCGTTCACCCCGTTGGCGTAGGCTTGGAGGATGGCGCGGGTGTCGGCGGGGAGGGCGGCGTAGTCGGCCTCGGCGGCGCGGCGCAGGCCGAGCGTGCGCATCAGGCGATCGAGCGGCAGGGTCGCCGGCCCGGCGAGTTCCGACAGGCGGCCGGAGGCGTTGCGGCGCATCAGGTCCATCTCGAACATGCGGTCGCGAGCGTGGACGAAGCCGAGCGCGGCGGCGGCGTCCATCTCGTTGGCGGCGCGGATACGGGGGATGCCGTCGGCGTCGAAGGTAACGTCCACCGGGGCGGAGAGGCCGGCGATGCGGGCAAGCTGGTGGGAACGGGGCAGAGTGAACCAAAGCGCGCCGCCAATCAGGGTCGCGATGAGGAGGAGAGCGACGCCGATGGCGGAGAGGAGGCGGGCGATGCCTCGGAGCAGGCTGCGCATGCGGGGGAGAGTGCCCGGGGGCGGAGCGGAGGGGAAGCGCAGGGGGATGACAAGGCGGTGGGCCGCTCTTCCGGGCGGGGAGCGGAATTTCGTACTGTGACACCAGCCCGCGTAAAGAAAGACGGTTCCTCGCTGTTTGGTATGGGTAGAAACGGGCATGGTGGGCATATCGCTGCCCTCGTACCATCCGCCGCAGCAATGGTACGTCATGGCGAACGCTACTGAGGCGTTGCCGGCCCGGTCGCAACTGGTGCACTTGTCGGGCGCAATGTTGCGCGATCCGGAGTTCGCGGCGAGTTCGTGAGGTATCCGCTCGGCGCCGGATCCGAAACGGGCGAGTTCCGGCGCGGGCTGGCGATCACCGCCGCGATCCTTTTCCTGCCGAAGCTCCGGCCGGCCGCAAGGTGCCGCCACATATGCTGTGACAAACGGATCCTCGCCGTACTGGAAGCCGCACTTCTCGCCCGGATCGCGGCGTCCCGCCGCCTGGCGGCGAGCTTCATTCAGCCCGGCTTCACCCCCAACGTCCCTGCCAAATCCTGGATGAATTGCCAGGCCACGCGACCCGAGCGCGCGCCGCGCGTCACCGACCATTCCACGGCCCGCGCGCGCAATGCGTCCGCGCCGATCGGCAGTTGCATGGCGGCGGCATAGCCGTCGATCATGGCGAAGAAGGTATCCTGGTCGCAGTTGTGAAAACCCAGCCACAGGCCGAACCGGTCCGACAGCGACACCTTCTCCTCGGTCGCCTCGGACGGGTTGATCGCGGTGGCGCGTTCGTTTTCGATCATGTCGCGCGGCATCAGGTGGCGGCGGTTCGAGGTGGCGTAGAACAGCACGTTGTCCGGCCGTCCCTCGATGCCGCCCTCCAACACCGATTTTAGCGCCTTGTAGTCGGCGTCCTCGCGTTCGAACGACAGGTCGTCGCACAAGATCAGGCAGCGGCGTCGCTGGCCACGCAGCACGGTCAGCAGGTCGGGCAGCGAGCTTATGTCCTCGCGATGGATTTCCACCAGGGCCAGCAGGCCGCCAAGCTGGGCGTTCGCCACCGCGTGCACCGCCTTGACCAGCGACGATTTGCCCATGCCGCGCGCGCCCCACAGCATGGCGTTGTTGGCGGGCAGGCCGCGGCCGAAGCGCAGCGTGTTGTCGAGCAGAATCTGCTTCTGGCGTTCTACGCCGTGCAGCAGGGAAATATCGACGCGCGACACGTTCGCGACCGGCGCGAGATGGGGTGGGGCTGGGTGCCAGACGAACGCCTCCGCCACCTCCAGCGCCATCGCGGGCAAGGGCGGCGGGGCGAGGCGTTCCAGCGCCTCGGCGATACGGGTGGCAAGCTCGATAAGGCGCTGGTCCATGCGGCGGTGGTCCACGAGGTGGCGGCCCGCCGGGGGCGGTTCCGGCAAAGCTTGACGCAAAGGGGGCGGAAACTATGGTCCCGGCGCGATCACCGCAAGGACCCGGATAAATGTTGATTTCCCCCGCCTACGCGCAGGACGCCAGCAGCATGCTGGGCAGCGCCACCTCGTTCCTGCCGCTGGTGCTGATATTTGCGGTGTTCTACTTTCTGCTGATCCGGCCGCAGCAGCAGAAGCAGAAAGAGGCGCGGAGCATGATCTCGGCGATCAAGCGCGGCGACCGGGTGGTGACCGGCGGCGGCATTCTCGGCACGGTGCAGCGGGTGCCGATGGTGCAGGACAAGGACGGCAAACAGGTGGCGTCGAGCGAGATCGAGGTCGAGATCGCACCGAACATCAAGGTGACCGTGCTGCGCGACACGATCAGCAGCGTCATCCGGCCGACCGCAGCGAACGACAGCAAGCCGGCAAAGGCATCCTGAACACCTCGGCCACGAAGTGGGAGAGGTCGAGACGCCTGAGCGGCGCGGGTGGCGGTGGCCGGTTCGGCACGCGGCACGCTCACCCACGGTGGTCCGCATCTCGACCTCTGGCGCAGTGCGTGCGGGAGAGGTTTACCAGCCGACATTGACGGGAGAGCCTTCTCTCTCCAGCGTTCCGCCTCGCTTGCGGTCGGGGGGACGGAATGCGCATTGCCGAAATGGACTGGCGGATGGTCGAGGACTGGGTCCGCCATGACGATCGCTGTGTGCTGCCGCTCGGCAGCACCGAGCAACATGCCGGCCTGGCGCTGACGACCGATGCGATCCTCGCCGAACGGATCGCGGTCGAGGCGGCCGAGCCGCTCGGCATACCGGTGTTCCCTGTCCTGCCGTATGGCCTGACACCGTATTTCACCGGCTTCTCCGGCAGCGTGACTTTGCGCGTGGCGACCTTCGCCGCGCTGCTGCGCGACGTGCTGGACAGCCTGAAGCACACCGGCTTCCGCCGCGTGCTGGTCGTCAACGGCCATGGCGGCAACCAGCCGGCCACGTCGCTGGCGCAGGAATGGATGATGGACAACCCCGATGCGCGGGTGCGCGTGCATGACTGGTGGCGCGCGCCGCTGACCGCGGCGGTGGTGCAGCGCATCGATCCGGTCGCCGGCCATGCGAGCTGGATGGAGAATTTTCCCTGGACACGCCTGCCGAATCGCGAACCGGTAGAGGGCGCCAAGCCGATGGTCGATGTGGACCGGCTGCGCGCGCTGCCGCCTTTCGAGGTGCGGCTGATGCTCGACGACGGCAATTTCGGCGGCCGCTATCAGCGCGACGACTCGGAAATGCTGGAACTTTGGGAGGTCGCCGTGCGCGAGACGCGCGCCTTGCTGGAGGAGTGGTGAGATGGCCGCGGCGCTTCCGATCCGGGGTGCCGACGCGATCGGCGGCTCGGCCGTGGCCCGGCTGAAACGTGCGGGGCATGGTGTCACCTGCGTCGATGTTGTGTGCGAACACGGCGTGGCGATTCGTGGTCCGTCGCATGGATTGCGCATCGCCGGGTGGGCAGGATGCTTCGGCGGGAGCGCGGCGGCATGAATGTCCGTTTCGATGGCAAGACGGTTGCGGTCACCGGCGCGGGGCACGGCTTCGGTCGCGCCATCGCGCAAAGTTTTGCGCGGCTGGGCGCGCGCGTGTTTGCCACCGATCTGTCGGCCGACGAACTGGCGCAGACCGCGGCACCGGGCGGCATCGTCGCGCGGGCAGTGGATCTGCGCGATCGTGCCGCCGCCGCGGCGTGGATCGGCGCGATCGAGGCCCAGGCCGGCGGCGCGATCGACGTGCTGGTGAACGATGCCGGCGGCGTGGCCGGACAGCAATTCAAGCCCGTCGAGGACGTATCGGATGCGGATTGGAACACCATCTTCGACATCAACGTCAATGCCGCCTTCACGCTGTGCCGCGCCGCCGCGCCTGGCATGAAGCAGGCCGGCGGCGGGCGCATCGTCACCATCAGCTCGGGTGCCGGGCTGCAGCCATCGCTGACCGGCGTGCAAGCCTATTGCAGCGCCAAGCACGCGGTGGTGGGACTGACGCGCCAGCTCGCGCACGAGCTGGGGCGGTTCGGCATCACGGTGAACTCGGTCGCTCCTGGTTTCATCCGCACCAATGAAGCGACCGAACGGCAGTGGGACAGCTACGGGCCGGAGGGCCAGAAGGCGCTGGTGCAGCGCATCGCCATGCAGCGGCTCGGCACGGCGCAGGACATCGCCAACGCGGTGTTGTTCTTTGCGTCGGACCTGGCCGGGTTCGTGAATGGACAGATCCTGCAGGTGGACGGCGGGCGGTAAGATCGCGGAGGCCGGGACGCCCATCCGACGCCGGTGGAACAGCGACGCCAACCGCGCGGCCTGGCCTTCGCCGGTCACGACCCGGTCAGCCGCACCGTCAGGTCGAACGTCACCGGGTGGCTGGGCATGCCGTCCAAGAATGCCGGCAGATGGGTGGCCTGCACCGCCGCGACGGCGGCGCGGTCGATCGCGCCGATGCCAGAGGACCGGGCCACCGAAACGCCGATCAGCCTGCCGTCCGGCGCGACCCGGATCGCAAGCACGGCGGCGCCGGACAGATGCATCATGCGCACCAGTACCGGCACCTCGAGACGAGGCTGCACCCTGCCGTTCAGCAGCGCGGCGTACTGCATCAACATGCTTGCGACGGCGGCGGGCGAGGGTGCCGGATGCGCCGCCGGAGCGGGCAGGCGCGGTGGCGGCGGCTGAGCTGGCTCGGGGCTGGGCGGCGGCGTCCGATGCAGCACCGGCCGCGGCCTGGGGCGTGGTGGCGGCTTGTGCCGCGGCGGAGGCTTCGGCCTGGCCACGGGCTCCGGTTTCGGCGGCGGTGGTGGTGGCTCCGGCTTGGGCGGTGGTGGCCGCGGTTTTGGCGGCGGTGGTGGTGGTGGCGGTGGTGGCGGTGGTGGTTTTGGCGGTGGCGGCGTGGGTGGCTTCGGTGGCGTCGGCGTCGGCGGTGGCGGGTTCGGCGCCAGCATCTCGATCCGCACCCGCTCGGGATGTGATGCGGCGGTCACACCCGCCTGCGGCGCGATACGGACGATTGCGACCACCAGTCCGGCCTCCAGCAGCGCGGCTACCGCCAGCGGACCCAGGAACCCCACGCGCCACGACGTTGGGTCGCGCAGCCTGACCGCCGGTTCCCCGTCTCCGGAGCCGGGAGGCGTTGGCCTTGTCATGCGGTCAGCGCGTTGTCGTGGCCGGGCTGGAACCGGCCGGCGCGGCTGGTGGCGTGCCGCGATTGGCCGGGGCCGCGGCTGGCGCCTGGAGCGCCGCGGCCGGTGCGGCTTGCGGCTCGCCGGCAGCGGTCGGGGCAGAAGCCGGCGCAGCGGGCGATGTAGCCGGTTGCCCCGAGCCTGGCGGCTCCGATCCGGTTTGATCCGCCCCGGCCTGATTCGCCACCGAGGCGCTTGGCTGCGCGGCGACACCGATATCTCTCACCCCGGCCTTGCGGGCCGCGTCCATCACCGCAACGAAATACTGGAACGCGACCCGTTTGTCGGCGGCGATCGTCACCTGTGTCTTGGCCGGATCGCCGTCGCCGGCCAGCAGCGCGGCGAGCGCATCGGCGGTCAGGGTCCGGCCTTTCACCTGTATGCTGCCATCGGCCAGCAGGTTCACCGTCACCTTGGGGCGCGGCAAATGCCGCACCTGGCTGGACTGCGGCAATGCCAGGTCCACCCCCGAATCGGGGATCATCTGCAAGGTGACGATGATGAAGAACACCGGCAGGAACAGCATCACGTCGATCATCGGAATGATCTCGATCCGGCCCTTGCGGTACTCGAAATAGCGCAGCTTCATCGGCCTACTCCCCGGCGGCGACCGCGCGCAGCGGCTTGGGCTCCGCCGCCAGGCTGCCCGCGCCGCGACGGTCCGGCGCGGCGAGCCGGTTCAGCACCATCGTCTTCACGGTATCCAGTTGCAGCAGGACAATGCGAACCCGATCGGATAGCGCATTGAACGCGGCCAGTCCCAGCATGGCGATGAAAATGCCGCTCGCCGTCGCCACCAGCGCATCGGCCACCCCGGCGGTCACGGCGGTGGGCGCATGGCCGGGCTGGGCCAGCACGGAGAAGGCATGAAACATGCCGATGATTGTGCCGAACAGCCCCAGCAGCGGCGCCAAGGTGACGATCGTGTCCAGCACCCACATCCGCCGGTCGATGCGGGGCGCCAACAGCATGATCGCCTCGTCCAGCCGGCCGGACAATGCTTCCGCCGGCAGGTCGAGATGGCTCAGCGCCGCGGCGAGCAGGGCGGCCTCCGGCAAGGCGCCGGCGCGCTGCCGCAGGGTCTCCAGTTCCGCCGCCCCCAGCGTCGGCTGCCGGCCGATCTCGCGCACCACACGCTGGCCGCTCAGGATGGTCCGGCGCAGGAACCAGAACCGGTCCAGCGTCACCGCCAGCGCCACCAGCAGCAGCAGCGCCAGTGCGTATAGTACACCGTCGGAATAATCCGCGAGGTGCCGCAAGTAACCAAGGTTCAACGTCCAGTCTCCCGGCAATAGATGTTCCCACGGATCCGCCCGGAAGAGACGGCCGCGGGAACGCACGAAGCCATGGTGACAACGCTACGTCAGAAATGCACGCCGATCGTGCCGTAAACGGTGAACGGAGCACCTGGATAGGCCAGCGTGTAACCGCCGGTCGGCGTGCCGAAATAGGCACCCGAGGAGATGTACTCGTACTCGTTGTATTGCTTGTTCAGCACGTTCAGCATGGTCAGGTCGAAATCCATGTAGCGTATCCCCACCGCGCCGCCCAGGTTCAGCGGCACCACCGTCTTCAACGCCAGATTGAACGTCCCGTATGAGGCCATGGTCTGCCCGCTCGGTGCGCCGATCGAGTTGTCGAACACGTGCTGCGTACCGACGTACTGGTACCAGGCGCGCGGCTCGATCAGCACGCCGCCGCGCGTGATGTCGTAGGACGTGCCGACGTTCAATGTGGCCCGCGGTACGTAGGGCACCGTGGTGCCGTTGTAGCTGACGCCCCCGGTGACGAAGCTGCTGTAGGTCGCGGCCTCGATATTGGCGTTGGCGAACAGATGCAGGTTGTCGATCGGGTCGTCGTCCAGGAACATGTTGACACCGTTATAGACCGAAGTGCCGTTGGCCGAGATGGTGTCGCCGTTCCCCAACGTCGTGTCGATTTCCTGCTTGGCGTAGCGGATATGGTAATATGCGGCACCGAACAGCAGCTTGTTGAACACCCCGGCGTGGTCCACGTGGACCTTGAAGCCGAGCTGGTAATACTGCCCCAGGGCCAGCTTGTAGCTGCCCGGATCGACGCTCTGGAACAATCCGCCGCCGCCGCCAACCTCCGGAGCGCGCTGGGTCACCAGGTACCCACCATACACTGTCAGCCAGGACAATGGCTGCAGGGTCACGTCGATGGACGGTTCGACGCCGGTGCGGGCCTGGTGGTTGCCGCACGACGCGCTCTGGTCGGCGGTATTGCCCGGCGTCGAGGCCAGGGTGGACGGGCAATGCGAGCTCAGGACAACGCCTGGCGCATAGTTGAAGTCCTGCGACACGCTGTTGGAATATTGCGTGTCGTAGTTCACCACGCGGAAGCCTGGCGTGATGTGCAGCATCGGGATCGGGTTGATGTCGTCCTGCACGAACGCGGCGATTTGGTCCTCGTCGTAGTAGGAGGAGCGGATCTTGCCGCCGATGTTGACCAGGTTCCGGTCGCCGCCGAAGTCCGGATTGTAGAAGTTCTGCCGGCTGTTGTACAGGCCGTGGATGTAATAGGCTCCCACGTCCACCGTGTTGTAGGGCAGCACCTCGGTCAGCCACAGCTTGTCGCCAAAGACGTTGGTGTGCGGGTCGTTCCACTCGTCCTGCTGCGGTCCCAGATTGTAAACGTCGTGCTGGCGGGAGTGCAGCCGGTCGAGGCGCATGTACCAGGTCAGGTTGTGCAATGTCGTGTCGGCATCGAGCTGGAAGTTCTCCCGGCCGTACACCAGCATCATCCGGTTAAAGTCGTTCTTCTCGTACGAGTCGAACGCCGGCGTGCTGTAGAAGCCGGACGTCTGCTGGCTGTATGGCGTCGCGCCCGGCAGGCCGTTGATGGTGATCGCCGGATTGGCGGTCTTCGGTATCACCTGCGGGCGATAGCCGCCGCTGTTGGCGTAGTAGCCGCCGAGGGTGAAGTCGCCGCCATTGAACGTCTTCACGGTTTTCAGGTAGATCGCGTAGTCGTGGTTCGGGTTGGCGAATCCGTCCGGCCCGGTGCGGAAGCTGTTGCCCTCGCCGGCGCCGCCGGCCAGGATGGTGGACCAGCCGTGATAGCTTCCGGTGCGCAGGTCGAACGATATGTTGCGCTGGTCATTGCTGCCATAGGTTACCGCCATGTCGCCGCCTGGCTTCGCGGTAGGCTGCAGCGGGGTGAATTCCACCGACCCGCCGACATTGGTGTACCAGCGGTCAACCGGATCGCCAGGACCGTAGGTCACAGTCGTGTTCTGGATCATGCTGGTCTGCGGAATGGTGGGCGACTGCCACAGGCCGGTCAGCGGATCCACGACCGGCACGCCGTCGAAGGTGACACCGAGCAAACCATCGGCGGTATAGCCGCCATAGCCGCCCCAGCCCTGGTTCAGGCCGTTCAGCATGATGGTGTATTTGCTGGCGCCGGTGTTGCCATACCCGGTGACGTTGGCCCCGGGCGTATAGGACAAAATCTGCGCCGCGCCGGCCACCGGACCGGCGGCGTCCATCTGCTGGCGGTCCAGCACGCGAACCGTCTGGCCGGATTTGAAGACCTGTTCCTGAGTCGGCTGCGCCGTGGTTCCCGCCACCGCCCCGGCAGTGCCGGTGGCGCTGACCTCGCCGGCGTTCACCGCGCCTTGCGCGGCGGCGTGATTGGTAACGGCAAGCAACATGAGCACAAGCGTAGAGGCGGTGCCTGCAAGCAGGCACCGGGCGCGAATGGACTCCCGAGGCATTGAACTGTTTCTCCCGCTGATGGGATGGTTTTGACGCAGGCGCGTTTAGCGTTGCCGATCCCGCAGCGTCCATCCGGCGCAGCCGACGATGACTTCCCTGAATCCGAAGAATGCAGTCACTGTCTGATACAAATCAGTATATTAAAGTTATGTGCTGGATATGTTACAATGCCAATGCGAATAATTCCGCTTTCCGGCGCCGGCTTGGATTTTCGGTCCCTGGAGCGCAGCCGCATCATTTATGCGCGCAGAGCAGGCGCCCAATCGCGACTTCCGGCCGGGCGGCAAGTCACATCGCCGACACATTACCAAAATCGGATACTCCGGTAATGCTTGCGTTAGTATCAGGGCCGCAATCCGGTTATGTCGCGGCGATGGGGTGACCGCCGATCCCCGCCCGGCGCAGCGCGAGCCGTGGCCTCGGGATCGGCCGATTGGGTCATGGCGGTCCCGCGCTACAGCAACCCGGCGGCCAGGTTCACCGTCAGCGCCAGGATGATCGTGTTGAACAGGAAGCTCAGCAGCCCGTGCACCGCTGCCAGGCGCCGGAGCTTGCGCGCGGTGATCTGCACGTCGGAGACCTGGAACGTCATCCCCAGGACCAGTGAAAAATACATGAAGTCCAGATAGTCCGGTTGCCGCCCTCCAGGAAACTCCAACCCCCGGTCGATATCCGGCCCGCCGCGGTCCCTGGCGTAATACTCGTGCGCATAGCGAAACGCGAACGTCGTGTGCGTCATCAGCCAGGATGCGAACAGCGTCACCGCCACCAGCGCGAGATGCAGGTTCTTTTGCCAGCCGGTCGCATCCTTCGTGCCCGCGAATTCGCCGACAATCGCCGCGAAGCTGAACACCACCGCGGCAACCGTCAGCGCGAAAATGGTCCATTCGCCTTCCTGCTGCGCTTCGGCGTCTTTCGCCATGCGTTCGGCGCGCTCCGTGGTGAACAGCAGCGCCGACAGCGCGAGATAGGCGATCACGCCGGCGTCCCAGGCGATGATGGCACGGGTCGTGCGGCCGAACGTCGCCGGCAGCAGCGGCGCGATAACCAGGCCGCAGGCGAAGCCCAAAAACAGTCGCGGGCGCCCCGCGACGATCCGCCACATCCGGCGCAAGCGTCGCCAACGCGCCATGTCAGCCCAGCGCGGCAAGGATCCCGGCGAACAGTTTTCCCCGGTGCGCCAGGCTGTCCACCAGGATGTGCTCGTCGAGCGTATGCGCGCCGGCGCCTTGCACGCCAAGACCGTCCAGCGTGGCGACGCCCATGGCGCCGGTGAAATTGCCGTCCGAGCCGCCGCCGGAACTCTGCGGCGGAATGTCGAAGCCCAGTCCGCGCGCGACGCCGCGGGCCACGCCATACAGCGCCATGCCGCGCGCGTCCGGTTCCCATACCGGCCGCGTCACGCCGCGCGTCACGCGGAACGACACGTCGTTCCCGGAGGCACGCAACGCCAGCATGGCGGCAACCCCGCGATCAAGGTCATCCTGCCGCCTGGCCATCGACAATGCCTCGCCGGTGCAGATGGTGGACACGCAATTGACCCATTCCCCGCCATGGATCACGCCGACGCTGAACGTGCAGTCCTCGGTCGTCATGTCCTCGATTTCGACGACCTTGCGGGCCATTTCCCTGATGGCCGAGCGGCCCTCGGCAAGCCGCGCGCCGGCATGGCTCGGCCGGCCGGTGGCCTCCAGGTTGAACCGCGCGATGGCGTAGCGGCCGGTCACCACGCCGCCGTCGGCGCGCGCCGGCTCCGGCACCAACACGTAGCGATGGCGCGACGCCTCCGCCTCGATCAGGTCGCGCGTCGAGGGGCTGCCGACTTCCTCGTCGCAGGTCAGCAGCACGGTGACCGGCAGCCTGGTGGCGACCCGCGCGCGGGCAAGCTGGCGGATCGCCTCCAGCGCGAGGTAATTGCCGCCCTTCATGTCGCAGATGCCCGGTCCCCAGGCCTTGTTGCCCGCGCGGCGGAACGCCAGTTTTTGCAGCGTGCCGATCGGATGCACGGTATCGAGATGGCCCGTCACCAGGATGCCGGGCTCGTTCGGCGTGGCATGCGGAAAGCTCGCCCGCACGCAGTCGCCGAAGCCCATGCGCCCGGCAACCCGTTCGATGCGCGCGCCGGCGATCGCCAGGTCGCGCGACGCGATGCCCATCATCCGGTTGACGGCCGCGGCATCGTAGGTGGGGCTTTCGCATTCCACCCAGGCGCGCAGGCCATCCAGCATCGCGTCGGCGTCGAAGGGCAGTTCGGCCGGATTCACGGCGGTGGTCTCCTGGGGTCAGAACGCGAATATCTTGCCCACGGCGAGCGGCGCCACAATGTCCTCGCCGCACATTCGGGTCAGCGCGTTCAGCGCGCGCCAGCCGGTGCAATGGCCCGCGGCGATCACGCTCAGGCCGAATTCGGCGATGTCGCGCACCGTCTCGGGGATGCAGCGCTCGGTTTCGCCGGACAAATGGAAGCCGCCCATCACGGCGTAAAGCTTCTGGCTGGGGAAACAGGCGCGTGCATGGGTCAGCACATTCACCACGCCGGCATGCGAGCAAGCGGAGAACACGATGATGCCCTTGCCTTTGACCGCGACGGCGAGAAAGCGTTCGTCCATCAGCAGCGGGTCGGGTTGCCAGTCGCCGTTCGCGTCGCGCCGCACATGGGCCTGCAGGCCGGTCTCGTATGGCGTCACCCGCGGGATTTCGCCGCTAACGTAGAACATGGCATCGAGCAAGATCTGCGGCGCGTCGGTCACCACGGGTGCGGCGCCGGCGGCGGCCAGCTCTTCCGGGGTTGGCAGCAGGGCCGTCGGCAGCACGCCGCCATCCGGCTGGCGCTGGCCGCGTTCGGCGAACATGCCGGGATGCAGGTAGATCGGCACGTTGCGGTCCGGCGCCGCCGCACCCATCAGCTCGAACGCCTGCAGCAGGCCGCCGCCGTGGTCCCAATGGCCGTGCGACAGCACCACCGTCTCGATTGCGCCGAAATCGATGCCGAGGCGCTCGCCGTTGCGTGCCACGGCGTAATCGACCGGTCCGGCGTCGAACAGCACGGTGTGCGTGCGGTCGCCGGCGGTGGCGCGGATCACCAGCGACAGGCCGTGGTTGGCGCAGCACAGGCTGCCGCCGGCGACCCGACGCATGCCTTTGCGCACCAGCGCGGGCCATTCGCGGGTGACGAAAGGCGGCGTGCTGGACAGCGAATCCGTGACGTTGTCCACCAGCACCTGGACCTCGATCCGGTCGGCTTCGGTCAGCGTCGGCATGATCTTTCCTTGCTGTGCGACAATCCCGGAACTGACGCCGGGGATGGCTTGGCCAGGGTGCCATGGGCGCGCGCCCAATGACAGCCCGGTCAGGGCAGCCGTGCCGGATGTCCGCAAAACCTGCCGCGGCCAGCGCCGGCCCCGGGCGTCACCGGCGCAATGCGAGGCGCGGAGCACAAGCTCCGGCGGATCAGCGCCGCCGGCGACGCGCCGCCGAAAGCGCCAGCAGTGGCAGTGCGAGCAGCGTCAGGCTCGCCGGCTCGGGCACGCCGGCGGCAACCAGGATTGGCCCTACGGTGGTACTGCGTGGGTGCGCGCCGTCAAGCGACAGATCGACGAACACATCGAAGAAGCTCTGGACCTGGAATTCCTGGACATTGCCACTGCTGAACGGCGCGATCGACGTCGTGCCGACGGACGGATGCAATGAGTCCAGCGTCAGCGTCAGGGTGTGGCCGAGCGCGGGGCCACTCAGCGACATCGCGACGAGGTCGGTCGCCCACGTACCGAGTTCGGTGGCGGATGTTCTTCCCAGAACCTCCTCCTCCAACGTTCCGGTCAGAGCGACCGACCCGAGCGGAGCATTCGTCAGCGTTGTCAGCGCGGCGGTAAACGTGGTGTCGGTAACGATATCCTGCCCGGAGGGGCCGAACCCCGACGACACGATGGCGGTCTGCGTGAATGTCCCGGGCGTGACGCACACGCCTATGGCGGAAAAGCAGCCGGGACCGGTGGGCGATCCATAGGGAATGCCAAGCAGCGGCAATGTCGGTGAGGTGGTGATGACAGATGCGCGGGCCGAGCCGGTGGCGGCAAGTCCGACGGCAAGACACGTAGCCAGAACGGTGGTGCAACGTCGATCCGGAACTGTCCGTGACATGATTGCATCTCCCCAGCCGGTGGCCAACGACCGAATCACTGTGAAAACCTAGTCCCGGCGCATCGTGGGACGCAAGGGGATCGTCAGGTGAGGGGGGCGCCCGTCGCCGCCATGGCGGGCAGGCGCGAGCAATGATCCGCCGCACGGTTCACGGCAAGCGCGCCAACCGCTCCGCCAGCAGCGCAAAGAACCCGTCGGCGTCCAGCGTTTCCAGTACCGTGGCGTTGTGCGGCGCGCCGGTGCGGTTCCGGCGGTCGATCACGGTGCGGCCTCGGCTGGGGCCGGGACCGAGGTCCATGCGAACGCTGCATCCGCGCGTGGCGAAAAGCTCGGGGCGGATCAGCCAGGCGATCGCGCAAGGGTCGTGCAGCGGCGCGCCGCCGCCATGTCCGCGACGGGGCGAGGACGGCACGCTCGCCTGGATATCGCAGGCGGCACGCAGGCAATGGCCGGTTCCCGCGGCACGCAGCGCGGCGATGCGGTCCCCGGTGGCCTGCGCCTGGGCGGTCAGTTCCAGCGTGGCGAACACCACCGGCCGGCCGCAGGCGAGCAACACGGCCAGTGCCTCGGGATCGTTCAGCGCGTTGAACTCGGCGGCGGGCGTCGCGTTGCCCTCGCCCCAGGCGCCGCTCATCAGGATGATTTGTTCCACTTGCGCCGCGAGGCCGGGCTCGGTCGCCAACGCCAGTGCCAGGTTGGTGACCGGAGCGATGCCGACCAGCGTCACCTTCTGCGTCGCCGCGCGCAGGATGCGGCGGATCGCATCGGCCGCGACGCCGGGTGCCGGCTGTCCGCCTTGCGGGAGGGAAATGCCGCCCAGGCCGTCCACGCCATGCACGCGCGGCTCGTTGACGAAGGCGCCGAGCAGGGGGCGGTCGGCGCCCGCATGGACCGGCACCGCGGAGCCGGCGAGCGCGGTGAGTGCAAGCGCATTGGCCAGCGTGCGCTGCAGCCCGACATTGCCGCCCGCGGCGGTCACCGCCAGCACATCGAGTTCCGGCGACGCCAGCGCGAGCAGCAGCGCGAGCGCGTCGTCGGTGCCAGGGTCGCAGTCCAGGATGATCGGGATCGGCAACGGCGGATTCCTTGCCTGTGGCACGCCAGGATGCCACCTTGGCGCGCGGCGCGGAACCTCACATGGCCACACAATATTGCCCGGTCACGATCGGCGACGACCCGGCACCGGACGGCAACCAAACGGTCATGGTGCCGCTGAACCGCAAGGCGCTGACGCCGGTCGCAGCCGAACGGGTGCGGCGGTTGCGCAAGCACCTTGTCGAGTCGCTGCGCGCCGAGCGGGAGCTGAAGCAAAGCGAGCGGTCGGCCTCGCCGGAGCGGCCCGAGCCGGAGGGTTTCGCCGGCCGCGTGGCACGCACCGCCTGCGCGCTGTGCAAGGGCTGGTGCTGCAGGGGCGGCGGCGAGCATGGTTATCTCGACGAGCGGGCGATGGCGCGGGTGCGTCGCGCAAGACCGGAGTTGGATGCCCGCGCGGTGCTGCGGCTATACAGCGAGCGCGTGCCGCCGGCGGCATACCAGGATTCCTGCGTGTTCCACGGGCCGGAGGGCTGCACCCTGGACCGCACGCTGCGGTCCGATGTCTGCAACAGCTATTTCTGCCGCGGGCTGGGCCAATTCGTGAAACACGGGGACAGTGCTGCCGGCGTGGTGGTGAATGCCGGGGAAGGCGCATAGTGCGCATGGCGCCGGTGCTGGGAACCTTCGCCCGCCACGCGCGGGTGAGCCGCGAATCTAACCCGGCCCGCCGGCCCGCGCCTCCAGCATTCCGCGCACTCGCTCCACCGCCTCAGTGCCGTTGCGCGCGCCCAGCGCGCAGTATGCCCGCGACAGGTGCACCTTCACCGCGCCGATGCCGATATCCAGCCGGTGCGCGATCTCCTTCGCCGAGCACCCCTCGGACAACAACCGCATCGTTTCGATCTGCTGGGGCGAGAGCGCCGCGTCGCCCACCGCCGCCCCCGGCAGCGGCACCGGCGGCACGTCGGCGGGCACCGCCTCGGCGGGCGCCGTCGCCGGCTCTGGCACCGCATCCCGGGGATGGCGCCGCGGCGCCGCCGTGCCGCACCGCATCCAAATCGCCAGCCACGCGGGAACCGCCTCCACCGGCATCGGCGGCGCGATCAGAAACCCCTGCATGTCGCACCTCCCCAATTGTTCCAGCAGTGCGGCGGCTTCCTCCGTCTCCACCCCCTCGGCGACGCAGCCCATCTCCATGTTGGCCGCGAGATCCATGATGGACTTCACGATCGCCCGCGAATCCCGCGACGTGGCCGCGTCCGCGACGAACGAGCGGTCGATCTTGATTTCCGAGAACGGCATCTGCCGCAGCACCTTCAACGACGAATGACCGGTGCCGAAATCATCGATTGAAAGCTGCATGCCCTTGAGCCGCACCCGGCTCAGTATGTCCATGGTCAGCGAGGCATCCTTGAACGCCGCGCTCTCGGTGATCTCCAGACATAGATGCCGCGCCGGCATGCCACCGGCCCGCAGGCGTTGCTCCAGCCGGTCCGGCACGGTCAGGTCGTGCAGGTTCCGCGTGGACATGTTCACCGCCAGCGGCACGCTGACGCCAAGCTCCGCCAGCACCTGGTATGCCTCCACCGCGGCGCCCACGACCCAGTCGGTCAGTGCATCGATGATCCCCGTATTGCTCTCCGCCATCGGCAGGAAATCGGCGGGAGGGATCCGCCCGGCGATCGGATGATCCCAGCGGACCAGCGCCTCCAGCTTCTTCAGCGTCTTCGGCTGGCGGGAAACCACCGGCTGGAAATCCAGTACCAGCTCGTCGTTGGCGATCGCCGCCAGCAACCGTTCGGCCGACGGCGACTGGCCGGCGGATTGCAGCCGCCGCAGCACCGCTTCCAACTCCACGATGCGCAGCGGCTTTTCCAGCACCGCCTCGACCTTCAGGCCGATGCTCTGACCCAGCGCTCGCGCGGTGCCGAGCACCCGCGCGTCGAAGCCGCTCATCAGCACCAGCGCGCCACCGTATTGCCACTCCGCCAGCAGCCGCAATTGCTCCACCCCGTCCGTTTCGCCGAGTTGCAGGTCTAGCAGGACGATCTGCGGCGGGAGGGTACGCAGGCGCTGAGCGAAGGCCGTGGCATCGGTCACCGCCATCGCGTCCATGCCCGACAAGGTGGCGACCCTGACCGCGAGACGGCCGACCGCGGCGTCATCGTCGAATATCAGAACGCGCGTCGTCACACCCGTTCTCCCTCACCGGCCCTGTCGTCACAATATAGACGGCCGGCCGGCCAAGCGAAGGGCCGTGCCGCGGCGTTCGCCGCCGGGGCGTCGCCGGAGTCCAGAACCTCGCGCACCATCCGCGCCAACTCGTCCTGGCGGGACGGCTTGTTGAGCATCGGAAACGGGCAGTCCGCCATGCGTTGTTGCGCGCCCCGCACGCCGGGAAACCCCGAGGTGAGCAATACCTTCAGCCCGGCGTGCAACGATATCGCCCGGTGGGCCAGGTCGAGCCCGTCCATGCTCCCCGGCATCACCAGGTCGGTGAACAGCAGGTCCACCTGCGCGCCGGACAACACCGCCATCGCCGCCGCCGCACACTCTGCCTCGAGCACCCGGTAGCCCAGCGCGGTCAGTTGCCGCACGGTGGCCTGGCGCAGTTGCGTATTGTCCTCCACGACCAGCACCGTCTCGGCGCCGCCGGCAACCGGGCCCGCTGCGGACAGGAGGACCGGCGCGGTGTCCTCGGCCATGCCGTTCGGCAGATACACCCGGAACGTCGTGCCGAGGCCGGGTTCGCTATAGACCGCCAGGTGACCGCCGGACTGCTTGACGAAGCCAAACGCCATGGACAGCCCCAGGCCGGTTCCCTTGCCCGGCTCCTTGGTGGTGAAGAACGGCTCGAAGATGCGGCCGATGATCTCCGGCGGAATGCCGCTGCCGGTGTCGCTGATCTCGATGCGGACATAGCCGCCCGGGCTGACTTCGGGATGCAGCGCGGCGTAGCTCGCATCGAGCACGACGTTGCTTGTGCTGATGTCGAGGCGTCCGCCCTTCGGCATCGCGTCGCGGGCGTTGGTCGCGAAATTGACCAGCGCGGCCTCCAACTGGGACGGGTCCGCCAGGACCGGCTGCAGCCCGGCATCGAGGTGCAGGTTCATCGCTATGTCCTCGCCGAGGATGCGGCCGAGCAGGCGGGCCACGTCACCCACCAGCGCGTTCATGTCGGTGATTTCCGGCCGCAACGACTGGCGGCGGGCGAAGGCGAGCAAGCGCCGGATCAGGTCGGTGCAGCGGCTCGCCCCGTCCAGCGCTTCGCCGCACAGCTCGGTCGCCGCCGCATTGTCCCGGATCAGCCGCTTCAGCAGGTCGAGGTTGCCGATGATGACGCCGAGCACGTTGTTGAAATCGTGTGCCATGCCGCCGGTGAGGTTGCCGATCGCCTCCATCTTCTGCGCCTGCGCGAGCTGGCGCTCGATCAGCCGGCGCTCGGTTATGTCCTGCATGGTGCCGGCAACCCGGAGGACGGCGCCGCCGGGATCGGTCACTGCCCGGCCTTCCACGCGCAGCACGCGCACTTCGCCGTCCGGCCGGACGATCTTCGGTTCCAGGGCGTTCTGCTCGCGCCCCTCCATCAGGTTCGCCAGCCAGCGCCGGACCACAGGGTAGTCGTCCTGGTGCACATATTGCGCGACGTTGTCGATATTCGGCTTGAAGCTCTCCGGGGAGACGCCGCGGATGCGGTACAGTTCCTTCGACCAGATGTAGCGGCCGGTGGCCGCGTCCAGCTCCCAACTGCCGATGCCGGCGATCGCCTGCGCGCGGTCGAGGCGGGCCTCGCTCTCGCCCAATGCCGCCTGCGCCTGCTTCAGCGCGGTGATGTCGATCCGCAGCCCGGCGATGCCGCCATTCTGCATCCGCCGGTCGGTGGCAAGGTACCATGCGCCATTGGCCCGCTGGTGCTCCTTGGAACCCTTGGCTTCGCGATGTTGCCGCATCCGGTCGGCCCGCCATTCCGCCTCCCGGCCATGCGCATCGACGTTGCCGCCCTTGGCAACCACGTGCCGCACGATCTCCTCGAACGACACGCCCGGCACCAGGAGGTCCGCGCCATCGGCGTAGATCTGGCGATAGACCTCGTTGCACATCACGAAGCGGTCGTCGCGATCGAAGATCACGAACCCCTCGGAGATGCTGTCCACCGCGTCGCGCAACAGCGTCTCGGCCTGCTCCGCCCGCTCCTTGGCCTGCTTGAGCTCCTGCTCGGCTTCGATCTGCGCGGTGATGTCGCGTCCGATGCCGCGATAGCCGGCAAAGCCGCCGGCGGAATCGAACACCGGGACACCATGGATGCTGATGTGGCGCACGCGTCCGTTGCGGTCGGGTGCATGATAACGGAAATCCCGGAACGACCGCCTCGCGGCGAGATCGGCCTTATGGGCCTCCCATTGCTCTGGCGCAGCGCCGTCCGGATACAGCGCCCATCGGGTCCTGCGAAAATATGGCTCGGGCGGCAGGATGACGGCCCCCGGACCTTCGGAGTGCCAGACGAACCCGAAATCGGCGTCCTGTTCCCAGAACCAGTCGGACGCCATTTCGGCGAAATCGCGCAGCCGCCGCTCGCTATCGCGCAACGCGCCTTGGATCCGCTTCAGTTCGGTGATATCGACCCGCAGTCCGGCGAGGCCGCCGCTGCGCATCCGGCGCTCCGACGCCAGGATCCAGCGTCCCTCCCGCGTCTGCGTCTCCAGCTCGGCGACCGCCTCGCGGTGGATGCGGAGGAAGTTGGCGACCCATTCCTCCTCGTGCCCGGCGGCATCCGGATAGTGGCCGGAATTCACGGAGTTGCGCACCAGAACTTCGAACATTACCCCGGGCACCATGAGGTGCGCGCTGGCCGGGTACATGCGGCGATACGCCGCGTTGCACAGCACCAGGCGATCGTCGCTGTCGAAGATGACGAACCCTTCCGCCGTGCTGTCCAGCGCATCGCGCAGCAGGGTCTCCGCTTGCTCCGCGCGCCGCAGCGCCTCGATCATCGGGGTTTCGTTGGTGGCGGTCCCGCGATAGCCGAGAAAACTGCCGCCTGCGCCGAACACCGGCTTGCCGCTGACCGCGAAGTGGCGAATCTCGCCCGCGGCTGTCGTGACCGCGTAGCGGAACATCCGGAACGGCCGGTGGGCATCAAGCTCCGCCTTGTGCTGGCACCATTTTTCCTCCCGCGCGGGGTCTGCACCGGCCAGCTCCCAGCGGGTCTTGCCAACCGTGCCCAGCGCGTTCAGGCCGGTCCGCTCGACGAACGCATCGTCGGCAAGGAACGTGAGCCGGTGCTGCGCATCGCTTTCCCAGATCCAATCCCCGCTGACTTCGGCGATGTCCTGGAATCTCTGCTCTTTTTCGCGAAGCTGCCGCTCCGCCTCGTTGCGCAGAACGATGTCGGCGGCAAGCGCGGATCGTTCGTGCGCGAGCTGGATTTCGTTCCGGGCCCGCCGCCTGACCTCCCTGATGAGGGCGGCGAGCAATCCGCACAGCAGCAGGGTGACGGCCGCCGCGGTGGCTTCGATCTGCCTGGCATGAGCGCGAGCCGGCGCCAGCACGGCGCCCAGGTCGAGACCGACGGCAACGAACAGGGGATATCCGGCAAGGCGGCGGTCGCTATAAACCCTGACAACGTGATCGACCGCGCTCTCGGCAATGTGGGTCCCATCCCGCGCACTGCCCCTGGCGACGCCGGCCGGCAGCGGGGGAAGCGCCACGCCGGCGCCAGCCATGCCGTCCGGACTATCGCCGCTGAAACGCGCCCGGATGATGTGGTCGGTGCCAAACAGCGCGATCATGTCGTGCGGCCGGAGGTTGATCGCCCGTTGCAGCGTGGTGAGCTGAGCCGGAGCCACGGAGAACGCGATCACCCCAAGAAACCGTCCATCCGCCGCGTCAACGCGCCTGGAGACATGGAAGATCGCCTCGCCGGGCGAACGTCCAAGGACAGGCTTGCCGATGAACAGGCCGTGATAGGTGCCGTCGAGGTGGATGCGGAACTCCTCACGGTTGCTCAAATCGATCGGCCTGGGGTGTGAGTCCGCCGTGCTGGACAGCAACCGTCCGTCCGGCCCGATGATGACCGCCCGGACTGTCGCCGCCGGCAGCCGGGGAATTTGGCCTGCCCACGCATGAAGGTCGAAGTCGCCCGGTTGCGCACGCATGCGTGCCGCCACCCGTTTCATGGCAGCGGCGACACCGTCGAGTCTGCTGCTGACCTCCTCCTGGAAAGCGGCGCTGAGGTTGCGGGCATCGATGCCGGCATGCGCGACGGCCGCGCGGTGCTCGGAGCCGATAAGGGTGAATGCCTCTGCCCATAGTCCGAGGACGAACACCAGACCGGCCACCACGATTGCGTGGATGAGCAGCCTGGTACGGCGCGGCTCGGTGACGGCGGAGATCGGTCTGCGGCCTTGATCGCGGCCAGGAACAGATATGGGCATGAAGCTCTCGCTGGTGCGGAAAGTCGGACGTCGCGACCTGGCTCCGCTTGGTACGCCAGCCGCCGGTACAGTCGATTTTGTTCTCTCGGCGGTCCATGCGAAGGGCCGCTCGCCGCCAGGAAGGCCGACCGCTGGCGGATGGTCGTCGCGTCGCTCACCCCCGATCAAACGCCACCGCTGTCACATGGCATCCGGGATCAGCCGTCCGCGTGAGGCAGCCTCGCGTATCGCCACGATTTCGCGGTGCCCTTCTTGCCGAGGATCAATTCTGGCGGCCGGGGCCATCGCTCAGACGCACGGGGTAGGACGTGGTCTGTATGACAGCAATGGTGTCGGCGGCGTTGCGGAATTGTGGCGCAACGCGTGAATCGAGCTTCCGCAAGTCTGGCGCGAGCGCCGGTTTTGCCTCGCAACCTCTGGTTATAAACCCGAAGTATCCGGCCTGGCAATATGGCAGTTCGTCTTGGACCACAACGGAGCCGGCCTGCTGCCGGCCGATATTGGGCACCGATGCCCTGCCGCTCACCCACTCAGCCGGGTTTGGCGGCCGAGGCCGGTGCGTCCGCCGGCTGCGCGGCCGGCGGACCATAGACGTCGCGCGCGCGCTTCTGGAACGCGTTCACCATGCGGCGCACCGCTTCGTTGAACACCACGCCGATGGCGGCCTGCAGGATGCGGCTGCGGAATTCGAAATCGACGAAGAAGTCGACCTCCGTGCCGTTATCGTGCGGCAGGAAGTTCCATTCGTTGTTGAGGTAGCGGAACGGGCCGGTCTCGTAGCGCACCCGCACGGTACGCGGCCGGTCCAGCGTGTCGCGGGTGGCAAAAGTCTCGCGGAACGGCCCGAATCCGATGGTCAGGTCGGCGAGCAATTCGTGTTCGGTGCGGTGGCGCACCCGGGCGGCGACGCACCAGGGCAGGAACTGCGGATACCTGGCCACGTCGGCGACCAGATCGAAGAGCTGGTCCGGCCGGTAGGGAATGATCTGGCGTTCCGCGTGGGTGGGCATCAGCGCATGGCGGGCGCCGCCCCCCGCGTTGCACACCCCACCTCCCGCGCGTCGCGCAGGGCGGCAAAATCAGCGTCTGCGTGGTAGGAACTGCGGGTCAGCGGCGTCGCGGCGACCAGCAGGAACCCCTTGGCACGAGCCAGCGCGGCGTAGTCGGCGAATTCCTCGGGCGTGACGAAGCGATCGACCGCCGCGTGCTTCACCGTCGGCTGCAGATACTGGCCGATGGTGAGGAAATCGACCTCCGCGATGCGCAGGTCGTCCATCACCTGCATGACCTCGCCACGCGATTCGCCCAGCCCGACCATGATGCCGGACTTGGTGAAGATTTCGGGCCCGCGCTGCTTCACGCGGTCGAGCAAGCGCAGCGACTGGTAGTAGCGCGCGCCGGGACGGATGGCGGGATACAGCCGCGGCACGGTCTCCAGGTTGTGGTTGAACACGTCGGGCCTGGCGTCCGCCACGGTTTCCATGGCGCCCGGCTTGCGCAGGAAGTCCGGGGTCAGCACTTCGATCGTGGTGCCCGACGCGGCAGCGCGCAGCGCGCGGATGGTGGCGGCGAAATGGGCGGCACCACCGTCCGCCAGGTCATCGCGATCGACCGAGGTGATGACGACGTGCCGCAGGCCGAGCCGGGAAACGGCGTCGGCGACGCGGGCGGGTTCGCCGGCATCCAGCGCGAGCGGCTGGCCGGTGCGCACGTTGCAGAACGCGCAGGCGCGGGTGCAGGTGTCGCCCATGATCATCATGGTGGCGTGGCGCTGGCTCCAGCACTCGCCGATATTGGGGCAGGCGGCTTCCTCGCAGACGGTGACCAAGCGGTTCTCGCGCATCAGGGCGCGGGTCTCGTGGTACACCGGGTGAGTGGGCGCCTTGACCCGGATCCAGGCGGGCTTGCGCTGGATCGGGTTGTCCGGGCGGCGCGCCTTCTCCGGGTGGCGGAGAGCGCCGGCACGGTGGTCGATGACGAGGTGGGTGGCCATGGCGGGGTAGAAGTGGCGGGGGGAGCCGGGGGCGTCAAGCGCCCGGGATTCCAGTCAGGAGCACGTTGCACCCCGTCCAACCGGCACGCCGCTTCGGGAACACCGGTGCGTGTCGGTTTGGCTGCCGGGATGTCCAGCGTGCCCGCGATGACGTGGTCCTGAATTAGCTCCGTGGACCAAGCCAGAGGTATGACGCAGCGGGCCTCTGTCTCCGATCACACCAGCCTCCGCACCTCAATCCGCCGGCTTGCGGCAACAACCCGGACCTCGAAGTGATCGGTCTGGACCACGTCCACCACATTACGCGGCCGGTGGACCACAACATTCACCCCGCCCGCATGCCGCACGCTGTCATACAGGATACCGGCCCGTCCGCTGGCCCGAATCTCCTCGCCAAAACGCTGCGAGGCCGCGTAGCGGTCCGCTGCATAGACCTCGGCCACCTCCTCCTGCGCCCCACGGATATCGAGATACGCCCCGATCGTCCGCGCCGAGTATTGCCGGAACTGGCGCTGCACGCCCGCGATCCCCCGCGCCACCGCCTCCCGCCGCATATGGTGCGCGACTTCAACCGCCGCCGTGACCAACGCCTCCGAGGCGTACCACGCCCCCAGCTCCGGCCCGTTGAATCGCCCCCCAACCGGCCCGACGTGCAGGAAAGCCGCCATCACGACGCTGGCGTTTGCTCGCCCATAGACCCACTCCGCCTGCGGCAACCGGGCGATACGCTCCGCCACCAGGCGGTCGTTGGTCCAGCCCGCCAGTTCCATGACCGCCGCGAGATCGGCCGCGGTGGCCACGGTATCGAACAGCCCGATCGGCGGGAAGCGCGACGGGATCAGGCGATGGGTCGGCTGCGGTGCCGGCCGGTAGAGCTCGGTCACGAGACCACGACGTCGGCATCGGCATAGCGGGCGAACCCGGCGTCCAACTCGTTCGGCTCCATGCAAATCCCGCCGCGGGCGGCATCGAGAAACCGCCGCACCGTCAGCAACCCGTCCTGCGTGCCGCTGGTGACGAACGCCAGTGGCGGCGCACCGCCGAACACCGTCGCGCGATGCGGGGTTCGCAGCCACGCGACCCCGTCATGCTCGTTCTGGAACAGAATGCCGAGCGCCTGGTGGATGCCGAGCACCGCCGAGATGCGCAGCAATGCATCGACGCCGAGCGTGATCTCGCCGTGTTCGCGGACGGTCTTGACCCAACCGTGGTAGGTGGACCGGGACGGCAATCCGAGAATCAGGCGCCGCTGGTCTTCCGTCAGCCCCCATAGATCGGCGATGGCGAGAAAGCTGCGCAATCCGGGTCCGCTGAGGCGCCGCCGGTTTGCTGGCGCAAAGCGTGTCGCATCCAGTCGATCCGGGGCCTTGGCCTCATCCAGCCGCCGGCGCGCCGCAACCATGGCTGTCTCCATGTCCAAAACCGGACATAGTGCCGAACTGGACACAAATCAACGGCGATCACGGCTCGGTCGTCGCCCCAGTCGGGAGCAAAGAGACCGGTCAGAAATGCAGCGCCCGGCCGTACGCCGCCAGCACCGCCTCGTGCATCGTCTCGCTGATCGTCGGGTGCGGAAACACCGTGCGCATCAGCTCGGCTTCGGTGCTCTCCAGGGTGCGGGCGATGGTATAGCCCTGGATCAGTTCGGTGACCTCGGCGCCGACCATGTGGGCACCCAGCAACTCGCCGGTCTTGGCATCGAACACCGTCTTGACCAGGCCCTCCGGCTCGCCCATGGCGATCGCCTTGCCGTTGCCGATGAACGGGAATTTTCCCACCTTCAGTTCATAGCCCAATTCCCTGGCGCGCGCCTCGGTCAGCCCCACCGAGGCGATCTGCGGCCGGCAATAGGTGCAGCCGGGGATATTGCGCACATTCATCGGATGCACGTCGTTCAGGCCGGCGATCTTCTCCACGCAGACCACCCCCTCATGCATCGCCTTGTGTGCCAGCCAGGGCGGCCCGGCGAGGTCGCCGATCGCATACACGCCCGGTTCGCCGGTGCGGCAGTATTGGTCGATCGTTACATGGGTGCGATCGACTTTTACCCCTGTGCCCTCCAGCCCGATGCCCTCCACGTTGCCGACGATGCCGACCGCGGAGATCACCCGGTCCACGGTGATCTCCTGCGCATTGCCGCCGACTTCCACCGTGACCGTGACGTTGTCGGCGCCCTTCTTCGCCCCTTTCACCGCGACCCCGGTCATGATCTTCATGCCCTGCTTCTCGAACGCCTTGTGTGCAAAGGCCGAAATTTCCTCGTCCTCAACGGGCAGAATGCGCGGCAGCACTTCGACCACGGTCACCGCCGCGCCCATGTTGAGGTAGAAGCTGGCGAACTCGATGCCGATCGCGCCGGAGCCGATCACCAGCAGCGATTTCGGCATCGCAGGTGGCACCATCGCGTCCCGGTACGCCCAGACCAGTTTGCCGTCCGCTGCGATGCCGGGAAGCTGCCGCGCCCGCGCGCCGGTCGCCAGGATGATGTGCGGTGCCTTCAGCGTGGCGACCGGTTTGCCGTCCTTCTCTACCGCCAGAGTCTGCTTGCCCGCCAGCTTGCCGGTGCCGTCGAACACAGTGATCTTGTTCTTGCGCATCAGATGCGCCACGCCCTGGGAAAGCTGCTTTGCCACCGCGCGCGAGCGCTTCACCACCTTGTCGAGTTCGAACCGCGACTCCACCGCCGCAAAACCGTATTCGGGCAGATGGTGCAGCAGGTGGTTGATCTCGGAGGTGCGCAGCAGCGCCTTCGTGGGAATGCAGCCCCAGTTCAGGCAGATGCCGCCGAGCTGCTCGCGCTCCACCAGCGCGGCTTTCATGCCGAGCTGTGCAGCGCGGATCGCCGCGACGTAGCCGCCCGGCCCCCCGCCCAGCACGACAATGTCGAAATCCTGGTCAGCCATGTATTGCTCCCTGTGCGAGCGCGGTCAGCGCCTCGCCGCCGAGTCGCCGCACCTGCCAATCCTGCATCTTCGCCGCTCCGAGGCTTTCGTAGAAGGCGATCGCCGGCGCATTCCAGTTCAGCACCCGCCACTCGACGCGGCGGCAATGCTCCGCCACGGCGCGCTGTGCGAGATGACGCAGCAGCGCCAGTCCGATGCCGCGCCCGCGATGGGCGGGTTCGACGAACAGGTCTTCGAGGAAGATGTCAGGCCGTCCCCGGAACGTGCTGAAGGTGTAATACCACAGCGCCAGGCCGACCGCGCTGTCGGCGGCATGTGCCAGCACCGCATAGGCGCGCGGCTGCGGCCCGAACAGCGCGGCATGCAGGTCCGCCTCGGTAATGACGACCTCGTGCAGCAGCTTCTCGTACTCCGCGAGGCCACGCACCAGGCGAAGCACATCCGGCACATCGGCTGGCGCGGCGTTGCGGAGGGTGATGACGGTCATGATTGTGCGTATCGTGGGCCCGGCACCGCCGCCATGGCGGCGTACCACCGCTCATGCCGCGTGCCGGACGAAACCATCAAACCGAGGGCTCGCTCGGGTAAAAGTCGGCCACATCGATTGCAATACCGGGCGGCTCGAGCGCAATGGAGCCGAGGTTGACCACTCGGGTCATGATGTCGGCGCCGATACGCCGGTGGTGAACTACTTCCCGTCGGGTCGATCGCACAATAAGGTAATGCTGAATTGAAGGGACGCGAAAGTAGTCGGCGAGCTTCTCCGCGAGATCAATGGATTGAGTACCGGGCGACAGGACCTCCACCACAACAACCGGGTTCGTCGCGGCGACCGAGTCGCCCGGAGCAGGCGGACCACAGTTCACGATCGCGTCCGGCTCGTAATCGGTGTCCAGGTCGATTTCGATGGTCACGCCATCAGGCAGCGCCTCGCAGGGAACGGCGGCGCCGCGGATGGCACGGTCAAGCGCGGCCCAGACACGGCTCTTGATCCGCGCGTGCTGGATCCGTTCCGGCGACATCGCCACGGGCTCGCCACCCACCCGTTCGTAGCGCTCTCCGCGCGCCCCTGCCCATTCCCGAAACTGCTGCCGGCTCAAACGCTGTACCATCGTACCACCCCCCGATCGCGACTTCCGCCGCAAAACTCTCGCCCGAATTATGCGGCACCGCCGGGTTCGGCCCGTGCGAGCTCATATAGGCAGCGCAGTGCATCACGCGACGGTCCTTGCCAGCGGATCCTTTGAACCACGTTGTGCTCGTACCATGGCAGGGTGCATTCTCGCAGGTGCGCCTGAACATAGAGCCGAACATCGGCATCAGTCTCGAAGAACGTGAGATCACTTTTGATCGAGTTGCAGAGACGGCAGCATGTCCTCGGATTCTCGACCCCGTTGCCGCCGTCGGGCCCGAAATGATCGATTGTCGGGTCGCGCATCCGGGCGACCAGGGTTTCAGCGACGTAGTCACAGTATTGGCAAGCGACCTTATCGTTCAACCACCTGTTTACAATGTGCTCGGGTGTCAGTGCCACTCTTTTCCACCGTTCGCAAACACTTCTCGCCCAGAGAGCTACCCTCACAGCATCAGATTAAGCGGGTCCTCGACGATGACCTTGAACGCGGCCATCCACTCGGCGCCCAGCGCGCCGTCAACCACGCGGTGATCCACCGCCAGCGTGCAGGTCATCACCGTCGCCACCGCGAGCGCCCCGTGCTTCACCACCGGCCGAGGCTGGCCGGCGGCCACCGCCAGAATCGCCGATTGCGGCGGGTTGATGATCGCGGCGAACTGCGACACGCCGTACATCCCCATGTTGGAAATCGAGAACCCGCCGCCCTGGAATTCCTCCGGCTTCAGCTTGCCGATCCTGGCTCGCGCGGCCAGGTCCTTCATCTCGTTGCTGATCGCCGCCAGCCCCTTCTGGTCGGCCTTGCGCACGATCGGCGTGATCAGCCCGTCGGGGATGGACACCGCGACGCTGATGTCCACGTCGTCGTAGAGGATCGTGGCGTCCTCGGTGTAGCTGGCGTTCACCTTCGGCACGCGGCGCAGCGTCAGCGCGGCGGCCTTGATCAGCAGGTCGTTCACCGACAGGCGGAACGCGCCGGCGCCTTCCCCCGGCGACCTGGCGTTCAGCTCCTCGCGCAATTTCAACAGCGCATCGATTTCGATGTCCATCGAGACATAGAAATGCGGAATGGTCTGCTTTGCCTCGGTAAGCCGCCGCGCGATGACCTTGCGTATCGTGCTGTTCGGCACGACGCGGTGCGGCGCGGTGATCGGCGGTGCAGGCGCGCGCGGTGCGGCGGGTGCGGCCGGCATTGCCGGCGCCGGTTGGGCGGCCGGCGCCGCGCCGCGCTGCTGCGCCGCCTCGATATCCGCCTTGACGATCCGTCCGCTCGGACCGCTGCCTTTCAGCGCCGCAAGATCGATGCCTGCCTGTTGCGCCATGCGCCGCGCCAGTGGCGACACGAAGATGCGCTCGCCCACGCTATCATGCCCGTTGCCGGACCGCGGGGCCGGCTGCGGCTCCGCGTCCTGTGGCAGCGCCGCCGGCCGCGGCGGCGTTGGCGGCTGCGGCGGTTCGGCGGCCGGCGATTCCGCGGCCGCCGGCACGGGCTTCGCCGCTTGCGTAGGCGCCGCCTCCGCGCCGCCGGCCGGAACTTTCTCGCCTTCCGCCACCAGCACCGCGATCGGCTGGTTCACCTTCACGCCCTCGGTCCCGTCGCCGACCAGGATCTTGCCGAGCACGCCCTCGTCCACCGCTTCGACTTCCATCGTCGCCTTGTCGGTCTCGATCTCGGCGATCACGTCACCGGCGCGGATCTGTTCGCCCTCCTTCTTCAGCCAGCGTGACAGCGTTCCCTCGGTCATCGTCGGCGAGAGCGCCGGCATCAGGATGTTCGTCGCCATTTGTTTCCCGCGCCCCCTCAGACGATCTTCTTTACCGCATCGACGATCCATTCCGGCTGCGGCACCGCGAGCTTCTCCAGATTGGCGGCATAGGGCAGCGGCACGTCCACCCCGTGCACGCGCACCGGCGGCGCGTCCAACCAGTCGAACGCATGTTCCAGAACCTGCATGGCGATCTCGGCGCCGATGCCGGCGAACGGCCAGCCTTCCTCCACCGTGACGATGCGGTTGGTCTTCTTCACACTGGCGATGATCGTCGCGGTATCCAGCGGACGCAGCGAACGCAGGTTGATCACCTCCACCTCGATCCCGTCCGCCGCCAGCGCGTCGGCCGCCTGCAACGCCACGCCGACCATGATGGAGAACGCGACGATGGTGACGCGGTCGCCAGTGCGTTCGATCTTCGCCTTGCCCAACGGGAGAATGAACTCGTCGTCGGTCGGACACTCGAAGGTGTGGCCGTAGAGGATTTCGTTCTCGAGGAAAATGACCGGATTCGGATCGCGGATCGCCGCGCGCAGCAGGCCCTTCGCATCGGCCGACGACCACGGCGACACCACCTTCAGTCCCGGCACGTGCGCGTACCAGCTCGCGTAGCACTGCGAGTGCTGCGCCGCGACGCGTGCCGCCGTCCCATTCGGGCCGCGGAGCACGATCGGGCAGCCCATCTGGCCGCCCGACATGTACAGCGTCTTCGCCGCCGAATTGATGATCTGGTCCATCGCCTGCATGGCGAAGTTGAAGGTCATGAACTCGACGATCGGCCGCAGCCCGTTCAGCGCCGCGCCTACCGCCATGCCGGTGAAACCGTGCTCGGTGATCGGGGTGTCGATGACGCGCCTGGGACCGAATTCGTCCAGCAAGCCCTGGCTGATCTTGTAGGCACCCTGGTATTGCGCGACTTCCTCGCCGATCAGGAAGACCTTGTCGTCGCGGCGCAATTCCAGCGCCATCGCGTCGCGCAGCGCCTCGCGCACGGTGATCGGCTTGCTCGGTCCCCAATCCTTCTCGGGAGCCGAAGCCGCTTCGACCGCCGGTTTGCGTTGCTTCCGCGTGCCCGGTTCGGCGATCGCGCCGCCATCCTCGGCCGCGACTTCCTGCTTCGGCGCGGTTTCCGGCTTCGGTGCGGCCTTCGCCGCACTGGTGTCCTCGCCGTTCGCCGCCAGCACCGCGATCGGCGTGTTCACCGCGACGCCCTCGGTGCCTTCGTCAACCAGGATCTGTGCCAGCTTGCCCTCGTCCACCGCCTCGACTTCCATCGTCGCCTTGTCGGTCTCGATCTCGGCGATGACGTCGCCGGCATGCACCTCGTCGCCGACATTCTTCAGCCATTTGGCGAGCTTGCCCTCAGTCATGGTGGGCGACAGCGCCGGCATCAGGATTTGCGTGGACATCGCTCAGCCCTCCAGCAGCACGTCCGTATAGAGCTCGGACGCATCCGGCTCCGGACTCTGCTGGGCGAAGGCGGCGGCGTCCTGCACGATCGTCCGCACGTCGTCCTCCAATTTCTTCAGCGCCTCCTCGGTCACGCCTAGCGCCTCCAGCTTGTGCCGCGCATTCTCGATGCAGTCGTGCTGGGTGCGCATCTCCTGCACTTCCTCGCGCGTGCGGTAGCGCGCCGGATCGGACATCGAGTGGCCGCGATAGCGATAGGTCTTCACTTCGAGCAAATAGGGACCGTTGCCGGCGCGGCAATGCGCCACCGCCTGTTCGCCGGCCTGCTTCACCGCCAGCACATCCATGCCGTCCACCTGCATGCCGGGAATCCCCCACGGCGCGCCGTTCTTCGACAGATCCTTCGACGCCGAGGCGCGGTCGATCGAGGTGCCCATGCCGTAGCGGTTGTTCTCGATCACATAAACGACAGGCAGCTTCATCAGCGCGGCGAGGTTGAGGCTTTCATAGACCTGGCCCTGGCTGGAGGCGCCCTCGCCGAAATACGTCACCGACACGCGGTCATTGCCGCGATACCAGTTGCTGAACGCCAGGCCGGTACCGATGCTCACCTGCGCGCCGACGATGCCGTGCCCGCCGAAGAAATTCTTCGCCTTGCTGAACATGTGCATCGAGCCGCCCTTGCCGTGCGAGTAGCCGTCGCGCCGTCCGGTGAGCTCGGCCATGACCCCCTTCGGGTCCATGCCGGTTGCCAGCATGTGGCCGTGATCGCGATAGGAGGTGATGACCTCGTCGCCGTCCTCGATCGACAGTTGCATGCCGACGACGACCGCTTCCTGGCCGATGTACAAATGGCAGAAGCCGCCGATCAGGCCCATGCCGTAAAGCTGGCCGGCGCGTTCCTCGAAGCGGCGGATCAGCAGCATCATGCGGTAGGCACGCAGGAGTTCTTCGTGCCCGCCGGCGCCGGCCTGCTTGCCGCGTTTTCCCTTGTGTGCCGCCTGCGCCATCCGCTTGCTCCCCCGCCTGCGCCCCTGCCTCTGAAGCCGCTTTCGCACACCTAGCGGGCGGGCCGGGTCACGACAAGCAGGGCGGTTTGTGCTTAACGATTGTGCAATGCAATAGAGGGTGGCGGCGAAGTGTGCGGGGAAACGCCCGAGTCTTGCGCTTGTTTCGTGGAGCAAGGAACGAGTGGGGTATTTGTTTCACTCCAAAGGCGGCAGGCGCAGGGACCTTGCTGTACGGCCTCTTGCGGCAGCCGGTTCGGGCGGTGTTGGGCTGTCACAGGGTCTTCGCAACTTTCACCCGGGCAGCAACCACGAGGGGAGGTGCAGAAGAACGCGGGTGAGGGCGACCGGACGGCGGCACGCGAATTCGACCGGGACCAGAAGCGGTTCGCAGCGAGCAGCAAGATCAAGCAAACCGCGCGCGAGGTTGCGCAGTCCTGGCACCATGCGGAACACACCCGGCGCCGGCGGCCGTCAGGCAGGTGTCGCGGTTGCGCGGCACGTGGTCGCATTACTCCCAGAACGCCGCTGCCCGCTGGAACTTCTCCCACCGCCGCATCACCCGGGGAAGCACCTCCGCCGTTGTCCCGGCGACGGCAAAGCCCAGCACCAGCCCGGCGGCATAGGCGTGTCGGCCGCCCACCCCGCCAAGCTCCGCCAGCAGCTTCTCCGCGGTGGCCCGGTCATTGAGCTGCCCCAGCCCGTCCTGCACCGCGGTAAGGCGGTGAATGAACCGCCGCGGCGCCTTGCCGGGATACAACGGGGCAAAAATCTCCGCCGCATAGCGTGCCCGCTTCGCCTGCAGGCGCAGCGCATGCAGCGCCCGCGGGTCCAGCGCGGCGATGTCGTCGGTGCGCAGCAGCTTGCGCCGCCGCCGATGCAGCACGTCCGATGCGAACTCCCGCAGCGACACAAACTGCTCCGGGCCTTCCGCCGCCGCCGGGTACCACGACCGCGCCGCCGCCAACCAGGCCAATCCGATCCCCAACCGGCGGAACTCCGCGGAGCGCAGGAAGTCGCGCAGGGCCGCATGGCACTCCCGCCGCCGCCGCTCGCCGGCCGCGATCAGCCGCGCCAGCTTCGGCTCGTTGGGAAACGCGGCGCTCACCGCCGGCATGGTTTCGCCCAGGAACACGTCCCAGTCGCGCGTCGGGCCCAACCGCGTGCTCAGCGCTTTCAGCCCGGCCGTCGCCGCCGCCAGTTCGGGACCGTCGATCACTCGCTGAAAAACCGTGACGGCGGAGCGCAGTCGCCGCAGCGCCACGCGCATCTGGTGTACCGGCTCCGGGCCGCTCACGTCTTCCGCCGCAAAGGGCGCGAAATGCAGCACCACCTCGGTCAGGTGTGCCAGCACGAACGCGAAGGCATCCGAAATGCCAAGGCCTTCCGGCAGGTGCGGCGCGCCCAGCCGCCGCGGGAGCGGCGCGCTGGCGCGGGCGGTGCAAAGCGCCTCGCCGGCCAGCGTGGCGAGCGGCACCGCCAGCCGCAACTCCCCGGCCAACGCCAGGGCGAGCTGGAGCACCGCATGGTCGTCGCCCGACAGGTGCACCCGACTGGCCGCGCGTTCCGTTGCGACCGCCCGCAGCGTGCCGCGCGTGAGGCTCAGCGTCACCGCGCCCTGCGCGGTCTCCAGCCCGTACGAGTGGCGCCGTCCGACAAACGCAACGACGGGAGCCAACGGTTCCGGCAGGTCATGGCCAACGGCGGAAAAATCCGCCGCCTGAGCCAGGACAGGCGGCGGGGCACCCGGCGGCCAGGCCTCGGCCGGATCGGGAACCAGCCGCTCCAGCCGCCAGAGATTGCGTTCCCGCGCCAGCGCCAGGCCATCGGCGGTCAGCGCCGCGTCAAGGCTGTCGTGCCAGACGATGCGCTGTGGCTGCGCCCGGCCGCGCGTTGCCGCCGCGAGCAATTTCAGCCGGGGAAGGCGCGATGCGTCGTCCGGATCGAGGCACAGTTCCAGTTCCATGCGCTCAGCCGGCGCGTTCCAGCTCGCGCGGCGTGATGAAGCGGATCAGCCGGGCGCCGCCGGGGCCGAGCCCCCGCCACGGGCCGGCGACGGCGAACTCGGCGAGCGCGGCGGTGGGGTAGCCCGCGGCCAGCCGGCGCGCGGCGTCGGTTGGCTGCGCGCCCACGATCAGCGCCTGCGCCAGGTCGTGCATGCCGGGGTTGTGGCCGATCAGCAGCACGCTGCGCACCGTCTCCGGGATGTCGTGCACGATGCCGATCAACCGCGCCGGACTGGCCAGATAGAGTCCCTCGATCTGCTCTTGCAACGGCGTCTCGTCCCAGGGTTCCAGCAGGTCGAGGGTCTGCAGCGTGCGCCGGGCGGGGGAGACCAGGACAAGGTCGGGCGCAAGGCCGAGCTGCTGCATCGCCTGGCGCATCGCGGCGGCGGCGCGGCGGCCACGCTCCGTCAATGGCCGGTCGCGATCGGCCAGCCTGGTGTCGTCCCAGGACGACTTGGCGTGACGCAGAAGCAGAAGCTGATGCATCGGGCGGTGGGCATCCGGGCTCGGGTCACTGGCGGTCATCCTGCCACTTTGTCCGGCCGCGGCCCACCCCCCTTCAAGCGCGATGTGGCTAGCTCGTGATCTGTCCGGGTTTTGTAGCTCGTGAAGTGTCCGGTCCTTTGGCCCCCAACGAATGGGGGTTTGCATGGACCGGGCACGGATTCACGAAGGGATACGCCGGATGCGTTTCACGGACGTTCTCG